>JBBQGP010000010.1:0-52259 GCA_038323095.1 Chloroflexia bacterium | reverse complement strand
ACTGGTTGAGCATTACAAACTGGCTTATCCGCAGATTTTCCTCAAGCAAAGCCGCCCTCATTCCGTCTACTCCAACCTGAGCATTATTGAGGCTGCTCAAGCTATCGGTGGTTTTTATTACTTCTTCAAACTGATAAAGTGTGACAGGAACGGAGATTACCAGCAAAAAAATAATTATCAAAAAAGAAATAACGAGGCGAAAGTAAAAACTTTGAAAGAGCCGAATTAGTATAAAAGCTGGTTTTTTGTTCATATCCTTAGTGCAACTATATTAATAAATTTACTTTGACTTTTACTAACTACTACCTGCGTATTATAACAAATTCAACATTACTGAAACCTTACGCTGTACATTAAGAAGTTTTATTTTTATCCTACTGGCTTTTTGCTTTTTCAATTTAAACTTTATAAATATCAAAATTATAATTACTTTCCCTCAAAATTGGGTGGGCGGCGTTCCATAAAAGCGCGTGCGCCTTCGGCAAAATCCTGGCTCTGGAACAATTGCAGCAGGATGGTGTAGGTATACTGGATATTGGTTTCAAAATTCTGCTCTAGCCCCATCCGCATAGCTTTCTTGGTGGCTTGAATCGAGAGCGGGGCATTAGCGGCAATTTCGTAAGCCAGAGTATAAGTTTCGTCCAGCAAAGCTTCGGGTGCGACTACCCGGTTTACCAAGCCATAGGCAAGAGCTTCTTCGGCAGAAAGCGGCCCGCCTCGAAAGAAAACTTCACAGGCTTTGGCCCACCCAATCATTCGCGGCAACATCCAGGTTCCGCCACTTTCGGGCAATACCCCAATTTTGGTGAAAGCCGGAGCAAGCTTGGCAGTATTCGACATCAGGCGCATATCGCAGCCCAAAGCCATATCCATCCCGTAGCCCGCCGCCGGGCCGTTCAGAGCGCAAATCGTCGGCTTATCCAGATTATGTAAAGCTAAAGGTGGGGCATCGTTGGGCAAATTGAAGTGAGCGGCAGTCGTACCACGCAAGCCTTTACCCTCGGCTTCGTCTTTCAAATCGTAGCCCGCGCAAAACCCCCGCCCTGCCCCGGTCAACACTACTACCCGCACCTCTCGGTCAGAGTTAGCCTCAATTAGATATTTGGACAAAAGAGCCAGCATTGGTTGGCTCAGGGCGTTTAGGCGGTCAGGTCGGTTCAAGGTCAGGGTAGCGACGTGGTTTTTCACCTCATACAATACATGTTCTTCGTTCATTTTTGTTTCTCCTCGTCGAGTTATGAAGTGTTATTAGGCAACTAACCTGAACTTGAATTTAGGTAAGGCTAAGAGATACTTCGTAAAAACTTTAGCTTTTCCTGAATTTGATAATTGCCGCCGCCTTCGTGATGATTATAAGGCCAAACCCGGATTTGTTTAGAGCCTGCGTAATTATTGTAGGCGGCAAAAACAGTGGAAGGCGGGCAAACTTCGTCCATTAAAGCTACCGAAAAAAGGGCTTTGGCTTTGGCCCTTGCCGCAAAATTTACCCCATCAAAATAAGCCAGCGTGTAAAATACCATCTCAATTTTGTCCCAGCTTTCGACTTTATACTTCCGACTTGTTCACCGCAGGTTGCCCAAAGCTTCGCGGTCAATCGTCGAATAGTATTTGGCGGCAGGATGATGCACGACTAAAGCGGCGGTGGATTGTTCCGGGTCAAGCTGATGCGCTTCGGTAATGCTTACCCCGATTTCGTCGGTGACGGGCATTAGCTCGAATAATTTCTGCTGGTCGGCCAAATCAGGACAGGCCGGGTAGCCCCAGCTATAACGTTTGCCCTGCTCTGGCGCAAGCCCAAGCTCTTGCCGGGTCAGATTATGGACATAATCGGCGGCGGCTTCGGCGATAGAGCTTGCCAGGCCGTGAACAAAATAGGCCCGGCTGTAATCTCCGGCTTTGTTAAGCTTTTCGCAATATTCGCTGGCGGCCTGTCCTGCCGTAACGATTTGCAAGGGTAATACATCAGGCTGGCCTTTTTGGAATTTCCGGCTAAAATAATCCGCCAGGCACAACTTTTCGCCTCCGGGCTGGCGCGGAAAGCTAAAGCGAGTAAGTTCCCGATTAAAATTATTCGAGTCAAATACAAGCACGTCTTCACCTTCGGCCCGGCAGGGGAAATAGCCGTAAATAGCTTTAGGCGTTAGGAAACCTTCACGCTCGGCACTTTGGCGCAGCTCGGCTAAAAGTGGCTCAAATTCGTCCTTGACCAATCGCTCGTAATCGCCCGGCCCACGCTTTTTGTCACTACCGCCGCCCCAGTGTAAACGGAATAAAGTGTTCAAATCGAGCAATTTGAACAATTCGTCGAGCGGCAGCTTTTCCAAAGTTTTAAAGCCCCAGAAAGGTGGCTTGGGCAAAATTCCCACATCTTCCACCCCGCTGGGTCGGTTCGAGCCGGAAGCAAGGGCGGCCTGAGCGGTTTCTGCCGCAATCCGAGCCTGAGTTTCAGCCATCTTTGCGTCCCGTTCAACCTGTTTTGCCAACGCGGTACGAGCCTCTTCCAGAACTTTTTGCTTGAACGGAGCCGCCTGTTTTGCATCGGTCAATTTATCGACCACGTCCAGCCCCTCAAAGGCATCCTTACAATAGAAAACGCCGGGAGCATAAGGTTTATCAGGGTTGCCCTCAATAAAAGAAGTACGATAGCCAAACGAGCGGTTAATCGCCGCGCCTCCAATCAAAACCGGGAAATTCAAGCCACGTCGCTGCAATTCCTGGATACATAAAGGCATTTGTTTGGAAGTGCTGACCAACAGAGCCGAAAGGCCAATTGCATCCGCCCCAACCTCGACAGCCTTATCAATAATAGTATTAACTGGCACTTGCTTACCCAAATCGTAAACCGTGTAGCCATTGTTGGTCAAAATAGTATTAACCAAACTTTTGCCAATATCATGCACATCACCAAAGACGGTAGCAATTACCACTTTGCCTTTAGTATAGCCTTCTTTCTTTTCCAGATAGCGTTCCAGTTGAGCCACTGATTTTTTCATGACCTCAGCAGATTGCAGCACAAAAGGTAAAATTAGTTCTCCTGCCCCGAATTTATCGCCAACTTCTTTCATGGCGGGCAATAGCACTTCGTTCAGGGTTTCAATCGCGCCCCGGTTGATTACTTCCTCATCAATCAAAGTCTCAATACCTTCTTTGCGGCGATGCAAAATTTGAAAGTGAATTTTCTCGGCGCAACTCATCCCGGCGGTAGTATCTTCGGTTTCCTGCTTTGGCCCGGCGGCGTTTTCCTCGAAATATTGGATAAAACGCGGCAGCGCGTCGAGGTCGGTATTAAAAATCAAATCATCGCAAAGTTTACGCTGTTCTTCAGGGATTTCGGCGTAAGGTTTGATATGCACCGGGTTTACAATCGCTAAATCAAGACCAGCCTGTACTGCATGGTGCAAAAAGACAGAGTTTAAGACAGCGCGGGCGTGAGGCTTTACCCCAAACGAAACATTGCTTACCCCCAGAATAGTCAGCACTTCGGGCATAGCCTGTTTTACTTGCCGAATACCTTCCAGCGTTTCGTAAGCATCTTGCCGCAAATCCTCTTGCCCGGTAGTGACGGGGAAAGTCAGTACATCGAAAATAAGGGCATCATCGCTCTGGCCGTAATCCTGGTGGACAATATCGCGAAGCCGTTGAGCAATCGCCAGTTTTTTCTCGGCAGTATGGGCCATACCTTCTTCGTCAATCGTCAGGGCGATAACCGCCGCTCCGTGGTCGCGGACTGAAGGCATAACACTATCAATACGTTCGCGTCCGCGCTCCATATTAATTGAATTAACGATAGCCCGACCCGGATAGTTTTTGAGGGCTTCAGCAATAGTATCAGCCTCAGTCGAATCAATTACCAAAGGAGCTTCAATTGCGGTTGAAAGCTTTTTAATTGTCCGGCGCATTTGCTCGGTTTCGTCGGCTCGTTCGGTTAAGGCTACGCATACATCCAGAGTATGCGCCCCGCCTTCGACCTGTTCGCGGGCAATCGTCATTAGCCCTTCATAATCGCTTGCCAGCAAAAGCTGCTTTACTTTTTTGCTACCCTGGCTATTGACCCGTTCACCCACCAACAAAGGGGCGGGTTCCTGGTGCAAGGAAGTCGAGCGAATGGCACTGGCGACCATCGGCTCGGTATTAAAGCGGCGGTCAGGCGCAGGACGGTTTCCGACGCTATCCACCAGCATTTTGATATGAGCCGGGGTTGTGCCACAGCAACCGCCTACGATGTTAAGACCGAGTTCATCCACAAATTCGGTCAAATGACGGGTCATCGGCTCAGGGGTCATGGGATAAATAGTGCGCCCGCCTTCGTTAAGAGGCAAACCCGCGTTTGGCAAGCAACTTAATTTAACTTTGCTATGCTCGGCCAGATAACGCAAGGAATCACGCATATTTTCCGGCCCGGTAGAGCAGTTCAAACCGATAATATCCGCGCCCAAACTTTCCAGAATAACCATTACGGCGGCAATATCCGTCCCCAAAAGCATCCGCCCGCTTGTATCAAGCAAGCTAACTTGAGCCTGAATAGGAACCCAGCGTCCAACTTGCTGACGAGCCTCACGGATACCGAAAATGGCCGCTTTTACTTCCAAAATATCCTGACTGGTTTCGATAAGCATCACGTCCGCGCCACCTTCCAGCAAAGCGCGGGCCTGTTCGGTGAAAACTTCGACTAACTTATCGAAAGTAACATTACCCAAAACAGGGTCTTCGGAGGAAGGCAAAAAGCCGGTTGGCCCAATAGACCCGGCCACAAAGCGGGGATTAGCGGGGTTAGCGGCGGTAAAGCGGTCAGCTACCCGGCGGGCAATTGCGGCGGCCTGGTAGTTGATTTCATAGGTTTTTTCCGCCAGCCCGTATTCATCCAATTTTAGGCGGCTGCCGGTAAAGCTATCCGTTTCGACCACATCGCAACCCGTCGAGAAGTAAGCGGCATGAATATCTTCAATAACATCAGGCCGGGTCAGCACCAAGTATTCGTTACAGCCTTCGTATTGCGCCCCGCCAAAATCGGCGGCTTGCAAATCGCGCTCCATAAGCTGCGTTCCCATTGCCCCATCATAAATTAGTACCCGCTTTTCCAGCTCTTGCCAGAATTTAGAAGATTGCTTTTCGTTTTGGTTTGATACTATGCCCACTTAAAAACCATCCTTTATCTGTCTCAAATCTAAATCTTGTTAAGCTTAAAGCTTTGCATCCGGGTCAACTTCTTTTAATCGGGCCATAAGCTGGGCGAACCGCGCTCGTTCCTGCTCAAGTTGTTGTTCGGCTTGTTCCGCTCGATTGCGCTCCTGCTCCGCTCGACTATACTCTTGTGCGCTTTGCTGTTCGGCGTGCAACCGAGCTTGTTCGGCCTGCTCTGCCCGCAGTCGTTCTTGTCCAGCCTGATTACGTTCCTGCTGAAGCTGGTTTTCGGCTTGCTCCGCCCGGCTGCGCTCCTGCTCGGCCCGAACACTGGCTTGCTCGGCCCGAACACTGGCTTGCTCCGCCCGGCTGCGTTCTTGCTCGGCTCTAGTATATTCCTGCTCCGCCCTAATATACTCTTGCTCGGCCAAAATTGCGGCTTTTTCGGCTGGGGTAGGGCGAATATTACCTTCTGGGTCGCGCAAACGCAGGAATTGTCCATCTTCACAGAGCCAGCTTTGTAATTCTTTACTCCAAATCCAGCCTCGAAAATCCGGCCTGATTTCCTCATATTTCTGGCCTACCAAAGCCCAAGCCTTAAGCCGCGAACCTTTCCACAAACGCCGTTGCTGTGGGTCGTAAGCAATATACTCGTTAGCCTGAACTATTTCAGAGTAAACGCGAAGCTTGCGGCCCAAATCTTCGGTGTAAGTGCTGGGTGAGCCAACTTCAATCACCACATTTGGTGGTGGCCCGTCCCGGTCTACGTAATAAGTTGCTCTATCGGGAATATCTGCACCCTTTATAATCGAAACGTCCGGGGTAATATCTACGTAACGGCGTTTGGGACTACCTCCATCGGCGGCAGCGTTTTCGATTAACTCAAGGCTATCTCGAAACGTCAGGTCAAAAGTAATTGCACAATTAAGATTGGCGAAAACCTCACGCAAAACCTCACGCAAGTAAATCGCCAAATCGCTATGGCGGGGATGTTGGCCCAATCGCTCTCCCTCCTCGTTGTAGAAAAGCGGCTCATCGTCATAAATAAAAGGCAAACCATCTTTGTAAAAGACCGGCCAGCTTGAAAGCGGCGCGTCCAAATCTATTGTGATTTCTTTGATGCTCATAGTTACACCTCAACAAATCCAACAAAAAAGCCTTCCGGCAAAATTCAGGAAGGCTTTAGATTCCCGCACCATAGGACGGGCCTATCTTCCCCTGCCGGGCTGGATGAAGCACCTTGCTAAAAAAAGCAGGTTGCTAGAGGGTCAGCGGGCCAGTTCCCTTACCTCTTCTGGATAGTTGCAAAGTTATTAAATTATTAACACCGAAATATTATCACAAAAAGCCTGCCTGGTCAATTGAAAAATCTTTTTAAGGGTATTAGCTATTTTTTTTGCAATCAGCTTCAAGGCTCGAAAGGTTGTGCTAAAGTTCAGCCTCGTGCCATAAAAAGTGTGAGGCAAGTTTAATAGCCACAATCGAATTGACAGGTTTTGCCACTTCTGCTATGTTTAACACATAATTCAGTTAGAATTTCGAGCAAAAACCCTCAGCGGTGAACCAAAAAAGAACCAAAAAAGAAAGTTTTCAAAGGGGAAAATTTTATGGAAACGCATAATCATTCGCATTCTCACCCCCACCCATTTACCCACGAGCATCATCCGCTATCACACGACCATAGCCACGAACACGAAAATGTAACCAATTGGGTAGATGCTATTTTGGGCGGGTCGCGGGCCGTACCGCTTTTTTCCAAACCTGTACTCAGTCCGCCAACCAACGGCACTTCAAATGTAATGCGTGGCTCAATCCAGTATCACGAACATTCGCTGGGCGCAAAGCAGATGAGCGAGATTTTCGGCTGTAAAGTCGAGGAACTGCCGGACGGGATGGGCTGGCAAACTGAAACCCTAACCCTGAACACCCATGAAGCCACCCATATTGACGCGCCGGTTCACTATAAGCCAAAACTCTTGAACGGCAGCCCTTCGCCCGGTATTGATGCCTTCCCGGTGCAGCATTTTATCGGCCATGCCGTTGTTTTGGATCTGCGAAGTTTTGCCAACGGCACGATTATTGAAGTAGCCGAAGCGGAACGATTGCTAGACCAGATGGAGTACAACTTGCGTCCGCGTGACATTGTTTTGCTTTTGACGGGAGCGGATAAATATTTGGGTCGCCCGGATTATCTGGATTATGGGGTGGGTATTTCCGCCGAAGTGGTGCGCTGGCTACGGGAAAAGGATATAAATGTAATTGGGACGGACGCTTTCACGATTGACGAGCCTTTTACCCAGATGGCCCGCCGCTACGCCCAGACCAAAGATTCGTCGGTAATCTGGCCGGCTCATTACGCCAGTGATACTTTGTTGCACTACGAGAAATTAACCAATCTGGCCCAATTGCCGCCAATTGGAAGCCTTTTCGTCGGCCCGCCCATGCCACTTACCGATGCTTCGGCAGGCCCGGCTAACCCGGTTGGCTTTGTTCCACACGGACTTGAACCGATTTCAGGTACTGAAAACTAGGAGATTTCGTTTTGGATAACTTTGAGACCCGCACCAGCCAATTTGTAATGGCAATGGTATTGGCTTGTCGGGGCGAAGATAAGGCCCGGCTCGATGTCAGCCAAATTGTAGGGCAAATGATGCAGGATGAGGCCACGCAACCCCTGGGTAATAGCTTGATGCAAATTATTATTGGGGTGCGTGACCGCGAGAAAATTACCGCCCAGCTTGAAGGCGAACCTTTGCGGCTGGTTAATCTGATTCTGGACGAATTAAATACTTAGGTTAGCACTGCGGTTGACTCGATGGTTTCGCCACTGGCTATGTCGCCATGGCTAAAATCCTCCGGCCTTAAATCCGTCCCAATTTTGCAATTCCGGCCTACCTTTAAACCTTCAGGCAGTCGCGAACGCTTACCAACGACGGTTAGCCCGGTACTAAGCGATTCGGGGTCAAGCCGATTTGGGCCGCTATCCTCACCTGTTCCAATCTGGCAATTTGGGCCAATTACTACTTCGGTATCAATAATCGCCCGGTCTATCACCGAATTTTTGCCGATTACCGTATCTACCATAATAATGGAGTCGCGCACGATTGCGCCTTCCTCGATTACCACGCCGGGCGAAAGAATACTATGAATTACCTGTCCTGCAATCTGGCAACCGTGAGAAATCAGGCTACGCCCAGTTTTAGCCGAAGCATACAGCACCGCCGGAGGACGTTCCTCACTTCGAGTATAAACTACCCAGCTACGGTCATACAAGTCCATCGAAGGGGCATCTTCCAAAAGCTCCATATTGGCTTCCCAGTAAGATTGAACTGTACCCACATCGCGCCAGTAAGCTTCGTAAGGGAAAGCAAAAACCTTATCGCCATCCTGTAGCATCCGGGGCAGCACGTTTCGCCCGAAATCATAGCGGTTGGCGGCGCGGGGGGCATCCCGGTTCAAGCGTTGAGCTAAAGCTTCTTTGTTGAAAATATAGACTCCCATCGAAACCAGATTACTTTTGGGTTGACGAGGCTTTTCTTCAAAACCAATTATTCGTCCGTCTTCGTCGATAGTTACGATGCCAAAGCGGTGAGCTTCTTCGATAGGTACGCGGAAAGTCGCCAGAGTTACGTCCGCCCCTTTTTCAAGGTGAAAATCGAGCATCTGGCGATAATCCATTTTGTAAACGTGGTCGCCCGCCAGAACCAGCACATTGTCAGCGGGATGTTCCATTAGTTCACTCAAGTTCTGGTAAACCGCGTCCGCCGTTCCTCTATCCCAACCGCCCTCTTTGCGGCCCAGATAAGGCGAGACAATCCGTACTCCGCCATGCAAACGGTCTAAATCCCAGGGTTTGCCATTGCCGATATGGTCGTGCAGCGACAAAGGTCGGTACTGGGTCAGCACCATCACATCATAAATGCCTGAATTTACACAATTGCTAAGGGTAAAATCAATAATGCGGTATTTTCCGGCAAAAGGGACAGCCGGAAGTGCTTGTGGCTCGGTTAGCACACTCAAACGCTCACCCTGCCCGCCCGCCAGCACGACGGCAACGACATCCTGATTTGGCATCCGAATTGCCCTCCTCGTTTCACTTCACTTTTTGTAACAATGCAGCCAGCCTTTGTGTAGGAGGGATTTCTAATCCCGATTTTACCCAAATCCATTTTGTCGGGATTGGAAATCCCTCCTACACCTGAGTTGTTACTACTTTTAAGCTTGAGCTTTCTCTGCCAGGATTATACCCGGTTTAGCTGTGCAAGTGAAGCGGCAACGTTGCGGGCAGTTTCGCGGCCCTGCCGGACGCAATCGGGAATACCGACTCCCCCATAGGGCGCACCTGTTAAGGACAACCAGGCCGGGCAAAGTTCGCGGAAATGGGCCACCCGTTCGAGATGTCCAATTTCGTATTGAGTATTAGCGTCGCGCCATCGGAAAATCCGGCTGATTACCGGGTCGGCTGCTATTCCCATCGCTTTTTTGAGTTCGGCTTTTGCCAGCGCAATCAATTCTTCGTCCGAAAGATTAACGTCGCTCTGGGCGCGATGCCCCCCCACAAATACCCGCATTAGCACGTAACCTGCGGGGGCGCGTCCCGGCCATTTGGTGCTGCTCCAGGTCGAAGCCAGCAAATGGGTTGGCTCATCGCCCGACACCACAAAGCCAACGCCATCGAGCGGGCGCGGTACATCTTCTTCTTTGAAGCCAAACGTTACCGTCGCCGAGCTAAGGGTTTTAACCACTGTTAAAGCACCAGCCAGAGCCGGAACAGAACTGGCTACCAGCTTACGGGCAATTTGGGCCGGAGCAGTCAGAATTATCGCCTCAGCCTTGATAATTTCGCCGGAAGCCAGAATAATTGTGCCGTCGTTCTCAATGCGGCTGACCGGGCTGTTTAGCCGGATTTGCCCGGTTAATTTGGCTTCCAGGGCTTCAATCATTTCAGCTACGCCCGTCGGGAAAGAAACGAAAGCGGTGCGCGGCATATCGGGCGAAGTCGGGGCAGTGGTAAGATTGCGCGTCCCGGTGGTCACGCTCCCGTATTTTTGTTCAAGCGTCAAATAATTGGGGAAAGTGGCTTGCATACTCAAGTTTTCGGGGTCGCCCGTATAAATTCCGGCCAAAAGCGGTTCACCAAATACGTCCAAAGCTTCTTGCCCAAAACGGCGGCGCACAAAATGAGCCAGACTTTCGTCCCCGGTTTCGAAGCGGGGTGGTATTTCGGTTTCGGCTAACATCTGGCGTTTGCCTTCTTCCGAAAGCACGTCTGATTCGAGCAAGCCGTCCGCATCAAGCGGCACAATCAAGCGCATACCACGCGGCAAAAGGTGCAATTCGCCCCCACGCAAAACGTAAACCTTGCGTAAAGCTTCGTTTGTGCCGATAAAACGTTCGCCAAGCCCGATTTCTCGGCAAAGCTGCCAGGCCCAGGGCTTTTGCTGCGCCAGAAACGAATCGGCAGCCCCTTCGATAACAAAGCCGTCCACCCGTTCGGTAATAATTTTGCCGCCGAGCCGGGACGAACCTTCCAGCAAGGTGTACTCTACTCCCTGCTGCTGCAATTCCCAGGCTGCTGCCAGCCCGGTAATACCGCCGCCAATAATTACTACCGGGTTACTCATCGGCTTGCCCCCGCCAGTTCTGTCCATTTAGCCGCCCGTTCGCGTACCGTATCGGCCAGCGATTCGATAAAAAGTGGGTCAAGGTTTAACGCGGGCGGACGTTCCAGCCTTACCCCGTTTTGCTTGGCCGCCGTTTGCGCCTTGATGTCAATATCAAACAAAATCTCAACGTGGTCGCTGACAAAGCCAATCGGGATACTGATTATGTTTTTGATACCCTTTTGGGCCAGTTCAGGAATATAATTTTCAATTTGCGGGCCTAGCCAGGGTTCGGGACTACGTCCCGCGCTCTGGTAGCTCCAACTCCATTGCGTTTCGGGCAATCCGGCCTGTGTTGCAATTAGCCGGGCCGTTTCAAAAAGCTGGTCTTGATAGGGGTCGCCCGCCTTGATAATCCTGATAGGTAAACTATGTGCGCTGAAAATAACGTGAACGCTGTTTCGTTCCGCTTCCGGCCAACGCGATAGCCCATCATGCACCCGGTTCACCAACGCCTGAATATATTTGGGAGCAGTATTATAGCTATCTACATATTCAAATTCAATATTGCCGCCGTACATCTCAAGGCCGCTTTTAATCTTTTTCTGATATTGAGCCACGCTCAAACTGCTGTAATGCGGGGCAAGCACTACCGCCACCGCTTTTTTAATCCCATCAGCAATCATATCGCGGACGGTTTCTTCAATCCAGGGCGACCAATGTTTCATGCCCATGTACATTTTGTATTGCTGGCCGTCGGCGTTCAAAACCTGAATAGCGGCTTCGGCCTGCTGGCGGGTAATATCGAGCAAGGGCGATTTACCGCCGATTAGCTCGTAATTATGGCGCATTTCGTTTAGTACCGCGCTATTGGTCGGCCTGCCGCTCCGAATATCGGCCAGATAACCCGGCAATTCGTCCAGGCTGTTCGGCCCGCCATAAGACATAAACAAAACCCCAATCGGGGGCTGCTTTGTTTCTTCTTCGCTCATCGCATTTCTTTCTAGTTGTTAGTTGTTAGAGAGGTTGCGAGTTGTTAGTTTTAAGCAAATGGCCTGGGGTTAAAAACCCAGTCTAATCAAACTAAAGTACGCTAAAGCGCACTAAAATTCACGTTATACCGTTCTAAACAGTGCCATTTATGGTACTTGAGCCTTTTTAGACTGGGGTTTTAACCCCAGACCGTCTTCCCGTTCCCTCTAACAACTAACAACTAATAACTAATAACTTATCTTACTGCCGCTTCCCGACTGACTGCCGTTTTTTGGTGGACGTATTCGGCCAGACGCTTGACGTTATCTACGGGCGTACCGGGCAGAATGCCGTGACCCAGGTTAAAGATATGGCCGGGACGATTATTGGCTTGGGCCAGAATAACGTCACTTTGGGTTTGCAATTCGCGCCAGGGGGCTTGCAGCAAAAGCGGGTCTAAATTCCCCTGAATGGCCTTGTCATAGCCAATTTCGGCCCAGGCTTTATCAAGTGGAATACGCCAATCCACGCTCACCGCGTCGCTATTCAGAGCTGAAATTTGGTCGAGCATTGTGCCTGTGCCGGTTGAGAAATAAATTACGGGAACGCCAGTTTTTTTAGCGGCTTCAATTACCTGTTTGGTATAAGGGGCAACGTATTTGGCAAAATCGTAAGGGCCAACCGCACCCACCCAAGAATCGAAAATCTGCAAAGTCGATGCGCCAGCCTTGACCTGCTCCGCCAGAAAATCCGAAAGCACCGTCACCATTTTGTCCATAAGCCGTTTCCAGGCTGCCGGTTCAGAATACATCATCCCTTTAGTATTTTCGTAATTGCGCGAACCGCCGCCTTCGATGGCGTAGCTTGCCAGGGTAAAAGGCGCACCACAAAACCCGATAAGCGGAATATTACGTGGATTTAGTTCGGCGGAGGCCAATTCGATTGCTTTAAGGGCGAAAGGCAAAGCTTCTACCGACGGGGGCGTGCCGAGCATATCAATATCACGGGTCTGGCGCAAGGGATTTTCGATGTGCGGCCCTTCTCCCTTGATAAAATCAAGTTGAATCCCCATCCCGATAAGCGGGGTTAGAATATCGGCAAAAATAATAGCAGCATCCAGTTCAAAAGCATTAATGGGCTGCATGGTAATTTCAGCCGAGATTTCCGGGTTACGAATGGCATCCAGCATACTAATCCGTTGGCGAATAGCACGATATTCCGGCATGTAGCGTCCGGCCTGACGCATAAACCAGATTGGGGTGGCATCAGTTACTTCTCGCCGACAGGCCCGGATAAAACGGGTATCACTTAACATTGTTTATGAACCTCTTTCGTGGGTTTGGCAATAATGGATATACTAAATAATAATAAATCTGGCCGAGAATGTAGGTAGTACGAACTACAGAGAACTCCCAATCTGGCTAATTATACAATAAACCTGATGCTGTTTTCCGCTCCCAAGCTTAAAGCTAAATTAACAGAAGCATCAAAAAGGCCGGATAGCTCGTTTGTATTTGCATACAACGAACTATTCGGCCTTCTTAATCAAGGATTAGGGCTTTTTCTTACCGCCCTTATCGTCCTTGCCACCTGAACCTGAACCTGAACCGCCTGAGCCAGAGCCGCTTTTATCTTTCTCGGACTTCTCTTTCTCAGACTTCTCTTTCTCGGACTTCTCTTTCTGCTGCTCGGCCTTCTCAGCTTGCGCTTTTTCGGCTTGGGCCTTTTCCTTTTCGGCTTGTGCTTTTTCAGCCTTTTCCTTCTCCACCTGAGCTTTCTCAGCTTCGGCCTTTTCAGCCTTCTCTTTTTCTACTTCGGGCTGCTGTTTGGCGGAATTATCGTCGCTGGTCTTGCTGCCGCTACCGCCTGTGCTGGTCTTGCTACTATCACTCTGGCTTTTCTCGACTTCCGGCTTCTGGGTTTCCGGCTTCTGGGTTGCGGGTTGTGCGACCCCAGATTTCTCGAATTCCGGCTTCTGTACTCTCAACATCCCTGAACGCAAAAGAACCGCTAAAGTAGCGGCTCTTTTAGGGGAGTTTTGAGGTGCGAGGTACGAGTTTGTAGGAGGGATTTCCAATCCCGATTTTACCCAAAGCCGTCTTTATCGGGATTGGAAATCCCTCCTACAATTTACTTCTAGTATTTGCCGATGTTCTGGCTCAAGAATTTGTTGGTGAAAGCAGTGTTCAAATCTACCTTATTACGCAGCAATTTATTATCGAGCAAGAATTGTTGGGTAGCTTCCCAAACTTTGGGGTCGCTATAACCAATATCTTGACCACGTACATAATAGGCTGTCATAAAAGTAACAGTTTCTTTCAAAACCGCCTTTTGTAGCTCGGCGTTATCGCCTTTGGCATCGGGCGCGACTTTAAGGGTGCTTTCAAAGGCAGCCTCGGGGCTGGCAATTGTATCTTTAAGGCCGTTTTGGACGGCGCGGGTCATGCGTTGCACCAAATCGGGATTACTGCTAATCAGGCTCTCACTAGTAACCAGACCAACCGAGGCAATATTAGTGACGTTTGAAACTTCGTATACATCCAGCGCAATTCCGGCTTTTTGCAATTGTACTGGCTCATTCATAGAGTAAACCATTGCCGCATCAATTTTGCCGGATGCCAGAGCTTCGCGCTGGGTGAAACCGATATTTTGTACCTTTACATCTTCTTCGGTTAGCTTGGCAGAAGCTAAAATCGCTTTCAGGCCGATGTAGTTAGACCCGTATGGGCCGGGAATACCAATCGTTTTGCCCTTCAAATCGGCCAAACTTTTGATATTTTTATCTTTGGGGGCAGCCAGAGCTATCGGATATTTCTGGTATTGGGTGGCAATATAGGTAATGGGGATACCCTGAGCGCGAGCCTGTAAAACTTCATCACCGCTTGCCAGCGCAAACTGAATTTTGCCCTGCCCTACAATTGCCAGCAAATCGTTTACGGTGCTATATTCCAGCTTGACATCCAAGCCTTCCGCCGCAAAATAGCCTTTGTCTTGCGCCACGTAATAAGGGGCAAACTGCACGTTCGGGATATAGCTTAAAGCCAGCGTTACCGCCTGTTTGGTTTTTGGCACAGCCGCCGTTGTAACCGCCGGAGTGTTACTTGCCACCAAAGGCGGATTTGTGGCCGAACCGGGCGTAACCGGGGTTGCCGTTGCGTCTCCGCAAGCCGCCAGAATTAGCCCCGCGAAAATTATTAAAACAAACCCGACCAACTTCGGGCCTTTCTTATTTAACCTCATTTTGAATTATTTCTCCTCTAATTTAGTTTCTAGTTTCTAGTTTCTGCTTCTTACCGACAACCGACAACCTGATCCCCTCTAACAACTAACAATTAACAACTTCTTTCACTCCTGCCAATCTATAATCCGTTTTTCGAGCAGACTAACTAAAGCATAAGCTGACACAGCAATCGCGGTTAGGGTCAGCAAGGCAGCAAAGACCAGAGCAGTATCGAACTGGCCGCGCCCCAAATTCAGTAAGTAGCCCAACCCCGCATCCGCCGAAATAAATTCACCGACTACCGCCCCGGTAAAGGAAACCGTAAAGCCAATTTTTACCCCGGTTAAAAAAGTCGGTAAAGCCAGAGGTAATTCCACCAGCCAAAAGGCTTGCCAGCGGTTTGCCCCGAAAACTTGAGCTGCCTCCCGCAGGCTTTTATCCACCTGTTTTAGCCCGGAAACGGCGTTGAGCAGAAGTGGGAAAAAAACAATCAAGGCACATGTAATTACTTTAGGTAGCAGCCCAAAGCCGAACCATAGCACCAGCAAAGGAGCGATTGCTACCAGTGGTACGGCCTGAGTTGCCGCCAGGAGCGGATTGAGCAAAACCGCTATCAGGCGCGAACGGGCAATAGGGTAACATAATACTCCCGCTATTAGCAGCGCAATTGCAAAGCCCGCCCCCGCTTCACTCAAGGTAGTTTGAACATGCCGCCACAAAGCCCCGGTTTGGGCAATTTCCAGCCATCTATCCAAGACTGTTGCCGGAGCAGGAATAATATATTCCGGGTAAAGTTTAAGGCTGCTAATTAGCTGCCATAACCCCAATACTATTATCAAAGTTAGCGGCGCAGCTACCCGCGAAAGTTTATCCAGCGAAAAGGGTTTTCTGGTTTTGCCAGAAGTTGAAATTACCGGGTTTGAATTATGGGCGGCAGAACTTTCGGTTTGAACTGGCGGAAAAGAGGTTTCTTCTTTAGGCCAATTTGGTAGCGACCAGCTTTCTTCCATAAATCCATTATGTATTTTTCTATCTGCCAGCAATTTATCATTCCTCATTTATTTAACCGAACCTTTTAAACAAAATAAGCGCATGAGGTAACAGGCTTACCCCATGCGCCCATTGTCCGGCAAGTTCGCAATAAAAAAGGTGGCTGTCAATTCAGACAAACCACCTTCAAAAGCAAATTCACGGGATAAGGCCACATGGCACCACTCGCGATATAACAAAATTACCCGGCCAAAGCGGGGTAAAAACTTAATCGCACAGCAAAGCGGTGCGGGCTACCGTTACCTTCTTTCATCCAGACTATTACTGTCGGCCTCGGAGTTTCACCGAATCATGCTTTTTGCCAAAGCGCAAAGCTCGCGGGCTATACCGCCGGTCAGGAATTGGCTCTTTTACAAAAGCCGCACCTTGCCCTGAAGGTCAGGTTCGTATTCAGTTTTTATATCACGCTAATTGTACCAAATTTCACAGGCAATTGTCAATTAACCAACGTTTTTTGCCCGTAACTTTTTTGTAAACTTTGCTTTTTACCTATCAGAGGGAATAATTTCATTCTAAGTACAAGTATAAGATAGTAAAAGGAGCTTTAACAAGTGAACGAAAAACAACTTTTTAGAAAGCATTGGTACAAAACAATTTTTCCCGGCATTTTGCTTTTAATTTGGGGCGGGCTATTAGCCGCCTGCGGAGATGCTACTGCTGGCCCGGGTTTCGGGGCAATCGCCGCTACCCCTACAATTGAACTAACTCTAATACAGTTGCCCGAACTAGCATTGTTCCAGCCACCTTTACCGTCGCTGCCACTGCTACAATCGCGAAAGCTACCGCCACCCCTAATCCAACCACCGCCGCCGCGACTGTTACCCCTGATGTGCAGAAAGATATGGAGCAAGCCCGAACTACTCTTAATAATTACCTAAGTGCGATTGCCAAAAAAACGTTATAGCGAAGCTTTGGCTCTTTATCAGGGTGAATTGGAGAGCTTGCGCTCACGGGTTGACCCGAATATTAAAGATAACGTAAAGCTGTTTGAAAAAGCCTGCGAAGATTATTATATGATGTGCTTCCCGGTTAATTCTATTAGTCCGGGCAAGCAAATCGAACAAAATCGTTATGAATTTGCGGTAGAGCTTTTGGGCAAAGACGGTCAGATTGTTAAAATTTGGCCTGCCGGAGAAAAAGACAAAATTACCTCTAAATTTAATTTTGTGGTCGCCAAAAATTCCAAAGGTTTTGTTATAACCAGCCAATCGCCCTGGCTTTCCTGGCTAATTTGGGCAGGACAAAGTATTTGCCCAGCCCCTTGCCTTTGTAAGTCACACCCTTCATAAATGAAAATTAAAGCAGAGTTGTTTACTTTTTGGGATATGTGTGTTAAACTTAATATATTGCGATAGCCCGTCTTTGTTAAAGCTGCCAGGCAGGAGCTGATTTTGAATTTTTTAATATTTCAAGTAAGAATAGCCCAGTTTAGTCTGGTTTTGGTAGCGTTATTGCTGTTAAATTTTTTGCTTGCCAGCCTTGCCAAAGCCGCTACCCCTACTCCCAATACCACGCCAAAGCCAGCAAACCCAACTCCAGCAGCATCCAGCGACAAGCAATCCGGGCCTGCTATCACTACCACTGCTATTACATCGGCTAAGAGTACGCCCACATTTGCCAGCCTAGCTACACCGGGTAAAACTGCCCTCACAACTGCCCCCACTACCCACCTCCCGGCTACTTCTGCACCAGCACCGACAATCATCATTAAGCCGCCAACTGCTACGCCCAACGCGCCAAAATTAGTCAGTAGGCCGCCGACGCTGAGTGCAGTTAGTGCCATCGCGATAGATGCCGACACTGGCAAGATTTTGTACAACAAAAACGCCGAGCGTTCGCTGGCAATGGCAAGCACTACCAAAATAATGACCGCCCTGACCTTGCTTTCTATTCCCGGTCTGGATTTGAACGCCGAAACAATCGTTACCGAAGATGATTTGGTAGGCGAAGCTGATATGAATTTGCGGGCCGGAGAGCGAATTCATATCTTAACTTTGCTGGTGGGTTTGCTCACCAATAGTGCAAACGAAGCGGGAATGGCTCTGGCTCGTTATGGCGGTAGTTTATTGCCCGGATCGGCCAGCCCGGTAGACCGCTTTGTCGGCCAAATGAACAGCAAAGCCTTATCACTTAATATGTTTGGCAGTCACTATATGAACCCGCACGGCCTCGACCAGCCCGGCCATTACAGTTCCGCCCGCGATTTAGCTATTAGCGGCTGGTATGCCCTTAAAAATCCGACTCTCGCCAGCATTGTCCGGCTAGATACTTATGCCGTCGAAAACCACGATTTTTTCAATCTTAACAGTTTTATCCGGCGTTATCCGGGTGCGACCGGCATTAAACCGGGTCTGACCGACGATGCCGGGCATTGTTTGGTGGCTTCGGCCAGCAATTACGGTCACAAAGTTATTGCGGTTGTAATGAATGACGACAATATGGCAACCGATATTGATACTTTGATGGATTATTCTTTTAGTTTGCTAACCAAACGAGCTGAACCTCAACAAATTTTGAGCGGAGCGGCGGCTTATATTGGGCTTCCCCAAAAAGATTATTTACTCCCCTTTGACACTGCCCCGGTAATTGAATTTTTGCGCTGGTTAGCCAGCAGCATCGGCCAATGGTTGAACGCGCTAAAAACTACTCCAAACTAGGGCCGCTATTTTTTAGAAATGGAAACTTCACTTTTAGGTAATCTACTACAGCTGTACGGCAATACCAGGAAACAAACTCGGGGAAATTGGCATAGTAATCAGGAATATGCTAGAATTCAATCCGCCAAATCGGGAAAAAGAGACTGGGAATATTAGGAAAGAAATTAAAATGGAAAAATACAACTGGGAAACGCCGGAAAAAAATCTGATTAATGAGCCTCATAAAAAGCTGCCGATTAGCCGTTTAGCTACTGGTATTAGTGGGTTGGACACTATTTTGCAGGGAGGGCTAGTGCAGTCTGGAATTTACCTTATTATGGGCGCACCTGGTGCAGGTAAAACCATTATGGCTAATCAAGTTTGTTTTAACCATTTGGCTAAAGGTGGTCGAGTGGTTTATGTAACTTTGTTAGCCGAAACGCATAGCCGAATGTTGCGGAATTTGCAAACTCTTGATTTTTTTGATCCGTCTTCAATAACCGAGGATATTACCTATATAAGTGCCTATGGCGACTTCAAGAAAGATGGCCTGCATGGTTTAATTGAATTACTCCGTAAAGAAATACGCCAGCACAAGGCTAGTTTGCTGGTACTGGACAGTTTGATGACCGCACAAGCTGTATCTGACGCGGAAGTGGATTTTAAGAGTTTTATTGACCAATTGCACGTTTATACTGAAGTTAATGGCTGTACCACTCTTTTGCTCAGTCCTCGAACCAATCAGGGTGTTCTAGCTTACCGACCAGAATACACTATGGTAGATGGTATTATTGAATTAGACGATGCTTTAGAAGATGAACGCGCGGTCCGACAATTATTTATTTCCAAATTGCGGGGTAGTGGTTATTTGCGGGGACGACATCCTTTTACTATCAGTAGTGAAGGAATTGTAGTATATCCGCGTACTGAAGCTTTGCTGGCCCAACCTTCCAAAATTTATACTGAATCAACAGAGCGGCGTGACTTTGGTATCGAACGGCTAGACCAAATGCTAGTAGGGCCTCCAGGCAGTTCAGCCCAAACCTTATTGCCTGAGCCGGGTTTGGTAGCTAATAGCGTAACAATGTTGTTAGGTGTGCCAGGGGGAGGCAAAACTATATTGGGGTTATCGTTTTTGGCGGCGGGAGCAGCGCGAGGGCAAAAAGGGTTACTTTTCAGTTTTAACGAAACTCCCCTTCAAGTTGTAGCTCTTGCCAAAGGGCTGGGGCTGGATAAGTTTGGGGAATGGGTAGCTCAGGGTCTGATTCAAATAATTTGGCAACCTCCTTTGGAAGAAATTTTAGACGTACTGGCCGAGCGGTTACTGAATAGAGTGCGTGAACAACAAATTCAGCGGTTAGTCATTGACAGTTCGGAGGGTTTTAGCCAATCCATCCATCCAGAGCGTATAACTCGCTTTTTTACGGCTATTAACAGCGAATTACGAGCCTTGAACGTAACTACTATATCATTAGTAGATTTACGGGAACTGTTTAGTTCCAGTATTCAACTACCAATTAGCCCTGTATCAAATATTTTTGATAATATTATTCTACTGCGTCATGTGGAAGTACAATCACAGCTTCATCGCTTAATTTCAATTATAAAAGAACGGGGTAGTGCCTTTGACCCCAGCCTACGTGAACTCCTTATCGAAGCAGGCGGCGTTAGGGTTGGTAACAGTCTGGGCTTACTGGAAGGCGCACTAACTGGCGTGGGGCGTGCATCCAGCAATCCGGCACAAGCGACAATAAACCAGGAACTATCCAAAACTGACCAAAGTTTTGAGTAACAGGTCATAAGGGTAGTTAATGTATGGAACCACTTACAGTGCTGATAGTAGAAGATGAACCTTCTATCAACGAAATGCTTCAAACCTTGCTTGGGGAAGAAGGCTATAAAGTAGTTGCGGCAGCTAATGGTCAGGAAGGGCTGGAACGATTGGCTGAACTTGTTGCGGCTGAAAATAAGACTGACGCAGCCAAAAATGGCGGCTCTCTAAACCTGCTAATATTAACTGATGTAATGATGCCGGTAATGGACGGTAGGCAAATGCTAAAGAAAATACGGTCTACTCCGGCTTATGAGGGAATACCAGTAATTATTATGAGTGCCGTTAGTAGTTTTGCTTCTATCTCTGAATTGGGCCGTCATGTTTTTCTAGGCAAACCTTTTGAGATTGATATTTTGCTCAAAACTATCCATCAGGCCAGTGCTGGCTTTGGTGATTAGTCAACTTATATTCCCCTTCACTCGCCAACTATACCAAAAATGAAAAAGTCTATGGTTGGCCCAAAAATTTTTATAAAAGCTTGAATTGAAAAATCGTTAAAGAATGGTATAATTTTAGGTAGATTGAGCAGAATGTCACAATCCTGGTTATTATCTTTATTTATTTCTGCGGCCCAAGTCATTTTAAGCCAAAAAGGAAGTAAAATTTTTGGAACAGCAATTAGGAACAACGGAGTACCCGCTACGGGTTGCCATTGTTGGAGCAGGGCCAGCCGCTTTTTACGCCGCCGACTCGCTGTTTAAGCAAACCACGCTAGTTTGTCAAATTGACATGTTTAACCGCTTGCCAACGCCATATGGTCTGGTACGGGAAGGGGTCGCCCCCGACCACGAATCTATTAAAACCGTTACCCGCGTCTATGAAAAAACCGCCACTAATCCAAATTTCCGTTATTTTGGCAATGTCACTTTTGGCAAAGATTTACACCACGAAGACTTAAAAGAATACTATGACCAAATTATTTATGCAGTAGGCGCACAATCTGACCGTAAGATGAATATTCCTGGCGAAGATTTGGAAGGCAGTTTGCCCGCCACGATTTTTGTAGGCTGGTACAATGGTCATCCTGATTACGCCAATTTAACGTTTGATTTGTCGCAAGAACGGATTATCGTGGTAGGTAACGGCAATGTAGCAATGGACGTAACCCGTATTCTAGTTACGCCGCCAGATGAATTGGCTAAAACCGATATAGCCGATTACGCGCTGGAAGCTTTGCGAAATAGTAAAGTAAAAGAAGTGGTAATGCTGGGGCGGCGCGGGCCAGCTCAGGCCGCTTTTACCAACCCCGAATTAAAAGAATTTGGCGAACTGGAAGGGGTAGACGTTATTGTCGATGCCGCCGATTTGGAGCTTGACCCGGCCAGCCTCGAAACGCTGGAAAGCGATAAAACTGCCCGGAAAAACGTTGAAACTCTCAAACTTTATGCCGCTCGCACCGGGCGCAAGGGCGAACGTCGTATAATAATGCGCTTTTTAGTTTCGCCAGTCGAAATAATTGGGCAGGATGGTCGCGTAAGTGCCGTCAAAATCGAAAAAAACCAACTAATTGCCGCCTCGGATGGGACAATCCGGGCTAAAGGTACAGGCCAATACGAAACGCTGGAAGCCGGGTTAATCTTCCGTTCGGTAGGTTATAGAGGGGTAGCCTTACCAGGTGTGCCTTTTGATGACAACACCGGGACAATCGCCAACGTTGCGGGACGAATTATGCAGGCTCATACCGGCGAAGTTTCGGCGGGGGAATACGTGGTGGGCTGGGCCAAGCGTGGGCCAACCGGCATTATCGGCACAAACAAGCCCGATTCGGCGGCAACCGTCAACGCCATGATTGAAGATTTGCCGAGTATCAAACCCATTACGCCGGAAAAACGTGACCGGGCCGCTATCGAACAATTGCTCAAGGAGCGCAAACCCAATTATGTAAGCTTTGAAGCCTGGAGCAAGCTCAACCAAATCGAGATAAGTCGCGGTCAGGCCCAAAATCGCCCGCGTGTAAAATTTACCAGCGTTAGCGATATGCTCGAAGCTATCAACCAAAAAGTTTGAGAGTTGGTATTTTTAGTAATAAGTGTTCAAATGTAGGAGGGATTTCCAATCCCGATTTTACCTAAACCTGTCTTTATCGGGATTGGAAATCCCTCCTACATCCACGTTGGTTGAATTGTTACTTTACAGACCAGCCCCGGTTTGTGTTAAAAAAGCACATAATGGCAAGCGAAACTACTTCTTTCCTCATTCTTCCCGCTTCGCTACCTCTCCTGAACGCATTAAACAAGCCGAGCTTTTTCGCTTATGATACAATATGAAGTGAAGCATTTTTCAGGTGCTACAAGGTTTTAACTAACCTGAAAAACCTGTTTTACAGGACTAGAAGTAGATAAGCAATTATGGTAGATGTTAGCGAGAGAACAAGTGAAACGATTCGGCCATCTGAGCCAGAGCTAGAAACCAGGTCAAAAAGCGAGCTGGTACACTGGTTTTTGAGTGCGCCTTTGTTTATCAAAGTGCTGGTCGCCAATTCGGTGATTGTTGGGGTAGGCGCATTTATTGGCACTTGGCTAACCGAAGCGATTACCGATGTGAACCGCTTTCAACTGGAACTGGCAATTTGCTTTACACTGGTCGGTGTAATCCTGAGTGCGGCGGTAAATTATGCGGTTTTACGAACTGCTTTCCGGCCTTTGATAATTTTACAAAAAACCGCCAGTACCGTCCGGGCCGGGAACTTGGCGGCGCGGGTTGAACCTTCCTATTTAAGTGACCCCCAAATGGAAGAATTAGCTGATACTTTTAATACTATGCTGGATACCCTGCAAGTTAGCAATTCACAATTGCGGCGGGTAGCCGCTCAGGTTATCGGGGCGCAGGAAGAAGAACGCAAACGAATTGCCCGCGAACTGCACGACCAAACCGCTCAGGCTTTAACCACCTTGCTTGTTCGGCTCAAACTTTTGGAAAAAGCCGATTCAAATGAAAAATTGCGGGCAGGGCTGGCTGAAATGCGGGCCTTAGTCTCGGCGACCATGGATGATGTTCGTGAACTTTCGCGCAGCCTCCGCCCAACCCTGCTGGATGATTTGGGCCTTGTTCCCGCTTTAGAAGGTTATATGAACAATTTGCGGGAGCGTACTAGCGAGGAAATCGTTTTTAAGGTACGCGGTTTCGAGCGGGTTGTGCGCTTGCCCAATTTGGTAGAGCTGGTCTGTTACCGGGTGGTGCAGGAAGCCGTTACTAACGCCTTGAAATATGCCGGAGCGCACACTCTTAAAATAGAGTTAATTCGTACTCCCGGTCAGCTTTACGCCCGAATTGAAGACGATGGGCAAGGTTTTAACATCGAGGCAGATAGTGGGGGGCTGGGTCTACTTGGAATGAGGGAACGCGCCCAACTGGTTGGCGGCAAAGTAATAATTAACTCTGGGGCGGCGCAAGGCACAATTGTCGAGCTTCGCATCCCGCTCAATTTGCAACTAACCTCAAAAACGGAAGGATAGTTTTGAGTTTTGAGTTTCAAATTTCTGGTTGTTCTTGCCGACAACCGACAACTGTATCTTTCTAACAACTAACAACTAACAACCAACAACTAATAAAAGAGGTTTTGGTGGGCGATAAAATTCGGGTGCTGCTGGCGGATGACCACGCGGTACTACGGGCCGGGTTACGAGCCTTGCTAAATGCCGAATCCGATATTATAGTAATCGGCGAGGCGGGAGACGGCGAAGAAGCAATAAAGCTGACCCTTGAGCTAAAGCCGGATGTACTGGTACTGGATTTGAACATGCCCAGTAGCGGAGGGTTAGCCGCTCTTAAAAAGCTGCGGCGAATGGGCAGCGATGCACGGGTACTGGTGCTAACTATGCACGCTGAAGAACGCTATTTGTTTCAGGTTTTGCAAGAGGGTGGCAACGGCTATGTTCTGAAAAGCTCGGCAGACACCGATTTACTGGAAGCAATCCGGGCGGTACGTTCGGGCGAAGTTTACTTACACCCTGCCGCCCAAAAAACTTTGCTTAAAGGCTATCTTACGACGCGGGGGCGACAAGCCGAGGAAACCCACCCGACCCTGAGCGAACGGGAAGAAGAAGTTTTGCGGCTAACTGCCGAAGGTTATACCAGCCAGGAAATTGGCGAAAAGCTGATAATTAGCGCAAAAACGGTGGATACCTATCGCAGCCGTATTATGGAAAAACTCGGTTTCAAGCACCGTTCGGAGTTGGTACACTACGCTTTACGGCATGGGTTGCTTGAAAGCAATGAGTAGTATCTTTGACCAGAAATAAGGTTTAGTGTATAGTGAATATGTAAACGGTTACGGGGAGTAAAACGGAGTATGGCGGCCATTCGGCTCGATGAACTGGAAAGAAAATTAGGAACAAATTTCAAAGACCAGGGGCTACTGCGGCTGGCCCTGATTCATCGTTCCTATGTTAATGAAAAAAGCTCGGCCAATCATTCTAACGAGCGGCTGGAATTTCTGGGAGATGCCGTCTTAAGTTTGGTAGTAGCTGATTATTTGTACCTTAACTACCCGGAGCAATCCGAAGGGGATTTAACCGACATGCGGAGCGCACTGGTGCGGCGCGAAACGCTTTGCAAGCTGGCAATTAGTTTTGATTTGGGCCAATATTTGTTTTTAGGCAAGGGCGAGGCGGCCAGTGGCGGGCGAAGTCGGGTGCTAACGCTTGCCAGCGCATACGAGGCGGTACTAGGGGCTTTGTTTTTGGAGCAGGGGCTTGAAGGAGCGCGAGAATGGCTTTTGCCACAAATGGAACGGGAGTTAGCCGAAATTCTGGCCGAAAACCGCCATCGGGATTACAAAAGTCTGTTACAGGAAATGGCTCAACGCCTTTACCACCTCGCCCCGGCTTATACCGTGACTGAAGAAAGCGGCCCGGAGCATGAGCGGATTTTTCAAATCGAGGCGCGATTGGGTGAAAGAGTAATTGGGCGCGGGAACGGCACAACCAAACAATATGCCCAGCAAAATGCCGCCAGGAATGCTTTGACAAATCTGGAGGCTGAAAATAATAACGCTAATTCTAAAGGCTAGAGGGTTTGAACGGTGGATGGACAAATGGCGAAAGTATTAATTGTAGACGACGAAAAGGCTTTGGTTGAGTTAATAGCCTCGGTAGTCGAAGATTTGGGACATGAACCCCTATGCGCTTATGATGGCCTGGAAGCTTTTAACCTGGCTAGGAAAGAACAACCTCAAATCATTTTTTGTGATGTAATGATGCCTGTTATGAGCGGTTATGAGTTGCTCGAACATGTGCGACAGGACGCAACTCTAACACGTACCCCGGTGGTAATGATGAGCGCGGCTCGCATCGACAATAGTCGTGCTGCCAGTGCTAATGGTTACATGCCCAAACCGTTCGATTTGAATAAAGTGGCGGATTATATAGATAGACTGGTGTGATTTATGTCATCTATTTATAATGAAATAAACGTTTTTTCTGGCAATGCTAATTCAAAATTGGCTCAGGAAATTTGCGAGTATGTTAATTTGCCGATGGGTCGGGCAGATGTCTTTGAATTTGCTAACGAAAATATTTTCGTGAAGATTAAGGAAAGCGTCCGTGAAAATGATGTATTTGTAGTTCAGTCGCTTTCTACCCCTTTATCCCGTTCGATTATGGAGCTTTTGATAATAATGGATGCGCTCAAGCGGGCTTCTGCCGGGCGCATCACCGCCGTCTTGCCTTATTATGCCTATGGTCGTACCGATAAAAAAGACCAGCCGCGTGTGCCAATTACTGCCCGCCTCTTGGCCGATATGATTACGGTAGCGGGCGCAAATCGGGTGCTAACGGTAGATTTGCACGCTGGACAAATTGAGGGGTTTTTCAATATTCCAGTAGATAATCTAACCGGGATGCACATTTTAGCCGATTATTTCCGGCAAATGCGCCTGGATAACCCGGTAGTGCTATCGCCGGATTTGGGCAATGCAAAGCGGGCGCGGAACTTCGCCGAATTGCTGGATGCACCTTTGGCCCTTATCGAAAAGCGACGTTTGGGCAATAACGATAAATCCGCCGTATTAAATTTGATTGGTACAGTTCAGGGTAAACAGGCGATTTTGATTGACGATGAAATCGATACGGCCGGGTCGATTACGCAGGCGGCCCAAACCGCTTTGCAAAATGGCGCAACCGAAGTTTATGCAGCTTGCACTCACGGGGTTTTTAGTGGCCCAGCCATCGAAAGGCTACAGGCCAGCCCGATTGTCGAAGTAGTGACCACCGATACTATTCCCCTACCTGACCATAAGCGTATCCCCAAAATCAAACAATTAAGCATTGCCCGCTTGCTCGGTGAATGTATTTTGCGGATTCATGCCGGAGCTTCGGTTGGCGCACTTTTCACTAATGATATGCACATCGGTCATAACGGCTAAATTTTTGAAGTAAAAACCCTCTGGCATAAATTTTATTTAATACCCTGATTGCTACTTGACGTTCAGAAGCAAATCCTACAAAACTGAGTTGACCAAAACCAATTTTAGTAAGAAGAAACTAATGCGCGCCGATTGGAATTGATGGGGCTGGAACGCTTGTACGCTGTATCAATGCTGGTTTTAAGCTGAAGCTGCACACCAGTTTGCTGGCCGTTATTTTCACCAATGCATACTAGCAATCAAGGTGTTAATTTGTGAGAAAAATATGGCAAAAGCAAATAGTCTTTTAAGGCTTAATGGTCAGCAAATAAACGGCAACAATCTTTCTTGTACTAGTGAGCAACTACATAAAATAATAGATACTTTGATTACATTTGTAACCGACTGTGTGTGGTACAGTGCAGATATTGATACATTTTCAGTTAGTCTTCCAGAGTTAAATAAAACAGGCGTGCCAAGTTATATTGGCAACTCAATAAAACTGGTAGAATTATCTGTTAAAGTACCTCAATTTTTATCAGGGGTGTTTTTGGCAGTACCTAAACAAGTTTCATCTGTGAGCTGGTCTCGCGCTTATAGGACTGAAGATTTACCTTTTGAAGAAATAGATCAAGCTCTCTATGAAATACGAGCGTTTGATACTTCTTACTTTGAAATTTTCTCTAATAATTCTTCTTTGCTCCAGCCTTTAGTAACAACTTTTGGAGGTAATTTGGAACATCAGAGCAAATGACATTAAATATCTAACAATGGACAAAACCACCCTCTGGCGGGGTAGGCTCTTAACGAAAAGTGCCAATGAGCGAATTTGTTGCCCCTTTACGGGCAATTTCTTGTGTTACCAATTCCAGCAAAGCCTCAATGCGCCTGTCCCAGCTATTTGCTTCGGCAATTGTCACGCGCTGGGCGATAGCGGCAGCATCCCCCGCCGTTTGCAAAGCTTCCTCACCCTTCCGAATAAATTCTTCCGGGTTATCAACCAAACTAATTAAATCATCAAAAGGCAAAAGCGATGGCAAGCGAGTTGCCAGCACTGGTTTACCCGCCGCTAAATATTCGTGTAGCTTGAGCGGGTAAATGCCCTCGGTCAGTTTGTTGAGTTTGTAAGGGATTAACGTCACATCCAGATGCCGGAGGTAAGCCGGAAGCTGGGCGGACGGACGCGGGCCAAGCGTGTGTACATTCGGCAAGGAAAGCAAGGGAGGATTGGTTACATATTCTTGCTGAACTGGGCCAATCAGGACAAAATGCCAGTCCGGGCGAGTTTTGGCGACCCAGTAGATTAACTCGGTATCAAACCTGTATTCTATCTGCCCCACAAATCCAAAGCGGGGCGACGGAATAACTGCTAACTCCGGCGGTTCGGGTAGAGGTGCAAGGCTTTGCTTGAAATGGTTTACATCGGCGGCATTGGGCAGATAAAAAGAGTTTGAGTTAAAAGCTTTTTTGGCTTCGTAAAGATTTTGCGAAGTTGCAATCAGCATATCGCTACGGTTTATTACTTCGGCTTCCAGTTCCAGCAAATAAGGCGAAAGCGTACCGAAGCCGCCTAATTCATCGGTGCAATGGTAAAACGAAAGTTGCTCGTTTAGCTTACCCAGCGCAGCCGCACCCATCAAAGGCTCAAGCGCAATCCACAAAATCGGGCGTTGGACATTATAAGGAGCAAGGGCGCGGCGCAAGCTACTTAAAAAAGTTAAGCGATTAAACCCGGAAACAGCCTCATACAAGCGGGCCGCCGGTAGCCGGTTTTGGGGCAAATGAGGCGGCGGGGTAAAACCGTAGAAATTGGGGCTGACTGGTACAAAGCCTTTACGCCAACCAGTCAGTTTTTGACGCAGCCATTTGTCAGAACGAGTTTGCTTAAAATCGGTGAGCCAGCGCAAGGGGGGGTTAACGAAAAACACTCGATGACCCCGCGCAGCCAAATTATGAGCTAAAGCCGCCTGCGTTGAATTTAGAGTTGGATGATTCCAGTCTAGTACCGAAATACAAACCCAATCTAGCAAGGTTTTTTCTAAGGTCATGATACCCACTGTATTTCACTCTGCTGGTTCAGGCTCAAGCCGGTTCAAAATTGGTGCAACACTTTGTCCTAGTCGCTTCTGCCAGCTTTGGGGCAAACGCTTTGCCAGTTTTAGAAAAGTTTCCAAATCCTGACGGTAAATTGCTTTCAGGCCAAATATGCCCCCAAGATAAAGCAAGCTAAAGGCTATTGCCGCTATTATCAGGCCCAACGCCCCACCGATTAGCGTTTCCAAAACCAGCGCAATTAACAAACTTAAAAATCCTGTGCTAATAATTAAACCAAGCTTGCGGCTCAAATAATTGAATTTGTAAAAACGATGCAAAAGCCAGTTATAAAATAAGGGCGCAAGCATTTGTACTATTGTATTACAAATTGCCGCGCCAATAAAGCCAAATTGGGGAATAATCAGAAAATCCAGCCCCACACTCAAAAGACTCAGGCCAAACATTACCAACAAGAAAGGTCGTACTGTTGCCGCGTTTGAAACCAGTGTATAATTCAGGGCCGACCCCAAACAACTTGCCAAAGTTGCTACAAACAAAATCCGCAGGGCGGGCGCACCCTCCAGATAGGCCCGGCCATATAGCAAGCCAATAAGCGGCTCAACCAGTACAATACCGCCAAAAGCTAAGGGGGTTGCCAAAAGTGCCGTTAATCGCCCGGAAGTTTTAAGCAAGTGAGCCATCCCGCGCATATCGCCACTGCTGATTAGCCCGGCCAGAGCCGGAATAAGCACATGCAGTACATTTATCACCAGCGTATAAAGAATATTGGAAAGCACAAAAGCCGTAGTATATAAGCCAACTTCCCGCGAATCCCGAAAAATTGTGATAAAAAAGACTTCAGAACGTTGCCAGACCACCAGATTAAACAAAGTGGTTAGCATGAGGCTAAAGCTAAAACGAGCGGAAGCAACTATATCGCTTAAACTAAAGTGACCTTTTTCAAAAAGCGGAAAAACCCGGATTACTAACCAGCCCCACAACCCACAATTCGCTAAATTCACCGCAATATTGGCCCATAGCAGCCCGCTAATCCCAAGCTGAAGCTGCACAACCAGCAATATCATGGCGAGTAAAGGAAAAGTTGTGCCAATCCGCACCAATGCTATCAAGTCATAGCGTTGCAATCCGGCCAGCACCGAGGTAAAAATGCCACCAAACATGGCCGGAAAGACCAGCAAAGCCATCAGCCCAAAATAGCGGCTTTGTCCATCCAGCCCGAAAAGCTGGGAAAGCGGCCCGGCCAGCAAAAATACGCCACAGGAAGCTACCAGACAAATTATTAGTTCGGTCAGCAGAGCAAATCTTACAAAACCATGCAAGCGGCTGCGGTCATTTTGGGCAATATATTGGGCGACAAAGCGGGAAGTAGCGTCCACTAACCCCAGCGTTCCAACGTTAATAATTGTAGTCGAGAAGGTGGTAAGTAGCCCGTATTGGCCCATTAGTTGCGGGCCAAGATAATGCGCGGTCAAAATTGAACTAGCCGCCAGCAATACAAAGGTGCTGCCAACATTCAAAGCGTGAAAAAGCAGATTTTTCACAAAACGGCCCTGGGGTGGCGGGGCTTCGGATTCAGACTGGTAAGCGGTCACGCTTTCGGACACATTTTTCCTCTTTAGTTAAGGGCTTTTTTGGGTTGGCGGGTCAATACTAAATCTTCTTCTTTAATATCACGTAGTGAGCCAATAAAACCCAGGCTCATAAAGAAAATTTGGGTAAGAGGCGGATACTGAAAATAGTTATTACTCCAGCTTCCAATAGTTAAAGCTACCAGTACGGCAATCAAGGCCGTCAGCAAGTAACGGGCCGAGCGACTTTTAGTTTTGAAGTAAGCCTGGAAAATACTTATGTAAACACAAACCAGCAGGAAACCAAAAGCAATTAGCCCTAGCCAGCCATTTTCAAGCCCAATTCGCAAATAGTAATTATCGGTAGCAAGTCCGGCTACTTTCGATTGTGACAAATCGCCCCCGGCGGCATCCAGCGTCCGCTTACCATTTGCCCCGGTGCTATTCGTGCCAAAACCAATCGGATTTTCGTATACCAGATTTACCGAGCGGTCAAAAATATCCTGCCGCACCTGATACGAAGCATCGGTTTCGACATTAGTAATGGTAAAAAAGCGGGCCACATAAACGTTATCGCGACCTACCCCGCTAACGAGCAAGATTAGATAAAGCACCGCTAGTAACGAAGTAATAATTAGCAACGCACGCTGGCGCATCAGCACCGCAATTACCACCAGCCCAATACCCAGCGAAACATAAGCACCCCGCGTCATTGTCCAGAGCATAACCAAAATCGCCATCGGAATAAAAGCGACCAATCCGGCTTTAGCCTGAACTGGCAGAAATTTTGTGATGAGCAAAGTAAGTGCGATAAGTATACCCGTTACCATAAACATGCCCATCGCGTCGGCACTACCCAGAGTGCCAAAGATGCGAATTACCCCGTTCAAGTTATGGGTAAAAGCGTTTTCATCCAGCCAGACTTGCTCACCTGCCAAAAACTGATATTTACCAAACAAAAGACCCTGTTGCCAGAACCCGTCCAGCATTACAATAATTGCGGTAGCCATCCAGATTATGAAGAATTGGCGAATGTAGCGGCCTTCACCAAACCAGATAGATACCAGCCAGGGCATGAGTACCGGCAAAATCCACCAACGCGCTCCAAAAAACATATTCAGCAAGCCGGGAGAATTAGGGTTAAAGATTTGCAAGCCGTAGTAAAAACTGTAAGCTATCAGTCCAATTTTTAGCACTCGCGGTAAATTGCTGTGGGGCAAACGACGCTGGATAGCCGCCATCAAAAACGTACCAAGCCCTGCCGCCAATAGCAAAGCTTCCAAAGCTGTACCAAAAGGAATACTGGGAGCTAATCGGTTTAGGAATATTACAAAATTGGCGAGAATTAGCAGCGTCCATAAAGCCAGACGCGGTCTGAGCATAAACACCAGACCAACTGGCAGAGCTACAATGTATATCGCGGTTTTGAGCGAACCCGGCAAGAAATAATCGCCCGCAATAAGCACCGCGATAAAAGTACCAAGCCCGGCCATTAACGCCAGAGGCAGCCAGGGCCATAGCGAAACAGGCCCTGGCGGGAAAAGCTCAAAGCCTCGCCCGAAAAGCTTAAACTGTTTTTGCCCCGCCCGTTGGGGAAAGACCCGGCCTTTGTACTCTATCATTGAGTCTGTTTTTGCATACGGTTGATAACCAAACCGCTTAACAAAGCGTTCCCGGTGGTCAGGCTTTCGAGCCGCTCCTGATCGGCTTCGACTTTCGGTTTGCGCCCATCTACTACATACATAATATTAGGGAAATGTTGCAGCAAAGAAATTGCGTCGGAAGCTTCGGACATAGCCGGAGTATCGCAAATAATAATTTGATAGCGATTTGCCAGTTTTGCCAGCAACGCCGCCAAATCTGCCGGACGAATTACCCCACTGGGTTGGGTTGGCAGAGCGGCAAAAGGCAGCAAATCCAGCTCAGGGTAAATCGAGCAAACTTGAGTAGCTTCGTTCTTTTCTTTAGTTTTAACCGCTTCTTTTCCGGCTTCATCCGGGCATAAGCCAATATGCAAAGTAGGATTTTTGCGGTTGGCATCAATTAGCAAAGTACGATAACCCGCTTCAGCCAGAGCAATCCCTAAATTAGCCACTACCGTGGTTTTGCCAACTCCTGGTAAATCACCCGCGATTAGCAGCCCAAGCGGAGCATTAGCCGAAGCCAGCGTTACCTCCTGTGGCAAGGTTGCCAGCGCGGTTTCAGCATTATCAGCCTTGAGGCCGTCCGCCAAATTTGTAGCGGTGGGCAAGCCTAAAGGTAACTCGTTGCGATGACGCTCCACTACGGTATTAGCCAAACGGCGGAAGCTTTCCATTGTTTCTTCCGGCAAAGCGTTTGCCGGCAACGCAGTAGCCTTTGATTTGGAAGATTTGCGGAGCGAATTGGCTCTAAAGAAAGGAATACCACCCAAAACAGTTTGGCGATACAAATCGCGGGCTACTCCCAAACTATAAATTCGGCGGTCTATGTAAGCCAACAGTACCGAAATGCTAATGCCCAGAGCCAGCGCAACCGCCAGGGCCAATCCTACAAAAAGCGGTAACTGGCTGGGCTGAAGTTCCGCGCTTCGGGCCGGTTCGCTAACGCTAACCGCTCCAAGATTCAGGCCGGGCGAATTCTGCAAAGCCTTTATTTGGTCAATTTGAGTTTTAATATCGTTAATTCGGGTTTGAGCTGCCTTTTGGCGGTTCAAAGCTTCGTCCAACCCGGCAGCCTGACTTAGTTCAGCATCTTGACGAGCCTGACGACCCGAATCAAGCGGGTTAAAGGCACTTTGCTGCAAGGCATCCAATTCTTTTTGCGCTCGGTCAAGCTTGCCACGGGCGATTTCGATAGCGGCCACATCGCGCGGCAAAGCCTGGGTTGCCGCCGTGTAATCATTTTGGGCGGCAGTCAAACGGTTGTTAGCGTCAGCAATCTGACGGCTGCGCTGGTCGCCCAATTCTTGCTGGGATTTGGCCTGCAAATCGTCGTATTTCTTGCGGGCTTCATCGTAAGTTTGGTTCGCATCGGTATAACTATTTTGTGCCGCTTTTAATTGCCCTTCCTGAAAAACTATTTGGCGATTAAGTTTATCGGTAAAATTGCGATTGGTTACATCGCGGGTATAAGCCGCCAAATCGTTGACAAAATTTACGGCAGTAGCGGGGTCGACGTTAGAAATAGTCATTTTTACGAACTCAGATTTATTAACCTGAGCAATTTTGGTAAGCTGGCGCAGAGAGCGAATGTTGCTATTGGTCATGCCGTTTTTGTCGGCGACGCTACGCAAAGCCTGGTCGGAAGTAGCCGTTTCCAAAACACTGTTAAAAACAGCCATTTTGCTATCAAAATCATAATAACCCTCGGTAGGGCTGTTGCTGGTTAATGACACCCGCAAAATAGTTGAGGCATCATAAAAGCTTACTTTGTTAAAGCTAACAAATAAGCTCGCGCCCAAGCATACTATTAGTAAAACGGCGATTAGTTTCCAATTTCGCCCGGTCATTTTTAATAATTGCCAAAATTCCATTACTTAATCCTTTAACCTGCCAAGTCGTAATCACTGATTTCAAGCACAAAATGAGCGTGAGCCATCAAAACTACCCGACTAACTGCCGGGGACAAGTTTGTCAAAAGGATTTGCCCATTTTTTTCTCTAGCTTGCACCGTTAGCCACGCCAAAGCCGCCAATCCGTTACCATCCAACTTTTTTAAACCACGCATATCCAGCGTCATCCGGCTATAACCCTTTTCCAGAAATTTGGCGGTTAATTCCTTAAAGCCAGGTACCGCGCTTCGGGTAAATTTCCCGATTAAATCTAATCTTAGCCGTTCACCTTCGTGTCCCAGACCGACCATCAGGCCATTACGCCGTAAACCTAGCAACAGCCGTTCCTCGATGTGCGCTGCATCTGAGGTAACGATTGCACCTGATGACTGGGCCAATACACCCGCATTCAATTCGTACCGGGTATCAGCCATTTTTTTCCCCTTGATTACGTCAGTCCTGAGTTCTTAATCCTGACGTTACTTACCTAGACTTACTTTAAGAAGCAGTTCCGGCGGCATTGCTTGCTGCTATTATTACACCTTAATAAATTATAGCTTCAGGCGGTTTAGTGATGTTACATTAAGGTTAAAACCAGGTAACTTTTCTCTACTTGATGTTACAAAGCTGTAACTATCAGTAAGATTTATTAAGAAGATTTAATGTTTTGTATTTTTGTCATCCTATTTTTAGGAATTTTAATGTTAAACTACAGGTTACTATTCCTGGTTGCCAGAAATTTGTAATTTCTGTTATGATAAACATCAATAACTATGCCAACTTTGCTTTTTATCCGGCAAAAGTTATTAAGTTTATAGAAGGGTAACGAAGGGTAACATTAAATGTTTTTTAAGAAAAGCCGAATTATATTTACTACTTGGGCTTTATTACTAATTTTGCTGCAAGCTTGTGATAATACCTCGCCTAATTCAACACCAAATAGCTCTATTCCTAATTCTAACCCAACCACTAATTTTCCCCAAACGGTTAATCCAACTTCAAATACTTCAGCTTCAACCAAACGCACTCCTGTTTTGGTAAAAGATTTTATTGGGGTCAATCAAAGTTATAAACTGTATCAAGACCACACCGAGAAAGATTTTGCGCGAGTTAGCAAATGGTTGCGGGATTATGTCAAGTGGTATTGTTTGCAACCGGGTGAGAATAATTTTAATGGTTTTGAAGGCAAGGCGGGTTGTGGTGAACCCAATTATTTTAATTATAATGCTTTTTACCGCAATATGCAGGCTGCCGGGGTCAAGATTCTACAGGCCAGCGAACATAGTCCAGCCTTTGCCAATAGCCAGGGCAAGGACGGCGATTTTGTGCCTTTGAAGCAAAACGCAAACGGCCAAAGTCCAAATGATTTTCTGGCTCACGCCCAATTTTTGAACCGGGTAGTTAATTATTTTGGTGGCGATAAAAACTTAATTCAGGCTATCGAAAATTGGAACGAGCCGGATGGCTGGTGGAAGGGCAAAGGACTTTTTAGCAAAGAGCAATTTTATAATATGAGCGTCGCCGATTACAACGGCGATAACAACCGCTTGCCCCAGGCTGGGGTCAAGCAAGCCAACAATCCTCAAACTAAATTTGTGTTGGCCGGTCTTGCTTCCAGCGATTTGAGCTACTGGTACGAAATGCTGGCTCGCTCAAACCGGGACGGGCGCAAATTCCCCGCCGATGTCCTCAATTTACACTTTTATGGCACTGACGGCAAAACCGGGCTTGCCCCCGAACAATCTTCTATGGAAGAACTAATGCGTCAGGCAGTGCGCTGGCGGGATAATTATGCTCCTGATAGCGAAATTTGGCTGACCGAATTTGGTTGGGATACTTTTAGCCGGGGAAACGAACATTCGCGAAGCTATGCCGGTGAACAAAATCAGGCTAACTGGCTTTTGCGTAGTCTGGTACTTTTGCAAGCCGCCGGGTTAGACAAAGCTTTTACTTTTATCTATCAAGATACCAAATCCGATAGCACCGAAACCTACAATTCGTCCGGGCTGGTGCGCGATAATAACCAGAAAAAACCGGCTTATTATTATCTTGGGACTATGCAGGATATTTTAGGTGAAACGTACCTGGATAGCGCGGTTAATACCGGGCGGGAGGATGTACGGGCCTACCTTTTCCGCCAACCCAATGTCACTAAAGCAGTTTATACCATCTGGAAAAGCAGCAGCGACGGCAGCAAGCTCGATAATTTTGAGCTTTTATTACCAACAAACAGCCAAAATTGTTCCGCCCTTGTTCCCAACACTACCAGTTTCGAGCCGAGCCGCACACCGTTGATTCTTACCGCCGAGGGACGGGTTCGCTTGAGTATTAGCGAAACTGTAACCTTTGTTTCCTGCGAGAAAGTGGGCGAGACTATCGCCATTCCTGCGCCTAAATTAGCCGCGCCTGCAATTGAAAGCAATGGACGAATAGCTTTAGGTTCGGCCCAGCTTTTTCATTCTGGCCCAATCGCAATTGACCCCACCAAAGCTGCCTATCTTTCCAGTTTAACGGACGAACCCAAATCCGACCCTGATAACCCTACCGCTACCCCACCAAAAACGAGCTGGTCTCCTGTCAGCTCGGAAGATAGTTTTACCTTTGATTTGGCGCAAGGCTACGATTTGACCCGGCTGGCCTGGTTTGATGCGGGTGGGCCGGGTAGTCTCGAGGTTTTTTATGCTGCGCCCGGCGCATATGGCAACTGGCAATCTTTGGCAACTATTACCAATAGCCCCAATAGTTCGGGTAAATGGCAATCTCTTTCACTAAATTCGGGCAAAATTCAATACCTAAAGTTTGTGCCAAAAGCTACCGGGTCGCTTGGCAAATTGGGCGAAATCGCACTTTACGGCAAAAAAGCCGAAACCCGTTAAATACGATAGGTTTTGGCTTTTTCCCAATCCTAAAATCTACTATTTGTGGAAGGATTTTCCGCCAATCAATTTCGGCTAGGCGGCCACTGGTAGCAAACCATTTTTAGTCGCGATAGTTAGGCCCAGTAGCCCAAGCAATACTTCATAATCCGTCCCGGCGTTTTCAGGGTGCAACTCAAAGCGATTGCGCTCGAAATATTGCACCAGATAAGTTTTGCCATCGCTGGAATTGCGTTCCATAAAAGGCTCGGTCAAAGGATAGCCATAAATCGGCAAGCCTCCGTGTTTGAGCCAATATTGGTAAAAAGCCCCGCCTAGATTATGGCCGATTTCGGCAAAATAAGTTTGGTCGGGCTGGCCTGAATTAGGCGGAGCAACTGGTTTGCTAGGGGCGATTTGTTTGCCAAGCAAGCCCAGCAGTATCTCATAATCTGTCCCGGCGTTTTCGGGATGCAGTTCAAAGCGGGCGCGTTGAAAATACTGAACCGAATAAATTTTTCCATCCTCGCTATTTACTTCGTCAAAAGCTTCGGTGAGCGGATAGCCGAATTGAGCCAATCCCCCAAACTTTTGCCAATATTGCCGGAACGCACCGTTCAGGTTATGGCCGGTTTCCCCAAAATAGATTGCATTGGGTTCGGGCTGTATCGGGCGGGCAGCGATTGTTTGGTAAAAGCGGGTAGCTGCCTCTTGCATTGCCGGGCTATCCTGATGGCCGGTATCGGGGAACAAATCGAAGCTGGCATTGTATCCGGCTTGTTTGAGCGTGTTATAGAAATTTTGGGCGCGTTCCAGCCGTCCCTTGCCAATATAACTATTCCAGGCCGCCGGGGTAGCTTGCGGGTCGGTATCATTGCTGCCCGCCCCGATTAAAAATTGTACTTTCCTGAAAGCCGCTTTGTTAAAAGGCCGACCCGTCCATTTTTGCAAATCGGCGATACCAAAAGGGAAATTTAAAAGCTGATTATTTTTGCTTTCGAGCGGCAAAGTATAACTACCCGCCGATAGCACTACCGCCCCCAGCGTTTTTTCGGGGTAAAGCAAGGCGAAACGGTGAGCCAATTGTGCGCCTCGCGAAAAGCCATAGAGCAAATAGCGACTACTCAGCTTTAGCCCGTAATTCTTCTCAAAATCGCCCGCCATCCGATTAACCAAAGCGGTCAGGTTAGTATCTTCTTCGGCGATAACCTGGGGATTATGCCAATCGGGGTTATAGCTAAAAGTAGGGGCAAGTACGGCAAGGTTATTAGCACGGGCGTAAGCCAGCAATCCCTTGCAAAAAGTTGGGCCGTTCCCTCCCAAACCATGCAAAGCAATCAAAAGCTGTACAGGTTGACCGGGAGTAATTTTAGCGGGCAGGTAAACTGCTGCCGGAGTTCCCACCAGAAAAATATTTTGCAAATCAGAAGAAGTAGTATCGGCAAAAATGCTGGCCGGGAAAAAAGCCATTAGCAAGGCCAGACATAACAAGGCCACTGGACGTAAGGCCAGTCGGAAGTCATTAAAAAGAAACAAGAATCGTTCCTCTTTCTCATATCACACCTAAAACGCCTATAAAATCAGTTGTAAAACGATGCTAAAACAGAAGTAAAGCGAAGTTCTGAATAATCCGAGATACTTTAATTATATCTATACAAATTACGAAAAGCAAACGCCAAAGGTTTACTTGCAGGCGTGAGAGTTTTGTGAAGATTTAGCCTGATAGAGAGTTAGCATCAAGAGCTTTTGGTTGTTTACAATTGGTCGTAATCCAATTACAATCGCTTTGCGTCATTAAGCGAAACTTGAAACAGGAACAAGATTAAGGAGACAATAATAGATGAAGGCAATTGCGGTAATGCCAGGACAGCAGAATAGCGCACATCTGGAAGAAATCGAAAAGCCCCAAATGCAGGAGGGGCAACTGCTGGTAAGAGTGCTTGAAACGGGAGTTTGCGGTACAGATTTGGAAATTAATCACGGCGATTACGGTACAGCTCAAAGTGGTTATCCTTTTTTGGTGCTGGGTCACGAAAATTTTGGGATTGTAGAAGAAGTTAGTGGAAATGTCAGCAATTGGCAAAAAGGCGATTTAATTGTTTGCACCGTCCGCCGTCCCTGTCACGAACCCGACCCAAATTGTCAAAACGGGATGAGCGATATGTGCCTGACAGGGAAATATACCGAGCGCGGTATCAAAGAGCTTAACGGCTATATGACCGAATATTATACTGAATCACCCGAATTTGCCGTCAAAATCCCTGATTTATACCGTTCGTTTGGGGTTTTGCTCGAACCGACCACCGTCGCCGAAAAAGCAATTAGCCAGGCTTACAAAATTCAAACCCGGCTTAATTGGCAGCCAAAGCGGGCCGTCGTTTTTGGGGCAGGGCCAATCGGCTTGCTGGCGACTTTCCTGCTACGCAATCAAGGCTTGGAAGTTATTACCGCCGCCCATACTCCCGGCGGCGAAAATAACTTTAAGTCACAAATGGTCGAAAAATCGGGCGCAACTTATGTTTCAACCCAGGAAACCCCGGTAGAAGATTTTGCCAAAAAATACGGCCAGATAGATTTGATTATCGAAGCTACCGGCCAAAGCGAAATTGCCTTTGGAGCTATCGGGATTTTGGGGATAAACGGGGTACTGGCTTTAACCAGTGTGACTGGCGGACATAATTCTTTGGCCCTTGATACGAATTTGCTCAATATGCAAATGGTTTTGCGAAATCAGGTAATCGTCGGCTCGGTCAACGCCAATCGCAGCTATTTTGAAGAAGGGGTCAAACATTGGGGTGAGTTTGAAACCAAATATCCCGGTTTGCTGGCTCAAGCCATTACCCGCCGCCTCTCGATGGACGATTACAATACCGCTTTATCCAAAGACCGCGAGGGCATCAAAACGGTAATCCAGATAAGCAAGTAAAAGGAGTTGTTAGTTGTCAGTTGTCGGTGAGATAGTTGTTAGTTGTTAGTTGTTAGAAAAAACCAAGAACCAGAAAGCGTAGCTAATGTGTGAAACCCTTTAATAACTCGCAACTCGCAACTCCGTTCCACCGACAACTGTATTTCTCTAACAACTAACATCTAACATCTAACAACTCCTAAATTATCAACGTTGCGTCGCCGAAGCTAAAGAAGCGGTAGCGACGCTCGACGGCTTCCTGGTAAGCCCTCAAAATAAAATCGCGTCCGGCCAGTGCGCTAACCAGCATTATCAGGGTAGATTTTGGCAAGTGGAAATTCGTAATAAGGCCATCAATCGCTTTAACCCTTTTGCCGGGATAAAGAAAAAGCCGAGTATCCCCTTCATGAGGTTTGAACTGATTGGTTTCGGCATCGAAAGCGGTTTCAAGGGTGCGAACTGCGGTGGTGCCAACGGCAATAATCCGCCCGCCCTGTGGCCTTACCTGATTTAGCCGGGCAGCGGTGGCCTCATCCAATTTGCACCATTCGCTATGCATTTTGTGTTCAAGGGCGTTTTCTTCTTTTACAGGCTGAAAAGTATCCAGCCCGATATGCAGCAAAACCTTTTCGAGCTTTATTCCTTTACCCTGCGCTTTTTCTAACAGTTCGGGAGTAAAGTGCAAGCCTGCCGTCGAAGCCGCCGCGCTACCCGGCGTAGTGGCGTAAACCGTCTGGTAACGCTGCGGGTTGTCGGGCTTTTCGTGGATATAGGGTGGCAAAGGCATTTGGCCGTACTTATCCAAAAAAGGCAAAGGGTCGCGGTCAAAAACAACGTAACGCCCACTTGCCGGACTAATTTCGCGGACTACCGCCTCTATTGTTTCGTTTTCCGGGCCGAGCAGAAATTTCGCGCCCGGCTGAGTACCGCGACCCGGCCTGACCAAAACTTCCCAACAATTAGCTTCACCCAAAGCCGGAGCGGGCCGCAGCAGCAACAGTTCGATTTGGCCGCCGCTAGTTTTCTTGCCAAAAATACGGGCCGGAATAACCTTGCTTTCGTTTACTACCAGCGTGTCGCCCGACTTCAGGTAATCCAGCACATCCCGAAAACTTTCACGGTGAATAATCTGCTGATTAGCCCGAATTAATACCATCAAACGAGAAGAATCGCGCGGTTCTGCCGGAGTTTGAGCAATTAGTTCGGGTGGTAAGATATAATCAAAGTTATCAGTTTTTAGTTCTTCTTGCATTATTTACAGTTTCAAATCTACCGCAGGCATGGGCATAAAGCCCATATGAAGTTTAATAAGCTGGGGCTTGAGTATAAAAAGCTTCGCTCCATAGTTGAAAAAGCGAGCCTGATAAGGATGTCGTTCCAGATAATAGTTTTTAAAAGTTTCAAATTCCGGCCCATCTTCGAGCATACGAATTGAGCCATCTATTACCAAACGCCCGAAGCGATGCGGGTTTTTGATAGCTTCTCCCCGATTATCAATCAAAAGCGAAATATTGGGGTTTTGCAAAATGTTTTTGCCATGCTGCGAAAAAGGAGAGGCTACAAAAATAACCTCACTATTAGGCAAAATAGCCTGTACTACGTAAGTAGCGTGTAGCTGTCCCTCCCGGCTAACTGTAGCAATCGTGCCGCAATCCTGCTCCTTCGCGAACTCAACGACTTTAGCAATATCGGCTTCCTGTGCATTACCCATTTGCTTTGTTAAAATCCTTCCTGACGCGCTGTAAAATCTTGTTCCCTCAAATATTAACAATTGCTTCTGGCTTTGTCAAAGAGCTTTTCGATTAAGGAGGTCACGGAAAATTTCGTAAGTGTGAGGTACGAATTTCACGGTCAAAAATATATTGTAAAAGGTGAGGATATTTTAACGGAGCTTATAAAAAAGGCTTGGGGAGGCTTTGTTAGGGCCTCCCCAAAAGAGCTAGGACGATATGGATTGTTGGAAGATGAGTACAAGACGTTGTTATGACGTGCTAAAATGTTATACAAAATCTGCTACAACAAGGCTAAGACTGTGTTAAATTTGTACTGCGTTTGACTCTATGACACGGGTTAATACAGGTAAAGACGAAGTGCTAAGTTTAAGCCAGAGCGTTACAAAAGCGTTTCAAGACATAGTGCTAAAATTATTCAGAACGGTAGAAATGTGTGCAAGACGTAATGCCAGGACTGTTTAGGACGATGCAAAGCGTTTCAAGATGTAATGTCAGGGCTGTTCAGGGACGGTAGAAATATGTGCAAAACGTAGTGCCAGGACTGTTTAGGACAATGCAAGAAAATATTAAGACGTAGTGCTAAAATTATTCAGAACGATGCAAAAGTGTGTTAAGACGTAGTGCAGGACTGTTTAGGACGATGCAAAAGCGTTTCAGAACGTAATGCGAGGACGTTGTTAAGTGTATACAAAAGTGTTTTAAGACGTTGTGTTATAACTGTGCAAAAAAGGTGTGTCACAGAACCCGATTAAAAATGTGTTTGAGCGTTGCTAAATTATTACAACTGTTCAGGACATTGCTAAGACGTAAAGCTGGAAATGTTCAAAGATGTTAGAGGTTGTTGTAAGGACGAGACTGAGACGTTGGATGTCAAAACAAAATGACAAAAATAGAATTGATTGCTAGGTCTCACTGCTTATTAGTATTTCGTTTGACCTGAGATAAATATACCAGAGCAACATTACGGAATACATTACAATTGCAGGGTAATTTTAGGCTTTTATCAGTTCTAGTGCAGTGCGTCCTTCATAGCCCGGTCAATCTCGCGGTTTGCCTCGCGTTCAGCCAAAGCATCGCGCTTGTCATACAATTTTTTGCCCCGCGCCAGCCCGACTTCGACCTTTGCCTTGCCTCTTTTCAGGTAAACCCGGAGCGGCACCAGCGTTAAGCCTTTGGCCTGAGTTTTATAGGCCATCCGCCGGATTTCATCTTTATGCATCAGTAGTTTACGGCTACGGGTAGGAGTATGGTTAAAATATTTCCCGGCGTGGTCATAAGCCGAAATATGGGCGTTCCAGAGCCAGGCTTCGCCGTTTTCGACTCTGGCAAAGGCATCGCGTAGATTTACCCGACCATCCCGCACCGATTTGATTTCTGTGCCAGTTAAAACTAAACCAGCTTCCCAGGTTTCATCAATAAAATAATCGTGGTAAGCCTTACGATTGCTGGCAACTTCTTTTATTTTGACGCTATTGCTATCTCCGGCAACTTCGCTTTTTGCCGGTGGAGTTTTATTGGCGGCCATTTCTTTTCACCTGCTTTTGATAAATTAACCCGCGAGTTCTACGGGCGATATTAAATTATATTACTCGGCAGAGGTCGTTGCAAGTTTTATTTTTATTTAGCTTTGTCAGCTTGCCAGATAAAGCATTTTTGTGTAATTTGTTGTCAGAATTAAAAAATTTGTGAGTATTGCAAAACCAGGAGAGGAAACGATGGATTCGTATATTTTTAATAGTACCGCCCCCGCAGCCGATGCCCGGATAAGTTATGGGCCGGAAGAATTCCATTTTGGGGATTTGCGCTTGCCCGCCGGGACAGGGCCGCACCCGGTGGTAATAATTATTCATGGGGGCTTTTGGCGGGCCAAATACGATTTGGAATTTATGGGGCATATGGCTGCCGCTTTTACCGCCTTAAATTACGCTACCTGGAATATTGAATTCCGGCGGATTGGGCAGCCCGGCGGGGGTTGGCCCGGTACTTTGCAAGATGTGGCGCAAGCCAGCGATTTTTTGCGCCAAATCGCCCCGGCCTATCATCTGGATTTGAACCGGGTGATAGCGTTGGGACATTCCGCCGGGGGGCATTTGGTCTGCTGGCTGGCCGGGCGCAAAAATATTCCCCACTCTGATTTACTTTATAATTCTAATCCTTTGGAACTGCGCGGCGTAGTATCATTGGCCGGAGTGGTAAATCTGAAGCAGGGTTGGGAGTTAAATTTGGGGGATAATGTAATCGAAGCATTAATGGGCGGCCCGCCTGAACAATTCCCCGAACGCTATGCCACCGCTTCCCCCTACGAGCTTTTGCCCAGCTCGATCCCCCAGATTTTGGTACACGGTGATAAAGATGATACCGTTCCCTTGATAATCAGCCAGGATTATTACGAAAAAGGCCGGGCGACCAACAGCAAGATTGAACTAATCACCTTGCCGGGAGCAGGCCATTTTGAAGTAATTGATGCCTTAGCCGCCGAATTTGGCCCGGTTAGTCAGGCAGTGCAGCAGTTACTGGCATAAAGCTTGCCCTATTGTAGATAGTAAAGTATTGTTAGCAAAGCCGTGAAAACCAAAAGACCAAAAAGTTGGTCAGCAAAGAAAAAAGAAAAAAGAGGGGTTAAACTTATGGAACAGCACGAAGAACAAAAAAGAAAAGCACGTCAACCTTTGTTCGAGGGTCTGGATAGTGACCGCGATTTGCTTGATAGCGAGGCCAAAAAGACCATTACTGACCCAAACGAAGCCCCAAAACGAATGGCACACAAGGATGATGCACGTGGGCCGTTTGAAAAGCTGGTGGATAAACTTACTGGCGAAGACCACTCCAAATAAGAATCGAAATCAGGCAAGATTTTCTCAAGGTTCGGGTTGGTGAGTAAAATGCTACCCACCTTTTCTTTTTCGGCTTTTCGGCATTTTCCTTTGATTAGCTTTTTAGCCATAATTTATAGCCTGATTTAGCTAATTCACCTAAATCTCTTGATGATTGTAATATAAATTGTAATGTGTATTTGCTAAATTATATTTATTAAAATAATTGCTAAACTATTTTAGCAAAATTTCTGGGTTGATCTTTATCAATTCTGTCAGCCGAACAGAATTTTCGGAAGTTGAACTCCGCAAGGAGCGGGTCATCGTGAAGGAAGTGAAGTTATGGAAAATCATTTTACTGAATTGGCCTTAAATCTAGCTGCCTCAGAAACCGATTGTCCCCTTTTGGCTCGTTCATTTTATCTTTATCGAGTTAAAAACGCCTTGACTATGGAAAATTTAGCGCGCTGGCTGGGCCTTACCAATATGACCGAGCTAAACCGCTTGGCCCTTTGTCTCACTCCCCGCTCTGGCAACGCTCATACTAATTGGGAGGATGCCTTTAACGAATTAGTCCAGCAATTCCCAACCTTGCGACCTACTCGCTTGCAATTGCTGGTAGCCTCGATTAGCCCAACCCGCGCTATACTGGTTTAACGCTACGCCAGCTTTCCACCATATGGGCCACCTCTTGAACATAATTAGCCGGGTTGTTGCGGTCTGCGCTGGGAGCATAAACCGGGATAATCTGGCTAAGTCTGCTTAACCCCCATTTTTCAATATAAAGTTCTTTGATTAGTTTGTACCAATCTTCGATACCGGCTTCCCAACTGGGGTAGCGACGAAAAGAGCCGTTCCCCGAAGTTTGGTAGCAATCGTAACCGGGCGTGCAGCGAATATTTCCAATAGATTTGGTAATAGCCGCCACTCCCTGCGTACCTGCGCTACTCTCGTGAACGAAAAAGGCCAGCGCGTAGGCCGGGTCAATTCCATAACGTAGCCCCAAATCATACAGAGTTTGGCCCGCGCCTGTCGCCGGAGAGCGATACTGTTTCAGGACTTCCTCAATCCGGGCCGGGCTAATACTGGGCGGGCTGGTTAGAACATGCTCCAGGTTAGGGGCAACTTTGTTGCTTTGGGCTGCCGGAGCGGTGCTACTGCCAGCGTTGAAGCTATAAAGGTGGTACGGGCGGGTTTGGGACGAGACCAGCCGCATCGCCAGCCCCAGACAAACCAGCAAACCAAAGATTATCCCAGTTAAGATGCGCCAATCCAGCCGGGTTAAAAAGCGTTGTTCCAGATAGCGATACATTAGCGAATACTTTCGATTTTGCTTTTGAACTTGATTTGTTCATCGCTGTTTAAAGGACGGAAATTACTGTTTTGGTTAATGTAAACAATAAGCTGGTCGTCGGCAATTAAAACCATATCAACGTGATTGTCACCGTTAATGTCTTCAAAGCGAATTTTGACCGGGATTAGCTCGGCATCTTTCCCAAACAAGCGTGGCCCTTGAAACACGCGGGTCTTGGAGGCATCGCCGCCGGGATACTCAACTACAGTAACCTGACGGTTGTTATTTTGGACGATGAAATGGCTAGGTACACCATCGGCTTCGTCGTGTCCGACAAATCGGCTTACCTGTACTGTACGTGGTCGCCCATAGGTCATATCATCCTGCCAGGTTTGCCAGGCTTTGACACCACTGGAAATCAGAGTATAGGCCAGCAAAGCCGCCAGCCCAAGCCCTACTATGAGTAAGCCTAGTTTTAGCTTCCCCTGACTAAGCCAGCCTGGATTAACCGCAAAACGAGCTTTGGGCCGACCCTGTACTGCCGGACGTGGCGTTAGCACAGGTGCAGTAGCACGGGGTTGCGGACGAGTGGTCGGCGGCAAATTAACGCCAGCTGTTTGACGCGGCGGCAAAGTCGCCCCGGTAAATTGACGGTTTGGCGAAGGCGGCAAAGGGCGCGGCGGTACAAGCACCGGCAAATTATTTGGGTCATCCCCGGCGACCCGGTAAGGTGGTACGTTAGCGCGAGGCTTCGGCGGGGCTATATTTGGTTCTTCGTCCTCAAAATCAAAATCAAAGTTGGGAGCAGTGTTATAATATTTAGGCATTTTTACTATGCTCCTTCGGGAGTTTTTCAACTATAATATAGTGGGCAAGATACCCTTAGTAGTCTAATTATAGAACGTATTTTCTAAGATGTCAAGCCTTTCTGCCAGTAATTTGGTTAGTATTTAGAACTTTTCTAAAATAAAGTAACCTAGGAGAACTTAGTTGGCCCAGCCAAATAAGTCGCTCCGATTTTGCATTTTTCTTAAATTCCTAGCCTGTTTTTTATTTGTAAAGTAATTGCAAGTATATTTGAATTAAAGGTCTGGAAGCCGAAAATAGGCCCGCTAATAGTTGTACAAAACCCGACTGTTAGTATATAATCAAAAAAACGCACTATTTTTCACCCAAAGGTATTACAAGGATTGGGAACTAATTTTGAAGTGGACACTATGCTTAACCGAACTGTGCAAGTAGGTGCAGCCCGGTTTATTTATGGTTTTTCGATGTAAACCACTAAGTTGAGGAAGGCTTAATGTCACTACAGTATTTTGAAGATTTGCAAGAGGGTGCTATAATAGAATTGGGTAGCAAGATAATTACTGAAAAAGAAATAATAGACTTTGCTCAAGAATTTGACCCGCAACCTTTTCATATTGACCCTGAAGCGGCCAAAAGTTCTTTCTACGGGGGATTAATCGCAAGTGGCTGGCACACTGTTAGTATTTATATGCGCTTGTTAGTGGACAACTTTTTGAACCAGACGGTTAGTTTGGGTTCGCCCGGTTTGGACAACTTGCGCTGGTTAAAACCAGTGCGACCTGGCGATAGTTTGTAGGCTCGCTTCATTATTTTGCAGTTGATTCCATCCCGAAGCAAGCCAACAATAGGGGTTGTTAAAGGACGAGGTGAGGTTACGAATCAAAAAGGCGAAGTTGTAATGAGCCTGGATAGTTCAGGATTTTTTGGCCGTCAAACGACCAAGTAACAAAAAAAGCAACGATTGAGGGATATTATGAATCAAACTGAAACTAAAGCAACGATTGGAACTACTTTACGAAGTCGTCGGCAAGAGCTAAAGTTGAGTCAGCAGGCTTTAGTAGGAGAACGTTACTCCAAAACTTATCTTAGTAAGGTGGAGTGCGGGCAATTAGAGCCATCTGCTGAATTCCTGACATTTCTGGCCGAGCGTTTAGACCTGAGCGTTAATAACCTGCTGGAAGAAGCCCATATCAAGCCCAAGAAAGCTTCCCGCAAACTTCAGGAAATGGAACTAATGAACGCCCAGGTTGCCTTGCAAGGGAATCAGCCTGACAAAGCCAAACAGTTTTTAAGCCGCTTGGCCGAAGACCAGCTTCCACCCGATTTACTGCCAATGTATTATGCCAACCGGGGTGAAGCTGAGGTCGGGCTACGAGATTACAATTCGGCTTTAGCTGACCTGGACAAGGCTCTAAAGCTTTATCAGGCTTTGCCACGTGTTACCGCGTTGCAGGTAGAGCGGGTACGGAACTGGATTGCCCTTACCTACTACCGCATGAGCAATTACTACAATGCTCTGAGCCAGCACCGTCTTTGCCTTCAAGCTATTCAGGATGGCCTGATTAACGATACGCGCTTCAAACTCAAGGTCTATTATAATCTGGCAAATGATTATCTTGCTACCGGCGAGAAAGAACAGGCCATGAACCTTTACAAAGAAGCAGTCAAGTTAGCCGAGCAAGGTGAAGATACTGTGGATTTGGCCGGCATATATTGGGGAATTGGGCTGGCTTATTTTAACACCGAAGATTTGGATTTGGCTAAACTTTATTTGACCAAAAGTGCCGAATTGTACCAAAAAATCGGTGAGAAAAAGCTGGCGACTACCGCCAGTGATATGCTGGGCCAGACGCTAACCGCCCGTAAAGAATACACTGAGGCCGAAAATATCTTGAAGGGGGTAGTAGAGGCCAGTACCAGCCAAAACGATAACGAGGGCTTATCGATGGGCCATAACAATTTAGCATCCTTATATTCCGGCCAGCAGCAGTTAGATAAAGCCGAACAAAACGCCCGGCTTGCAATTGAAAGTGCCGAAAAGCTGGAGGACAAAATGCTATTAGGGCAAGCTCTGGCACAATTGGCCGAAATTAAATTAGCCCAAAGTAATTTAGACGAAGGGCTAAAAATGTTCGACCAATCTGTAGCGGCACTCGAAACTACCGATGCTACCGAGCGTTTGGCAAAAGTTTATTTTCGTTATGCGGCTGCTCTGGAAACTGCCCAAAAGCTGCCAGAAGCCATCCAAAAATATCGCAAGGCTTACGATTATCAACGCTCAGGTAAAGTAAACCGCAGTTAAATTGCGGTAGATTTACTTATAGCTTTGCGCTATTGGAGCAAATTGAAAATATAACCTGAAAGGCGTAGTTCTTACGCCTTTTCTTGCTAAAAAGTTAGTAAACAAGCGACTTATTAGCTTCCAGTAATATTTTTGCCGCATTTTGCTAAAAAAAGAACTTAGGTAGATTTAGGGTAAAATTGCCATAAGTAGGAAAATTCACTCTTTCTTAATGCAAAATAAGCTAAATAGGGGTTATAATCAGTTCAAGTAATTGTTCAATTGTTCAATAATTTTAATATATTAAATGTATTTGAGTTTTGGCCTCTGCTTGAGTTTTAGGAAAATTAGAGGTAGATAAGGTTTAGTAGGTGGAGAGTGGAGAGTAAAAGTGAACAGTTCTATTTTAGTAATTGACGACGAGGCCGCTATCCGAGATTTGCTAACGATGATTTTAAGTGAAGAAGGTTACGACGTATCAAATCTTGCTCAATTAAGTAGTATTGAACCAATTATAGCGGCTTCGCCTGATTTGGTTATTTTGGATATGCGTATGCCCGGTATTAGCGGCACGAAACTGAGCCATATGCTCAAGGCGAACCCGTATACCAGTTCTATTCCCTTGCTTGGTATTTCAGCCGCTACCGAAAATGAAACATCTGAAATGCAGTGTGATGCTTTTTTGCCAAAACCTTTTGATGTCGATGAACTTCTAACACGAGTTGACCAGCTTTTGCAACAGCAGGTTCGGATCTAAGTCCGCCTAATATATTTTCCATCAAAGTGATAAATTCTGGAATTTGATACACCCGATTCGCACTAAAAGCAAATCAGGTGTATTATATTACGATTGATTAGCCCAAAAGAATTTGCCCACTTTCTTAAAAAAGCTGGATTAAAAGTAAAGTAATGACCAACAAATCAAGAACGCGCTCAATTACTATTTTTGCCCTGAATATGGGTGGCTCAAATGCTTGCCGCTTGGAGCTTGATGCAATTTTTACGCCACCCTATAACGCCGCCCGCTTTGGCATCAGCCTGACCAATAGCCCCAAACAGGCCGATTTGATTCTGCTTTACGGCTCGGCCACTCTTAAAACCGCCCCTATTTTAAGCCGGGTTTTAGCTGAGTTACCCGACGATGTTAAATTGATTGCGCTTGGCTCGGAAAGCAACGCGGCCAGCCCCTTCAAGGGTGCTTATGGCGTAGTTGGCCCGGCTGTAACTTCAGAAGACGCTTTACAAGATGAAGAAAGACTGAGGTTGCCCAAAGGTCGCAAAATTTCCGCCTATATTGCCGGGTCGCCGCCTGACCCCCAAACTATCCTGGACGGAATTTTGGCAAGTGCTAATTTTTGATTTGATATGAAGACAATAGTAATCGGGTTTGTAGAAAATATTGAAACAGATTGGCGGCTAAAACAGGCTGCCCAAAGTGCCGCGCGAGAAAATACCCTGATAATTTGCGCCGATGGTGGCGGGGAAGCCGCCTTAGCCTGGGAAATTAAACCAGATTTGCTAATAGGCGATATGGATAGCATCAACCCGACTACGCTAGAAATTTTGCAAAAACAGCCAGAGTTAGAAGTACGCCGTTTGCCAGTCGAAAAAGACGAAACTGACTTGGAAATGGGCTTGTATGCTGCTTTGGAACGCGGCGCAACCGAAATTACAATTATCGGCGGGCTGGGTGGTCGGCTAGACCATACTCTCGGCAATCTGTATTTACTAGCTGCTCCTCAACTACAGCAAACCGGGCTGAAATTACGAATTTTGGGGCAGCGCGAAGAAATCTTTTTATTGCGGGCTGGCGAAAAGCGGGCCATTGAAGGGCAACCGGGCGAGCTTTTAAGCTTGTTTCCTTTTGCGGGCGACGCAACTGGCGTAAGCACCGCCAACCTCTATTACCCTCTTGATAACGAAACCCTCCTTTTTGGCCCAACGCGGGGCATTAGCAATGTTTTTACGGCTTCTTCCGCCCAAATTTCGCTAGAAAACGGCTTACTGTTAATCGTCCACACCTTCAAGATTTAATTCTAACTTTACATGATTGTAATCTATCAAACCCTGATTTTAACAAGCTGTTATAGTTTTATTAATATTTCTATTGTAAAATGCAATAGTTAAAGCTGTTTACTGATTTTTTTCCTATTCAAGTCTTTATATAACAACGTTAAAGAATAGAGTCAGAAATGTCGCAGGTATTGCCGGGTCTTAAAAACAAGCTAATTCTAGCTTTTCATAATGTATTGAGTATGACAGATGAATTAACTGCTGCTGGTTTTTCCCCTATTTTGGAAGCGCAATTTATCAGGGAATGGCAACTTTTAGCGCGGAATACTTATTTGACGGCCAATCTTTATAGCCTCAAATTACTGCTTAATTTGCTCGAAAATTTAACCGAACGTTTCCCCCAATGGCAAGCTTTGTATTGTTGTTACGCCGGACGATTAGCTTTTATTAAGGGCGATTATGTTATGGCTAATGATTATGCAGAGCTGCAACTAGCTTTGACCCAAACTGATGACGATTACGTTGGGATGGTGCGGGCTTTGCTAGACCAGGCTGATTTGCATCTAAATTTACTTTCTCTGGCAAAATCCCTTTCTGTGACAAAATCCAAAGATGTAAACTGGCAAACTATTACCGAAATTATACTTCTAAATGCCCTTAGTTTGAGCGAGGCTCAAAATTTGCCCTTGCAACAAATTCAGGTGCTTAACCGGTTGGGCCGTTTCTTTCTGACGAATCTGGAACTCGAAAAAAGCCGTCCTTATCTGGAACAAGCCGCAAATTTGTTGGAGGACAGCAAACAGTGGTGGGCGCGAGATGAAAATTTGCAGGCTGAATTAAAAATAGAGGAAGCTTTAAACCACCACTGGATAGGCGTGTATTGGCTTACGGCCCGAGAATGGGCTGAGGCTGAAACGGCTTTGCGCTCTAGTCTGGGCCTGAGCTACCGCAACCGAAACGTGCTGGCAACTATTGAAACCCAATTTCGTTTGGGTTCGCTTTACCAGCTTTTAAATCAAAACGATAGTGCGCTAATTTGTTTTGATGGTGCGCTGGCGACCTGTGAACAGTTACAGCATTTACCTTCTTTGCTAAAAGCTTATTACTACAAAGGGTTAGCTTTACATAATCTTGGATTTACCAAAGAAAGTTTGCCTCTGGCAAGGCGGGCAGTAGAACTAGGCTTGCAAACCGAACAGGTAGTCTGGTTAGCGGAAGCTTTTTATAATTTGGGGCAAATTTATTATAGTCGCAAAGAATTTAATTTGGCCCAAATATGTCATTTGCGAGTAATCGAACTGTACCCACCCCATGACCGTCATCCTCAGTGGATTGAGCTTTTACTTAAAACTGGGGATTATTTTTTGAACATAGCCGACCAGCCCGAGTCCTGGGAAGAGGGACTGAAGTGTTACCGCTATATATTAGCCTTGGTAGAAATTAACCAAAGGCTTGAATACCTTGCCCCAACTTTAGGCAAAATGGCGCGGGCTTTTACCAAACTCAAAGGGCTGGACGGGCTGGACGATGCTTCGCGCTGCTATCGATTGCAGTTAAGATTAGCCGGAGATTTAGATTCAACCGCCTTGCCCACCCGAACGGCGGTAGCGATGCGGGTAGAAGC
>JBBQGP010000009.1:0-52469 GCA_038323095.1 Chloroflexia bacterium | reverse complement strand
TCGCCGCTAAAATTCAGCAAACCGTTGTGCATCCAGTATTTAACGAAAGGCCGCCGCCCGGTCAAACTCTCGCTTTGGGCAATTTCGTTGGAATGATGCGGGAAAATCAAATCCGAGCCGCCCCCGTGAATATCAAGCTGCTCGCCCAAATGAGCCAGAGCCATCGCTGAACATTCTATATGCCAGCCCGGACGACCCGGCCCCCACGGGCTGTCCCAACTCGGCTCACCCGGTTTGGCCGCTTTCCAGAGGGCAAAATCAAGCGGATTTTCCTTGCGCTGGTCAATCTCGATTCGTTCCCCCGCCCGCAATTCGTCCATACTTTGATGCTTTAATGCCCCATAATCCTCTGCCGCGTTCACCCGGTAATAAACATCCCCTTCAGCGGGGTAGGCCGCCCCTTTGTCTATTAGGGTTTGAATAGCCGCCAGAATATTGCTCATTTCGCTGGTAGCGCGGGGGTAATAAGTGGCGGGCAACACGTTCAAAGCTTTCATACCGTCCAGATATTCCTGCACGTACTTTTCGGTCAAATCGTGCCAGTCTACCCCCTCGTTATTGGCCCGATTAATAATTTTGTCGTCCACATCCGTAAAATTCATGGCGTGGAGAACCTTGTAACCTTTGTATTCCAGATAACGGCGGATAACATCAAAAACCACCGCGCTCATAGCGTGGCCGATATGACTGCTATCATAAACGGTTGGCCCGCAAACATACATTGTGACCGCTTCATCCGAAAAGGGTTTGAAATCTTCTTTTTGCCCGCTTAGTGTGTTATATACCCTTAGTGCCACTTTCCCAAATCTCCTCTTTATGATGACCGTTGCCGTTTTGATTGCCGTTTTGATAAGGTAGCTCCGGCTCTGGCTTCGTCAAAATCTTGTTTAGTCCCTGCTCAATCCGGGCCAACCGCTTTTCCAGTTCGTCCAACCGCCCGGTTATCTCCTCGGTGGCATGGTGGCTATGCTCCTGCTCATGGGTTTCCTCAACGTGAGCCTGTAGCTGAATACGCAAAACCTCGCTCAAGCGGTTTTCCAGTTCCCGGCTTTTGGTTTGAAGGGCATCAATCATTTCACCTTCCGGGTCGGGCAAATTCTCGACACGGTGATTAGCGGCACTAGCGGTAGGACGTTGGGCGACGATTTTGGCCGGAACGCCAACGGCGGTAGTATTGGGCGGCACGTCCTTCAAAACTACTGCCCCACCGCCAATCCGGGCATTATCCCCAATCGTAATCGCCCCCAGCACTTTCGCGCCTACGCCCACCAGCACATTATTGCCAACGGTAGGATGACGTTTGCCGCGTTCTTTGCCCGTCCCACCCAGCGTCACGCCCTGATACAGGGTAACATTGTCGCCTATTTCAGCCGTTTCACCGATAACTACGCCCGTTCCGTGGTCAATAAACAAATTCTGGCCGATTTTCGCGCCGGGATGAATTTCGATACCAGTGATAAAACGGCTGTATTGGGAAATCAGGCGAGGGAAAAAAGGGACGTTAGCCTTATAAAGGCGGTGAGCCAGCCGATGCAAAATCACGGCGTGCAAACTGGGATAGAGCAAAACCTCAAAGACGTTAGTCGCCGCGGGGTCGCGCTCCATAATATTCTTTATTTCGTTTCGGATAGACACTTTGGTTTCTCCTATGTTTACTCGTTTTTAGCCAAACAAAACAAAAGCCCGTGTAATTAACGACGGGACACTGTTCTTAATACTGCACTTGCTGGCGCAGTCAAACAGTGTCCCTACCTACACAGGCAGGGTTCGCCCTCGCAGCTACGAATAACCGCGCTACGGCTTGGCTGAACTTCTTGAGTTTTATTGCTATCGCGGCTAATTCGCCACTTCCACGAAAACATGGATTCACCCAATCAAATTAGGGCTTTGGCTTTGTGCTAAGATTACTGACACTAAGCCAAAATTAAAAAGTTTTGAGGGAACACCCCTGTGACCCCGGCAGAGATGTCCCTGCACTCGTCAAACATAAATCTAAATATTTAGGCTGCCGCTTCTTTATTACTGCTTTTGGTTTCGGGTTTAGCTTCGGGTTTAGCTTCGGCGGCAGGAGCAGAGGCGGGAGCGGCTTCGGTCTTAGTTTCCGGCGTGGCTTCAGCTTTGGTTTCGCTACCCGTTTCAGCTTTTACCTCCGGCTTGCTCTCACTGCTACTGCTTTTTTTGCGGCTATCGTTGACATACCAGCCCGAACCCTTGAAAATAATACCGGCGGCAGAAATTACTTTGCGAACGGCGTTGCCACATTCCGGGCAAACTTTTATCGGCTCATCGCTAAAGCTCTGGTATTTTTCAAAGCGATTATCACAAGTTCCGCACTGATACTCATAAGTTGGCATTGCTGTCGTGTTCCTCCATCAAATAAATCTGTTTTAATTACTGGCTTTATATTATATACGGTTTATAACCGTTTAAGTCTCACTTTAATCTTGAGTGAACTACTAAGATTTTACTACAGAAACCTGTTATCGGCAAGATTTAACAGATTGAACCCTTCTTTTTGATTTGCAGGGTATGATTTTTGAAGTACAATATCCTCGATCAGATTAACTAAAGCGTTACTTCTCAATCAAGTTTGTTTTGTTTATGTAAAGCAACTAAAAAAATATGGCTTTATTCAGCCGCAATCGCAAAAAGGAAGAAACTTTAACCCGACCCAAAAACTCGCAAGGGCGAATTAGCGTACCGTCCAACGAACCGCATTTACAACGGATTGGCTGGCTGGGTCTGAAAGTTTCGGATGTGGTTGGTGAAGCTCTTTTTTTAGAGGAAAAGCTGCATCTACAGGCGAGAACCGAAGGCAACGGCACAGGTGGGCATCAAGTTACCTACGATTGCGACACGCTCCAACTGGAATTAGCCGAAGGCGGGCAAACCTGGGCCACCCGCGCCCGACCCCGCAAGGGTAATCCCGATATTTCCCTGATTGCTTCTTTCGCGGTTGACCACATCGAGCAAATCTCGCAGCAGTTAGCCGAAGCCGAGATTGCCACTACCCAAATTTACGAGCAGGGTTGGGCTGCCAGCTTTCTTTTCTTTGACCCGGAACGCACTTTGTGGCAAGTTAGCGAAACTCGCAACGCTCCTGCCGTGGGCTTTAGCGAACTCAAGCGAATTGGTGCGCTTTGGCTGGCCGTCGAAGATTTGCCGGAACAAATCAAGTTTTACCGGGACGTACTAAATTTACCCTTATCCGACGTGAACAATCGGGCACGACCTATTACCGAAGCCGCCGAACACCAGCAATCCGAAGAAGATGAGAAGGGCGAATTGGCAGAAGGCGTAGAAAGCGAATTTGAAATTGACCGTAGCGTGCTCGCCCCTCACCCGGTTTTTTCCGCCGACGCTGATAGTGATACCGCCAGTTTTGGGGATAGCGTAACTTTTTTTGACGAAGGGGCGCGGTTGGTGCTAACTACGGGTGGGCATCGGGTCGAAGGCCGGGCCGAGAAGCAATGGGGCATAGATACTGCCTTTATGATTGGCTTTCAGACCAATAATTTGGCGGGTTATCACGAAAAACTAAAGCAAGCCGGAGTTAAAACGCAAGGCCCGTTCCGCGCTGGCTTTAATTCCAACCCCAATTCCTACAATAACCAGCGTCCCGGTCAAGCTATCCGCTTTACCGACCCGGAAGGCAACGTCTGGCAAATTTACGAGTAAAACAAAAAGAGAGAAGAACCAAAATTCCTCTCTCCCCTTGTGGTTTCATTTTCTTTAAACCTGGTTAATTTAGCTTTTCTTCGGGCTGTGGCAATACTTCCAGAGCTTTCTCAGCAAAGTGGCAGGCCACAAAGTGATTTGGCCGCCATTCCTTGAATTCCGGCTCGGTCTTGCAAAGTTCCTGAGCCAGAGGGCAGCGTGTGCGGAAGTGGCAACCGCTCGGCGGGTTAATCGGGCTGGGTACATCCCCTTCCAGAATAATCCGTTTGCGGTTTTCTTCCTTGAGCGGGTCAGGAATCGGAATGGCCGAAAGCAAAGCTTTGGTGTAAGGGTGCATCGGCTCATCGTAAAGCATGTCGCGATCAGCCAATTCCGCTATTTTACCCAAATACATCACGGCGATACGATCACTGATATGGCGTACTACGCTCAAATCGTGGGCGATAAAAAGATAAGTCAGGCCGAACTGGGACTGCAAATCTTCCAAAAGGTTCACCACTTGAGCTTGAATAGATACGTCAAGAGCCGACACCGGCTCATCCGCCACGATAAATTCAGGCTGTACCGCTAAGGCACGGGCAATCCCGATACGTTGACGCTGACCACCCGAAAACTCGTGCGGGTAGCGGTTAATATAGTTTGGGTTCAAACCGACCACGCGGAGCAGTTCACGCACCCGGTCAATTTTCTCTTTGCCCTTCGCCAAATTGTGAACTTCGAGCGGTTCACCAATAATATTACCAATGGTCATACGGGGATTAAGCGAGGCGTAAGGGTCCTGGAAGATAATTTGCATATTCTTACGCATCTTCCGCAAAGCTTCGCCTTTAAGTTCGGTTAGCTCCTGACCCATAAATCTGACCGTCCCGGCAGTCGGGCGGTAAAGTTGCAAAATCGCCCGCCCGGTGGTGCTTTTGCCGCAACCCGATTCGCCCACCATTCCCAGCGTTTCGCCCTTTTTAATCGAAAAGGTTATACCGTCTACCGCACGGACATCGCCAACCTTGCGCTGAAAAATAATGCCTTCCGTAATCGGAAAGTGCATTTCCATACCCTTTATTTCGAGCAGGTTATCCGTTCCCGCCGCAGCACTCCCGCCCGGCGACGGCTGTGACATATGTGTAGTCAATTTTAACTCCCCCTTAATCGGCGGACGCTTCGGCGGCAGCTTTGGGTGATTGGTCATCTACCGCAGCCACTGGCGTATCTCTGGTAATATCAAAAAGACAAGCCGCACGATGGTTTTCGGCTACTTCGCGAAGCGGCGGCACTTGCGAACGGCAGACTGCCGGTTGAGAGTAAACACAGCGCGGTTCAAACGAGCAGCCCGGCGGCAGCGTCACCATATCCGGCGGCATACCCGGAATTGGTAGCAAGCGTTCGCGCTTATGCTCATCCAGGCGCGGAATTGAATTCAAAAGGCCGATAGTGTAAGGCATACGCGGATTAGCGTAAAGCGGCTTCGCGTTAGAAGTTTCTACTACTCGCCCGGCATACATCACGTTTACCCGGTCACACATCCCGGCCACCACTCCCAAGTCGTGGGTAATTAAAATAATCGCCGTCCCAAAATCCCTGCGGAGATTCTTGAGCAAATCCAAAATCTGAGCTTGAATAGTCACATCAAGCGCAGTAGTTGGCTCATCGGCAATCAGCAATTTTGGGTCACAGCTAAGAGCCATTGCAATCATCACACGTTGGCGCATCCCGCCCGAAAACTGGTGCGGATAATCATCCAGGCGTTTTTGGGCGGAAGGAATACCAACCCGATTGAGCAGTTCGACGGCGCGTTGTCGCGCTTTCTTCTCGTCAAATTTCAAATGTAGCCGGATACTTTCGGTAATCTGCTTACCAATAGTTAGTACCGGGTTAAGCGAGGTCATAGGGTCCTGGAAAATCATCGCGATTTCCTTACCCCGAATTTTCCGCATTTGTTCGTCTTTGTACTTTAGCAAATCCTGACCGCGATACAGAATTTTGCTACCTGGGTCAATACTGGCCGGAGGAGTTGGCAGCAAGCGCATAATCGAAAGCGAAGTTACGCTTTTGCCCGAACCAGATTCTCCTACGATGCCCAGCGTCTCGCCTTCGTACAGGTCAAAACTCACATCATTAACAGCTTTGACCATTCCCCCGTCGGTCTTAAAATAAGTTTTAAGATTTTGTACACTCAGTAAAGGCTCTGCCATTTATTGAATACTCCCTGATTATTAACGACCAAGCTGGCGGTTTAAGTCAGCCTCTGCCAAACTAGCGGTCTTTGCTTCTGGGGTCAAGCGCGTCGCGCAAACCGTCACCAATGAAGTTAATCGATAACACTGTGAGCAAGATAAAGAAACCGGGAAAGAAAGCCCACCACCAGTTCCCAGCCCCAAATTCGTTTTGAGATGCCGCTAAACTCGTACCCCAGCTTCGTAAGGGAAACTGGATACCGTAACCTAGATAGCTCAGGAAGGCTTCAAGTACAATATTCCCGCCAACCAGAAGCGTCCCGGATACTACTACCGGGTTGATTACGTTTGGCAAAATATGCTTGAACATAATCGGAGCATTTTTGAGGCCCACCGCCCGCGCCCCGGTCACAAACTCCTGCTCTTTAACCGAAAGGGTCACGCTACGTACCAAACGGGCCACCCCCGGCCAAGTTAGCAAGCCGATGATAGTTGGTAGTAAAATCAGCGAACGGATTTCCGCCCCTTCCACTACTTTGCCCGCCGAACCACCCGGAGGCGGGGGCGTTACCAAAAAGCGGGAAGCCATCAGTAGTACAAAGATAAGCGGAACGGCCAAAAACACATCCACAATCCGCATCAGAATAGCATCTACCAATTTACCATAGTAGCCGGAAACTACCCCGACAATTGTACCAACCGTACAAGAGATAAGCATGGCTGCTACACTCAACAAAAGCGAAATTCTCGCGCCATGAACTACCAGACCAAATACGCTCAAGCCGTTGTTATTTGTGCCAAAAGGATTTTCCCAGGTGGGCGGCTTGTTTTTCAGAGCCAGCATAGTTTTGGTATCAACTTTGGGTTCAGGTACGATAAACGGGCCAAATACCGCCATCGCTACCAGCGCGCCAAAAACTATCAAGCCAAGTACGGCCATTTGATGTTTGCGAAACCGTTTCCAAAATTCGGCCAATTGCGAACGAGCTTCGGGCGCAACTGGCCCAGCCTCTTTGGGCGTAAGAACTTTCGCTGGACTTTCGATTGTTTGTTTGCTATCAATCATAATTGTTGCCTAAGCTCCCTAATAGCGAATTCTGGGGTCAATTACCGCATAAAGAACGTCAGCCACCAAATTAAAGATTAAAATCAGGGCCGAAAGAATAAAGACTATCCCAATCATCACCGGGTAATCGGCATTTTCCACCGATTGAATAAACAAACGACCCATTCCCGGCCAGGAGAAAATCGTTTCGGTTACAATTGCGCCACTTATCAAGAAGGGCAAATTCAGGGCGATATTGGTCACTACTGGCAATAACGACGGGCGCAAGGCGTGTCGCCGGACTACCTGACCATCCGAAAGACCCTTAGATTTGGCGGTACGAATGTAATCCTGATTAACCGTTTCCAGCATAGAACTCCGCATATAACGGCTATCCCCGGCAATACCGACCAGGGTCAGGGTAACTACTGGCAAAATCAGGTGAGTAATCAAGCTGCCCAAAGCCGCGCCAAAACTTGTACCCCACCAGGCCCAGTATTCAGGCCGACCAAAAGCGGGTTCGCGGGGGTCGGTAATCCCGCCAGTGGGCAACCATTGCAAATTAGCTGCGAAAGTAAAGACCAAAATCAGACCAAGCCAGAAAGTCGGCATTGACAAAAACACATAGCTTATTACCGTAAAAAGCTTGTCAGACAAGCTATAGCGTTTTAGGGCCGACCAGATGCCAAGCGGAATGGCAATTAGTTGCTGTAAAACATAGGCGGTTACGGTTAAAAGCAGGGTCGCTGGTACACGCTCCATAATAATATCAATTACGGGTTTGCGTGTAGCAAATGAAAAGCCCCAGTTGCCCTGTAACATCGAAAAGAACCAGCTGGTATATTGTTCTAGCGGGCCTTTGTTCAAGCCCCATTGCTCGGCAATTTTCTGCTTCTGCTCGGCGGTCATTTTTGGATTCTGCCCGAAGGCTGCCAAAGGGCCACCCGGTGCAGAAAGCATAAGCATATATACCAAAAAAGAAATACCGACTAACACAGGAATCAGTATCAAAATACGACGAATAATATACTTGGTCATGGGAGTCTCCTGAGCTAAAATTCGCTCTTGGCCCTGATAAGGCGGGGCGGGCCGTCAAACCATTTTTTACGCTTAAATCGGCTGTTCTGCTTTAGCTAAATCGTACTACTATTTTCAGGCAGAGTAGCAACTACATATTAACAAGGTATTATAAATTAAAATCTGAAAACGTCAAATCCAATTCGATGTTATCAGAATATTTCAAGCTGATCTTTAGAAACCAAAAAGAGAGAGCAGGTTTTGGGTAAAAACAATACAGGGCAGAATTCCACCCTGTATTGTTTGGTTCACACCGGGATTAGCCGACGTAAACCTCGAAGAGATTCCACATGTTAGTGGCGGTAGTCGGGTTCGACTTGAAATTCTTGATGCGGTTCAGGAGTACGTAACTATTTACACGGGTGTAAAGCGGCCCGGTGTAGACATTCTCGTATTCGGCCTTCTGAGCGGCGGTGTAAGCGTCACGGCGTTTGGTCTGGTCAACGGTAGCACGGGCATCCGTAAGAGCCTTGTCAATGGTAGCATCCTTGATACGACCATAGTTGTTACCGTTACCTTTGTTTTCCGCCGTTGGAATTTGGGTAGAACTCCAGTTAGCATAACCAGTGTCAGGGTCAATATTGGTGGTCTGGGCAAACATACCAACATCATATTTGCCAGTTGCCAGAATACCGCCACTGCTAAAGCTACCAAAGAATTCGGCAGACTTGTAGGACTGGAACTTGGCATCCGCGCCAATCGCCTTCCAGTAGGTCAGCATAACTTCGGCAGTTGCTACGCGAACCGGGGCAGTGGTGCTGCTAAGGGTGAAGCTCAATTTCTGGCTGCCCTTCGCCCGGATACCGTCGCTACCAGCTTTCCAACCAGCATCGTCCAGCAATTTCATGGCTTTGGTAGCGTCAAAAGGCCGTACCTTCAACGAAGTATCAAAGAAGGGGCTGAGCGGGTAAACAAAAGTATTGGGCAATACCTGAGTTTTGGCGGTGCGGAATTGCTTTACCAAAGCTTCGCGGTCAAGTCCAATTACCAAAGCTTCGCGAACGGCTTTATCCTGCAAAACTGGGTTAGTCAGGTTGTACTGCAAGAATTCGCCGGTAAGTTGCGGGTCAATCACCAATTTAGCATCCGCTATTTTGCTGGCCTGGTCGCCCAAGTTATCGTCCAGATTTTCGCAATAATCCAATTCCTTTTTGCTCAAAGCGGCCAAACAGGAGTTTGCATCAGGGGTATTGCGGAAAGTAACTTTGTCCAGGTAAGCATTGAAGCCAAATACCGGGGTAAAGTTGTCGTTGCGGGACAAAACTACCCGGTCATCCTGCACATAGTCATCCACTTTGAAAGGGCCACTGGTAACAGTCGGTTTGGTGGCTTCGGGCGATTTTTCTGCGCCGCTATCTTTTAAAGGAATTTTGCTCCAAACTTTTTCCGGCAACGGAACATAGCCACCGATGAAGCTCAAGTAAGGGCCATAGACCTGCTTGAATTTCAGGATGGCAGTGGTTTCGTCGGGGGTCTGGACTTCGGTAATCAAATCCCAACCGTCCGTACCACCAGCCAAACCAGTGTTATCCGGGTCAAGCACCCATTTATGGGTATAGGCGATGTCTTTGCTGGTAAGCGGTGAGCCGTCGCTCCATTTCAAGCCCGGTTTCAGCTTCATGGTAACGTCCATGCTCTTGCCATCGGCAGCAACCTTAACCGCGCCATTTTCAATCGTCGGCACCTGGGTTAGAAGTTGCGGAAAATATTTGGAGTTGTTGCTGACGTTAATCAAGCTCAGGTAAACTTGAGCAATAACTTCCTGGCTAACGCTGGCAGACGCGTAATAAGGCTGAAGCGTATCGGGGGTCTGACCGGCGAAGGCGTAGACAAATTGGCCGCCCTTTTTGCCGCCTGTGCTGTCAAACTTAACATCTTCAATAATTGAGGAACCAGCCGCAGCTGTGGTTGCAGCCGCAGTAGTGGCGGCGGCAGTAGTAGCCGCTGTGGTAGCGGCGGCAGTAGTAGCCGCAGCCGTCGTTCCAGCCGCAGTAGTGGCGGCGGCAGTAGTAGCCGCAGCCGTCGTCGCAGCCGTCGTCGCAGCCGTCGTCGCAGCCGGAGCAGCCGTCGTCGCAGCCGCAGTAGTGGCAGCTTTGGCGGTGGTGGCCGGAGCAGCGGTGGTGGCGGGGACGGTAGTAGCCGTCGGGTCGCCGCAGGCTGCCAGCATTGCTGCCAACATTAGGCCGACTACCATTAAAGCAAACAGTCTCTTCAAGGACATTGTTCTCCTCCTGAACTTGCAGGTTTTAACTAAAAGTTTTTGTTGCGCTTGGTACTACAAAAGATGTTGCCAGTTATAGAACTGACAAAACACTAATCTTCATTTACGGCAAAGTAAACGAAGCTGGGATTTTACAGGATAAACGAAGCTGTTGCAAAACGAGGCTAAATAAAAGCTTCCGAACTTATTAATTTGCAGAGGAGTTCTTGCTGTGCAATTAACAGAAATTTTTGTACAATTTCTATAATTTGTACAATTCGTAATTTCTATCAAGATGCTTTTATGATAGCAGAAAAAAATAAAACTTGCAAATCGAATCAGGCAATTTGAATATGAGTTTGCCAACCTTTTATCATTTTAGCTTCTCAAAATGCCGGGAAACTTCCAATCCGACTATTATCTTCAGCCATGCTAATCCTGAGAACCGGGATAAATACAAGCTGTAGGAAGGATTGCCCTTCCCGATTTCGCCTAAACCCGTTTTATCGGGAAGGATAATCCCTCCTACACCTGAACCGCTCAATTTTAATCTGTTTCGGGGATTAGTTTTGGAGAGTGAAATAGGCCACTACTTGACGGCTACTGGTGCGCCCGTTCGCGGTAATCGCCCAGCTACCCGGTTTGTAGGCCGGTATAGAATAGGTAAAGGAGAAGCTGCCATTTGCGTCGGTTTTCCCCTGAAAGCCAGGATAAACCTGATTATCGGGGGCAGTTAGCCAAAAGCTAAAAGTTTCTTCGGGTAAAAAGTTTTTGCCCTGTACTGTAAATTGAGTGTTAGTGTCGCCCTTGTCAGGGGTCAATTGAAGTTGGGCGGTAACAGTAGCGTTGCTGATAACCTGTAAAAAGCCGGTTTTCTCTACTCCGCTAACCTGACCGTGTGCGGTAATCGCCCAAATCCCGGTGGCCGGGCCTTTTGCGCCATAGACATAAATCAAATTACCGTTGTCATCACTACGAACGGCATTTAATTTGTAGACCGAACCCTGCGGGCTGGTATCCCACAAACTGATGAGTTCGTCGGGAGCAAAACCAGAGCCGCTTATTGTTACTGCTTGTCCGGCATAGGCCACTTTTGGTTCTACATTAAGGCCGCCTTGTGGCACATTGGCTGCGTCTGCCGGGTTGGGGGCAGGAGTTGGGGATGGGGCGGGCGTAACTGGCTGGCTGCTGATTACCTCAAAAGCGGCGATTGCTTCCGCGCCACTGCTCAGGCCATGCAAAGTCAAACTCCATATACCATAGGCATAACCAAAAGTTGGCAAACTATAGCTTGCCTGTCCCTGCCCGTCGGCACTAATTTGGCTCTTAGCGGCTACATCGCCATTTGGGGCAGTTGTCCACACGCTTAACATTTCACTTGGGCTGAACCCGCCGCCACTGAAGACAACCGTACCTCCGGCCACAATTGGCGCGTTGGTAGCACTCAGGTTAGCCGCCAACGCTTGCGGTAAATTTCCCAGCATTAGCACAGCCAGCATTAAAACAGTAATAATGCTTGAAACTCGGTAAAATCTCGCGGAAATTCTCATAACTCTAAACCTTTTGAATTAGATTATTTTTAGATTAGGATAGCGTAACTAACATACCACAAACTTATTCAGCAAGTATCGTATATTTGCAAAGGTTCTGTAAAAGAAAAGGTCAGTCTGTTTGAATTGTAGTTTCGGCCTGATAGGACTATGATGAGCTAAAAGGAGGGCATGAATTATGGCCTACAAGGAAGAAATCGAGCGTAAGTTTTTGGTAGATGAAAGCAAATTGCCGCACTTGCCTGAACCGAAGCGGCTAAAGCAGGGCTATTTGAGTTTTGGGCCAAGTGTGCGGGTACGCCTGGAAGAAGGGCCACAAGGCAGCAAGGGCTATCTAACTATCAAGGGTTCGGGAATGGTCGGGCGGGACGAATTCGAGTATGACATCCCCGCCGAAGAAGCCGGGCAATTGCTAAAGCTGGCAAAAGCCTCTATCGTGAGCAAAAACCGTTATGAACTGCCCGTTCCCGGCGCACCTGAGCTTAAATGGGAACTGGATATTTTCGAGGGCGACAACGCCGGGCTAATCGTGGCCGAACTGGAAATGCCGGATTACGATTACAAATTCGAGCGACCCGTTTGGCTTGGCGAAGATGTAACCGAAGATGGGCGTTACAAAAATAGTGCGTTGGCCCAAAAACCCTTCAAGAATTGGTACTAGCGGCTAGGGTAGAGCTTTGTCGAATTGCTGCAACTGAATATCGGCGGCAGCAAAATCAAGGCGGTCAGTCGCAAGGCGGGCCAAATCTACCGCTTCGTAGGCGGCAGGATTGAGCTTGTTATTGTTCTGGGCGGCCTGCCGATACAAACGCTGGTAATCGGCACTTACCCGGTCTAAATACCCAAAATATTTGGCCGAATCAAACGATAGCGGCTGATTTTTGCTACGGTCTGCCAAAAACTTGACCCATTCCTGATTTAGCTCGGTCAGATTTTTGCCATAAGCTACGCTATAAGACGCGCCGGGATAGGCTTTATCGAATTTGTCCTGACCATAGGTTTCGATTAGCCAGCTAACAAACGACCCGGCCAAATCGTAATTAAGGCGGGCGGTCAAGCGTCCGTTGTAATCGGCTGAAGGCTGCGAGATTGAACCAATCGTCGGCAAACGTTTTTGTTCATAAGCGGCTACCGCGAAATCATGAATCGAAATCATCCCGGCTCGCTTCAAAAATTCATCGCTGGCATACATCGCAATCCCTTCGATGAGCATCAGATTTGCTCCCGGCCCAACTTTATAATTCATTAAAATATGGCCTAGCTCATGGGCGGTAATATAACGGCGGTCAGGGCTGTCGCCGCTCCCGTCATAAAGCTGGTAAACCCGGTTCTTGGGCGTATCGCTAAAGCCGCGCACTCCCAAACCAAGCGGGTCGGGCGCACCATCGCTACGTAATTCGTAAGTCATGGCGGGCGGGTTTTTAATCTTGAGACGTTCGCGGGCATAACTCAGGGCTTGCTGCCAATTATTCACAAATTCCCCAAGTTGAGCGGCAGCAAACGAATCAGGTTCATAAATAACAGTTAGGCCCAAATTTTGAAATTCAGCCTGAATTTTTTTGTTAGCCAGAATCGTTATTTTAGTAGCACCTGGCGGAGTGGCAAAAGCCGGAGCGGTGGCCGAAATCGTGGTTCTGGTAGCAGTAACCGAAGTGGAAACGCTTACTTCCGTTGGATTGGTGGTGCTGGCGCGAGCTGTCGTCGCGGGGGATGGCGTAACTACAGGAGTTGCTACATCTGGTGAGTTAGAAGTTGTGCCGCTTTGAGAAGTGTTTATAGCGGGATAAGGGACGGCGTTGGTGGGATTAGGGACGGCAGTAGGGACAGGAACACCCGCTACCAGCGGCGGCGAGGATTGACCCAATAACCAGATTAGTACCCCGCCCAGCAATACTACAAGGCCGCCCAAGCCTGAAATCAAAAATTTCCAATTTTTCTTGTTAGCCAAATCTAACTATAAACTCCTAACTATCCGCAATCCAGACCGGGTTATAATAATCAATATCGTTAGCACTGCTGGTAAGGCGTTGCCGATTGCTACCATCGCTTTTGATGGCGTAAATATCGCTATGGCCTGCCGTTTTATCCCGGTCACTATTAAAAAAGATATAATCTTCCACCCAAAAGGGCCGCCCGTTCTGCCCGCCCGAAATTAGCAAGCGCGGGTTGGCCCCATTCTGGTCAATCACCCAAATATCTTTAGGGGTTGTTTCGTCACGCTGGGCCGTATTATAAACCAGTTGTTGTCCATTTGGCGACCAAACCGGGAAGCGGGCATTCTCAACACCCAGAGTAACTTGCTTTTGGTTTGCGCCATTAGCGTCCATCAGCCAAATTTGCCAGATGCCCCCCGTAGCTTTGTAAGTATAAACGATTTTAGTACCGTCCGGCGAGAAACGCGGCCCAAGCTTTGGCCCAACGCTGCTGGTCAGTTGTACCGGGTTTTGACCGTTTAAATTAGCCAGATAAATCTGGTCGTTCTGCACGTATAGCAGCTTCTTGCCATCTGACGAAAACGAAGGATTAACTCCATTTGCTACTACTTTAGCAAGGCCGTCCAAAACTACTACAACGGTGCGGTCAGTTTGATGTACATAAACATAATTATTGTTATCGATCCAATTAGATTGTCCATCGTTATTTTCCAGACCCAAGATTACCTGTTCCTGATTATTCGCCAGATTTAATCTTTTAAGCCCGGTATTAGTCGTACCGTTTTGAGTAAAAGTAAAAATTAGCTTGCCTCGTTTCAAAATCGAAATTGGCGGAGGCGTAGTAGTGGCTGGAACGGTTGTGGCCGGAGCAGTCGTAACAAGGGGAGCGGCGGTAGTGGCGGGCGGTGTAGTACCAACCAGGGTAGTTGCAGGATTGGCGGCAGTAGTTGCCGGAGCAATAGTCGGGTTAGTCGCCGGAAGGCCCGGGGTAATGGGAAAGCCGCCCACACGTTGATTGTTTTGCTGTAGCAAAAAGATAATTGCTCCAGTCATAATTACAATCAGGGCCAGCAGTCCGCCCGCAATCAGCATTATTCCTTTATTACTAGAAGATTTGGTAGCAATTTGGGTAGTGCTATTATTAACATAAACTGGCGGCGGAGTAATTTGGGCAACGGGCGCGGACGGTGGCGCGGCAGGAGTAAGGGAAAATTCATTCGGACGATAAGAGACTTGAGGCGGAGGCGTTTGATTATAATTATAAGGTAAAGTTGGAATTTGGATTGGGGCATTACCACCACGTAAAGCTTGCTGGAAGGCCCGCGAAAATTCCAGCGCACTTTGATAGCGTTCTTCGGGCCGTTTGGCTAAAGCTTTCAAAACTACTTGCTCGACTGCCGCCGGAATTTGCGGGTTAAGGCTACACAGGGAAGGCGGCGGGGTAGTAACGTGCTGGACGATTACTGAGGTAGCCGCTCCGACAAAAGGTGGTCGCCCGGTTAAAAGCTCGAAAATCATTGCGCCCAGCGAATAAATATCGCTCCGGCGGTCAGATTGCCCGCTCATTTGCTCCGGGGCAGTATAAGCGGGCGTACCCAAATACTCGCCAGTAATAGTGAGACCATCGCTTTTGCTGGCATCTAAATCTTTGGTCAGGCCAAAATCGCCCAGCTTTAATACACCTTGTCCATCTACCATTACGTTAGCGGGTTTAATATCACGGTGTACCATTCCCTGACGGTGGGCTACTTCCAGAGCTTCGGCCAATTGTTGCAGCATAATAGCCACGTCTTGCACCGAGAAAACCTTGCGCTGGTTCAAAAGCTGGCGCAAATTCTGGCCCTCAACGTATTCCATGACCATATAGGGCATACCCTTATGCTGACCCAATTCGTAAATGCGAACAATATTAGGATGGCGTTCCAGTCGCAAGGAATTACGGGCTTCACCCCGAATAAAGCGTTCGCGCAGCCCGGCGTTTTCGGCTACTTCACCCAGCACAATTTTGATAGCCCGGTAATCATCCAACAGCAAATGACGAGCTAACCAGACTTCACCCATACCGCCTTGCCCTAGCTGCCGTTCCAGTTGGTAAGTATCCCCGATTACTTCGCCTACCTGTAGCATATAAAAATCCCGCTTCCTGCTTGCCTACTGCGTTTTATTGGTGCTACTCGCTCTAACTATCTATATTATAATACACGAATCCTGCTAGAATAATTGTGATATGAACCACATAACTAAAGACGGACTTGCAGAACTTCCCCGAATTTGGGCTTTGCTCAAAGCTTTTCCCATCTTGACCTTATATATATTTTGTATTATACTACAAATAGCTAATCAACCTGTAAACCAGATTAGTTCAAATCAGGAGTATCCGAAAATAAATTTAAAATAAATATAGAAGGGGAACTTATGCTATGGCGCGGGTAAAAAATGAAAATAACGAATCTTTTAATGTAAATGATGACCAGTCGAACCCGGCGACAGGCAAAGTAAAAAAACCGGCTCGACTAATGAAGGCTACCGATTTCTTAAAAGGCGGCCCGGATTTCGGTCTGGATGAAACTACTACCGCTGATTCTCCCGCGCCCCTTGATTTGAATGAAACCTCTGAAAATGAACTGGATTACCATGTACGGGCCGGACGTATCGGCGGTCAGTCTACCAAACAACGTCACCGCGATACTAATTTTTATAAAGAAATCGGCGCACGCGGTGGCACAACTACAATGGCTCGGCACGGAGCAGATTATAGCGAAAGACGCAAAAAAGGCGGGGAAACTACCCGCGAACGCTACGGCGAAAGCTATTACCATAATATCGCGGCAAAGGCAGCCCGTACCAAGCAGGACGCAACCCGGTTGCGAAATGATGCAATCAAAGCTCTCCTCAACGAAGGTTACAAAATCCCTACTATTATTAAATTAACCCTCGATAATTTGCTGGATGACGAGCGGCTGCAAAATCTGGCGAAAAACAGCCCACTTGCCGAATACCTGACCGAACGCCCAGAGAGCGAGAACCGTAATTTATTTTTATCCCAATCGGGCAAGCCACTTTCGCTGGCAAATACCTATACTGTGATGGAGCGACATAAATCCAGCAACGAATTTTAGAAATGTGATGTAAATCACTCCAAAAAGGTATTGACAGAACCAAAAATATATGTATAATACAATCAGGTAAGCAATAATGCTGCCGCGATAAAAAAGAGCTGGCCCAAAAGCCGCAAAATTAGCCGGAATTGGCAGAAAGGAGTAAGCGCGATGTTAAAAGTAAGACAAACCCTGATTTGCGAGATAACCGCTAACGGCAAACCGCGTCACTTCGCGCTTTACTTCGCCGAAACATCCGATAGCGGATTTTGGTCGCGCCTCTCTGATAAAGTATTGCTTAAAACTGAAAAGGCTAAATTCAGCCGGACTCACACCCGAAAGGAGCAAATCTAGCCGGGTAGGTAGAGGTAGGCCCATCCAGAGCCAATTAGTTAAATAAGCGAAACTTTATCAAAGGAAACGTGACAGGATTTAAGAAAAAATTCCAGTCGCGTTTTTTGTTGCGCCAAATCAAGCGCAAGGCGGAAGCCCCCTTGACTGCGGTTTGCGAAGCCTCTGTCGCCACCGCATTAACGCTTACCTGGCTTCGGAACAGGCGGGGTATGACGAAGAAAGGGATATTGGAAGGTAAGGTTAGCGGGACAATAGCACAAACCCCGACCTCCGGCTCCTTCCGGGGCAAGTGGCCCATTTTGAGGAAATTAACGATAGTATTAATCCTTATGCAATTATTTTTCTTTACTAGTTATCAGTAAAAAGGAGCAAAAACAATGTTACCGTCAAGCACTCAGGAAAGTTTTCACGTCCAACACGAGCAATTACTTTGGGAAGCAGAGCAGGCCCGTTTGCTAAAGTTAGCTCGAACGAGCAGAGAACCAAAAACTTTGAAAAAGCAGCTAGGCGAAAGTTTGGTAAGGCTGGCAAATCGCTTGCTTACCGAGCCGGAATTTGCCGAAGCCTAGTAAAAAGGAGCAAAAGCTTGCACCAGTATAGCAATTTGTTGTATTCCAATTTAAGGCAAACCGAGTTAATCAACCATGCCGAACACGAAAGATTAGCTCAAAAAGTACACAAAAACCAGCCACACGGACGGAGCGCAAGGCTCAAGCTGAAAAAGGCTGTCGGACGCAATTTGATGAGGCTGGGCGGGCGGTTAGCTTTTGAGCCAGAATGGGATGAAGTTTAGGAGTTTTGAGTTTTGAGTTTTGAGTTGGGTTAGCCTGTTTTTACAATATTATACACAGAAAGCAATTATCTTTTTTTTAGTTTCAACTCAAAACTCAAAATTCAGCCCTTAAAACTGAATTTTGAGCCGTCCGGCCCGGTACAAGTTTCGATTAAGATTTAGCCAGGTTTTAGCCAGCGTTGCAATTCGTTTTAATATTGTTAGGTTTAGACCGGGCGGGGCGGTTTGGTTCAAACGATTATTCAGTTCTTTTAAGGCCGTCGCTTGCTAAAACAGCCGGGATTTCTCGTTTCCGGGCTGCCAGCAAACGATGGTAAAGCGAGGTAGCGATTCCACGATGCAGGGGAGTCAAAGCAATGACGGGGGTAAAGGCGACCCAACCCCGGACAAATTAGCAGGGCGCAAAGTTCGTTTAAAGCCTCTTTTTACCGCGAACGAGACCACACCAAAATTTCCACAAATCCGACAACCGGGGCAAGCTTCCTCAGCACCCCGGCTTTTTTATCCCAGCACTCTTTATTTATTCTTTTTCCGATTAATATCACTTTTATCTATATATTGGGGCGGCTTATATACTAATCGCAATTTGACAGTTTGAACAATCTTTGCTAACATCAAAGCAAGCTAATCTGCGCGGGAGGAGATGGCAATGCTCTGTAAGTCATCACTCAATGGTGTCGTAGAGTCTGGAAATTCAGAATTAACAAGGTAATAGGGTTTAATCTCGGCTCTCGCTCGGAACACGAGGAGAAAAGATTTACCTACATTTGTGCGTAAGAGACAGGCAATTTCGCTTTGCCAGGTATCCGCTTGTGTCTGCGCTAAGGAGGGTCTTTTTGAACCAGCGTGATAGTTTCATCACTAATAGCAAACTAAATTTGAAAAGAACGTTTAATATAAGTAACAATGCGCCAAAGCGCAAAAAGTTGCGCCGTATCGCCCTCAGTTTGGGCTTTACCAGTCTTTTGCTTTTAACCTCTTTGCTTCAATCAATTTTTCTGGGATGGAATGATACTGCTTCGGCGGAAAACGGTCTGGGTGCTGGCAGTCAAGCGCGGGTCGCCAATACCGACGGCGATGGAGTGCGTCTACGAACCGATGCCGATTCGGGGGCTGGTACAATCCAGATTTTAGGTGAAAATTGGCTGGTAACAGTCAAGGGTGGCCCATTCAGCGACAAGCAGGGCAACAGCTTTTATAAAGTAGAATGGAGCAACCGTACCGGCTATGCGATGACTCAATATCTGGTATACGCCGGGAAAAATAGCGCGGCGGCCAGTTCCGGCTCAAAAGTCCCGGTAGGCGGTCAGGCCCGGATTGGCGGGACAGGTGGCGATGGCGTAAGAATGAGGCAGCAGCCTTCCGCCAGTGCTTCGACCCTGACCATTCTAAACGATAGCTATTTGGTAACGGTAATGGGTGGCCCTTTTAACGATAGTCAGGGTAACAGCTTTTACAAGATAGAATGGACGGGTTACACCGGCTTTGTAAGTGGCTCGTTTTTGAATACTGCCCCTAAAAACGCCGTGGCGGGCAACGGTGGCTCAATGCGGGTTACTAATACTGATGGCGACCCGATTCGTTTCCGGGCCAGCCCCAACCGCGAGGCGGATAGCAGCACTTATGTTTACGAAGGGCAGGTTTTGAAATTGTTGGCCGGGCCATTCAAGGACGGCGCGGGCAACAATTACTACAAGGTGGAGCGCAACGGCGAAGTTGGTTATGTGGACGGCAGCTTCTTGCGACGTACCGACCAAACCGCCTCGACGGTTACTACCCAAACCAAGCCTAACCCTGCTCCGGCGGCAGCCCCTGCTCCCGCGCCAAAGCCTAACCCGATTCCTGCTCCGCCCAGCAATGGCTCTTTGGGTGATAGAATTACTAATTATGTAAAGCAGTTCGTAGGCTGGCGGTATGTATGGGGTAGCAGCACTCCGGCGGCGGGTGGTTTCGACTGCTCCGGGCTGGTTTACTGGGTCTTATCGCAAAACGGAGTCGGCGTTGGACATAGCGTAGACGAAGATTTGGCGGTAGGTTCGCCTGTGCCACGTGACCAATTGCAACCGGGCGATGTAGTGATTTTCGCCAATACCTACAAACCCGGCCCGTCCCATTCGGGTATTTACATCGGCGGTGGTCGCTTCATCCACGCTGAAACTTACAGCACCGGCGTTACCGTCAACAATATGAGCGATTCTTATTACGCCTCACGCTTCTATGCCGCCCGCCGTCCGGGAGTCTAGGAGTTTTGAGTTTTGAGTTAGGGATAAAAGAGGGGTTAGCACCTATACAAGTGCTAACCCCTCTTTATTATTAGCTTATATTATAATAATCAGAAAATGATTTAGAAAAACCGTTTGGTGTCCAATCGCCCTGAAATGAATTTCGGGCTAAGTAATGTGAAGTTGGTTCAAACCAACTGTAATAAAGGGTGTCTCTATTTGAATTAGAATTTATCCCAAAAGTCAACTGGCAGAGCCACATCCCACAAGCAATACCACTTCCCCTGTAAGATGCTGCTCTGCCAGTTGACTTTTGCCCAACCTCGATTGAGATAAATTCTCAGTTGGTTTTAACCAACTTGCGGTCTCTTAGCCCGAAATTCATTTCAGGGCCACATTACCACTAATCTAACAATTTCACTTCTTTTTCTGGTTCTCTACAGATTTTACCCCAACATCCACTGGCGGAGCAGTATCCCACAAGATAAGGTTTAGCGGCAAAAAAGGTATTCGGGGGCGCGGTGCGGGACGATTACCTGTAAAGCCTGGGGGATACACTCGATTTTGACACTGGCAAGGCCAACATAGCCTAATGGGTCTCCGTCTATTTGCATGGCGACGCGGGGACTGGCCTGAATACTGGCATTTTGCAGGCTGTAACGCTGAATTTTGTGGTCGTGGCGGCTGCGGTTGGTAATTATCGAAACGGCCCGCGCCAGTTTTGACCAAAGATTTGAGGTCTGGAAAACCAGCATTTCGAGGCGACCATCGTCTAATTGAGCTTCCTGCGCCAATTTCATCACAGCGTAGCGTTCGGTATTGGTGAAAATTATCAGGCTGGTTTGAACTTTAACCTCGCGCTGCCCGTCCAGCATAATGCTGACTTCTGCGCCGCCAAATTTCAGGCCCACCCGGACGGCAGCAAAGGCATAAGCCAACTTGCCGAGCCGCTTTTTCTGCTCCAAATCAAGCGCGTGAGTAATCTCGCCGTCAAAGCCAATGCCGGTCATTAACAGAAAATAACGGCTATCGGTGCGGCCCAAATCAATTGCTCGTCGTGAACCCCCGCCAATCACCGCCGCCGCCTGGCGTGGGTTACGCGGCATCCGCACCTGCTTACACCAAACGTTAGTCGTACCTACCGGGTAAACCGCCAGAGGGACAGAGCCACCCGCCATGCCCTGAATTGCCTCGTTGACTGTGCCATCCCCGCCCGCAATAATAATTACTTCGGTTCCGGCTTTGACCGCTTGTTGGGCCAATTCGGTAGCGTGACCTGGCCCGTTAGTTTCCAGCATAGTGACGATGTGGCCCTGCTGCTTTAATTGTTCCAGAAAACGCAAAACTCGCCCGGTATTGCGTGCGCCACCGGCGGTAGGGTTGTGAATAATAGTTAATTTCATTTAAGCTTGTCAATCAAAATTCAAAATTTTATGCAAGGCCAGCCTTGCTTCGTCGCGCTCGTCCCAGGGGACTTTGGTAGTGCCGATTATAACACATTGTTCATGGCCTTTGCCTGCCAGCAAAACGGTGTCACCGGGCGCGGCTTGGGCGAAAGCGGCTTCTATGGCGGCCCGACGGTCAGCAATCTTCAAAAAATCCCGGCCTTCCTGCCAGCCGAGCTTCTCCGCTCCCGCTGCGATTTCATCAATAATTTGGTTTTCATCTTCCAAACGCGGGTCTTCATTGGTAAAAACCGCGAAATCGGCCAACCTCGCCGTAATTTCACCCTGCATCGGGCGTTTGGCAACGTCTCTTTCGCCCGCACTACCAAAAACCGCAATAAGTTTGCCAGCCGTTAGCGGACGCAAGATTTTAAGCACTTGTTCCAGCGAATCAGGGTTATGAGCATAATCGACAATAACCGAGAATTTTTGGTTCTCGCTTACCACGATAGTTTCCATTCGACCCGATACACCCGCCACACTTTCCAAACCGCGCTTGATTTCTTCCAGCGAAAGCCCAACAGTTAATCCGGCGCAAACTGCCGCAAGGCTGTTATATACGTTAAAACGGCCCGGCAAATTCAAATTTAGTTCGATTTCACCTTGTGGAGTTCGGGCAATATAGCGCAAACGGCGGGCATCGCTTTGGATTGAGTGAGCTGTGACATCGGCGGGGTGGTCTATGGCGTAGCTCATAATTGCTACTTCGCGTCCACGTTCGGCAGCTTTTTGCAAGCTCAATTCTTTGAAAAATTCGGCGTTAGCGTCGTCCTGATTAATAATAGCCGTTTTCGGGAAGGGCAAAAAAGTTTTGGGTTCGCCTTCGCTCAAATATTCAAAAAGCAAGCCTTTAGCCTCGCGATAGCTCTCGAACGTCCCGTGAAAATCCAGATGCTCATGGGTAAGATTGGTAATTATCGCCACGTCATAGGCACAGTCTAAAAGTTTGCGAAGGGCCAACCCGTGCGAACTGCTTTCGATTACCGCAAAATCAACTTTTTCAGCTACCATTTCGGCCAGTAGTTCCTGGATTTGGGGAGCTTCGGGGGTAGTCTGGCGGGTATCGTTGGCCCAACGCCGCTTCCCAACCTTAAAATCTACCGTACCAATTAAGCCACTGCTAAATTTACCGGCTTCTATCATCTGGCTAATCAAAAAAGAGGTGGTAGTTTTGCCCTTGGTGCCAGTTACGCCGATAATGCCCAGTTTGCGGGCTGGGTAATTATAAAAAGCGGCGGTCAAATGATTCAGGGCGGCCCGTTCGTCCTCCACCCAAACTATTGCCACCTTTTCGGCTTCGGGCGATTGAGCTAATTCCAGCAACTTTGCCCGGTTCGAGCCGATTACCGCGCTTGCCCCACGCTCTATCGCTTGCGGAATATATTGATGGCCGTCAGTATGAAAACCGACCACTGCTACAAAAATCGAGCCGGGCTGCACTTCGCCCGAAGAATAAACCACTCCGCTAACTTCTGCTCCGGCTTGGTCGGGTGCAAGTATTTCTTTATCAGACAAAACCGCCAGCAATTTTTCTAATTCCAAATTCTTTCCCCTTTATTCTTTTCGTCTACAATCCGGGTGTAGGAGGGATTACCCTTCCCGATTTTAGCTAAATCCGTTTTTATCGGGATTGGAAATCCCTCCTACAATTACATCGGCTAAATTGTCATCTTTCCTGATTATAAAGCAAGCTGTCACAGAATTCAGAGCTATCTCGTCTTATTTACGAAGAACATTATACCTCAAAGAAATTGTCCATAAAGTTGTGCATAAAGTTATGAACTAAAAAGATAGTTATAGATAGGATAGAAAGGAAGTACAAAGTAATGATTGAAAAAGATACAAATGATGTAATGATTGTAGGCGGCGGTATGGCAGGGCTGGCAGCGGCGGTGTATCTGGCGCGGGCGAATCGCAAAGTAACCCTGTTTGAGAAGAGCCATCTGGTAGGCGGACGGGCCACTACTCATAAATACGACGAGTTTTGGTTCAATCAAGGGCCGCACGCTCTTTATCGCGGTGGCGCGGGGCTGAAAATATTACAGGAACTTGGCATCCAGTTCGAGGGCGGTGTGCCGAATTTAGCCAATGCGCTGACTCTGCTCAACGGCGAATTAAAAGCTATGCCGACGACACCCGCCGGATTTGCCACTACCGATTTGTTTTCTCTAAGCGGTAAACTGGAACTTGGTCGCTTTCTGGCGATGGTAATGCTAACGCAGCCCGAAAAAGTGCAGGATTTATCGTTCAGGGAATGGATGGAAAGCAAATGCCGTCAGCCCGAAGTACGCCAGTTTTTAGAGGCTTTTGCACGGCTAAATACTTACATCAACGCGCCGGAGCAGATGAGCGCGGCAGTTTTCGTTAAACAGGTGCAAATCAGCCTGAAGAAATCGGTACTTTACCTGAACGGCGGCTGGCAAACGCTGGTAGACGGCCTGAAGAAAGCGGCGGAACAGGCCGGAGTAACCATTATTAGCGGAGCGAAGGTAACGGCGGTAGAACATGATGCTCAGGTTAGCGGGGTGCGGCTGGCGGATGGCACTTTTTACCGGGCGCAAACTGTGTTGATGGCGGCCAGCCCGGAGGTCGCTTCGGGACTGGTGTCAGGGCAGGCGCGTGTGGTTTTGAGCAAATGGGCCGGAGAAGCTATCCCCGTCAGGGCGGCTTGTTTGGATGTAGCTTTGCGGCGATTGCCTCAGCCCAATAACGTTTTCGTAATGGGAATTGACCAACCGCTTTATTTGTCAGTTCATTCAGAGTGGGCTAAACTTGGGCCAGCCGGAAACGCGGTAATTCATACTTTGAAATACTTGAACCCGGCTGAAAAAACCGACTCGGAAGCCAACAAAGTCGAACTGGAAAATTTGCTGGATTTAGCTCAACCGGGCTGGCGTGAAGAAGTTTTGCACCAGCGTTTTTTGCCACACATGACGGTTATTAACGAGCTGGTACAGGCCGGAAAGCCGCGACCCGCGCCGCAAGTGCCGGGAATTAGTGGTTTGTACCTGGCGGGTGATTGGGTATGGGCAGAAGGTTTGCTGGTAGATGCCAGCCTTGCCAGTGCCAAAGAAGCGGCCCGCCTTATTCTGAGCAGGACAGGGCATTTAGCCCAAGCCGAAATAAGTTTGACCCAGGCGGGCTAACAGGAGAGAAAAGAAAGATGGCGATGACGGCGGAACAGATTTTTGATGAGCAACGGCCTTTACTGTTTTCGATTGCTTACAGAATGTTGGGGAGCGCAATGGATGCCGAAGATATTGTGCAGGAAACCTTTTTGCGCTGGTACAAAGCGACAGGGGATAGCAGCGACCAAATCCAATCGCCTCGCGCCTATCTTTCGACGGTAGTTACTCGCTTGTCTATTGACCAATTGCGCTCGGCGCAAGCCCGTCGCGAAGTGTATGTTGGCCCCTGGCTACCTGAACCAATTTCAACGGAGTTTAATTCTGATATGACGGACAAGGCGGAATTGGCCGATTCGCTCTCAATTGCTTTTATGGTAGTGCTGGAAAGCCTTTCGCCAGTGGAACGAGCCGTTTTTTTGCTACGCGAAGTATTCGACTATGAATACGATGAAATAGCGGCAATTGTTGAAAAAAGCGAGGAAAATTGCCGACAAATGGTACGGCGGGCCAAACAACATTTAGCGCAACGCCGCCCCCGCTTCAAGGTTTCGCCTGAGCAAGGCCAGCAAGTAATGAAGCAATTTTTGGAAGTGTGTATGGGTGGAGAATTACAGGCGTTGCTAAACCTTTTGACCGAGGATGTTATGACCCGCTCGGATGGCGGCGGCAAGGTCAGGGCTGCCCTTAACCCGATTTATGGACGAGATAAAGTTGCCCGCTTTTTACTTGGTCTGGTTAGTAAGGGTGAAGGCCACTTTACTTACAAACTCGCCGAAGTAAACGGTCAGCCATCCCTGTTAATTCGGGGCGAGCAGACAAAGCTTTATGGCGTGTTACAGATAGATGTTGCCGAGGAGAAAGTACGGGCAATTAATCTCGTGGTGAACCCGGAAAAATTAGAATTTTTGGAAAAATCGCTTTCCGAAAAGTGATCTAAATCATTTTCTAATAAGCTTTAATAAGCTATAGTACCAAATGTGAAGCTAAGTACCAAGACTTTGATAACATAGCAGTAATTATAATTATTAAAACGAAAGTGAGATTATGTTCAAGAAAAATTCGGGTAAAGCAAGTTGGTTGATGGGTATTTTCTTTGTTCTGGCAGTAATGTTAGCGGCCTGCGGTGATACCGAAGCTACCAAAGCCCCGCTTGCGGTTCTGCCTACCGCAACCGTCGCGCCGACTACAGCGGCAGTGGCTACTACTGTCGCACCGACCACGGCGGTGGCCGCTACCACTGCCAAAGCTACGACGGCGGTTTCGACCACGGCGGTGGCAGCAGTAACTACTGCCAAAGCTTCGACGGCCACGACAGCAGCTACCACAACCAAAGCTGCCAGCACTACGGCGGCGACTGCCACTAGCGGTAAAATAGTTATCCCGGCCAGTGGTGGGCTTGGTAGCGATTTGGCCCAGTTGGAAAAGGTTTTGAAGGCCACTGGCAATTTTAACTCGGTCAGGATTGCCCTGGTAGGCACGCCCAAGAATGATACTCCAGCGGCGAAAGCTTATGACCTCAAAGGTGATATGGTTGTAGTAAAGCCGGGCAGTTTTTCCCTGGATTTTACCAGTTCTGGCAGGACTCAAAAAATAGTGGTACTGGACGATAAAGCTTATGTCAGCGATCAGCCTGACAACTGGCAGGAAATAGATGCCAGCACGATTGACTCAAAAACCCTGCTTGCCGGTTTCGACCAAAGCCATATCGAAACTTTGACCAGCCAGTATGCTGGTTCAACTGTAACTTATTTGCCCGATGAAAAATTGGACGGTAAAAGCGTTGGGGTAATTCAATTAGACGTTTCAACCTCAACCAGCGACTACGCCAAACAATTAAAAAGCGCAAAAGTTTTCTACAAATATGACAAAACTACTTCACGCCTGAGCCAATTTCTAATCGACTCCCCTGATTTCGCGCTAGATACTCGCTACGTTGATTACGACAGTGCCAGTAACAAAGTGGTCAGCCCCAAATAAAGTTATCAGAATAAATCAAAACCCCCTGGCGAAAGTCGGGGGTTTTTGATTCAGGTTTGCCTGTTTCTGAAACTCTTAAAATTTGCATAGCTTTAGTTAAGGTTATATAGTAGCAGGGCTAAAAACCTGAGCAGTCTTTTTTGTAGGAAAGTTTAGGCTGAACAGGCCAATTTGTTATAGATTGTTGTGGAGTTAGGAGAAGAAAAGAATGGAAAATACCACTAAGGCAGTGTTGAAACCCGAAGATTTGACCCAATTCAAGATTTTGGGTGAAGTACAAATTTCCCCAGATGCCCGGTCTGTTTATTATGATGTTTCTTATATAGAGCGCGAAAAAAACGTTTATCAGGGCGAAATTTGGCAACTGGAATTAGGCCAGAATTACCAGCCGCGCAAAATAACTGGCGGGCTGGGCCGCGATAGCACTCCCCGCCTGTCGCCCGATGGCAAAAAACTGGCCTTTTTGTCAGACCGCAACGGCGGAAAGAAACAGCTTTATTTGCTGGAACTGGACAAACCCGGCGAAGCGCGTTCGCTTACCGGGTTTCAGGCTGGCGTAAATACTGCCATCTGGTCGCCTGATAACCGACATTTGGTGGTGCTGGCCGAAACACCCGATGATATGGAAAAAGCGAAAAATTGGCCCAAACCCGAAAGTATCGAAGCTCGGCGCGAACGCGAAACCCGCGAACAAGAGGAAAAACGCATTAACGGTAAAACGGTAACTTTTGACCGGGTAAAAATGCGAAGCGATGGACGGCGCACCCTTTTGCCCAAAGACGCACATACCCAGCTTTGGCTAATCGATAGCGACAGCCAAAAAGACGAGCCGCGCCAGCTTACCAGTGGACCCTTTAACGTTGGTAGCCCGGCTTTTTCGCCCGACGGTCAAAAGTTAGTTTTTAGCTCGACCCGCGACCAGCATCAGCTAGATTTTAGCTGTATCAGCGATTTGTGGTTAATCGAGCTTTTTGCGGATAAATCCGAGCCACAGAAACTAACCGAGAGCAAAGGCCCGGCTTATAATCCAGCTTTTTCGCCGGATGGCTCGAAAATCGCCTATATCGGCCACACTAACCCTAAAGACGGCTCTTTTCTGGAAATACCGCGTCTGTGGGTGCTGGAACTGGGCGGGCAAGGCCGTTGCCTGACCGCTACATTTGATTACCCCGTAGCCAATTTGCTTAATACCGATGTGCGGGTTTCCAGCGAAACGGCTTTAAACTGGAGTGCCGACAATAGCGAGGTTTTCTTTGCGGCCTGCCATAAAGCCAGTTTGCAGCTTTTTCGGGTAGCCGCAAACGGGCAGGGCGCACCCCGTCCCTTTAACAGCGCGGGCCAGCAAACCTATAATTATAGTTTTGCCCATCAAGCGGGACAAATGGTGTACGCTGCTACTTCACCGCTTGACCCCGGCGATGTTTACATTCAGGATTTGAAGGGCGGGGCGGCCAAACAAATTACTTTCCTGAACCTGGATTGGCTGAACAAGGATAAGCTTTATCTGGCCGAGCCGGAGACAATTTTAGTACCGAGCAAAGACGGTTCAGTCGAGATTGAAGGTTGGTTGCTCAAGCCGCCCGGTTTTGATGCTTCCAAAAAATACCCGCTTATTTTGCAGGTGCATGGCGGGCCGCACACTGCCTACGGCCATAGCTTTTACCTGGAATTTCAAATTCTGGCGGCACAGGGCAATTTGGTGTTATTCACTAATCCACGTGGCAGCGTCAGTTATGGTTACGAATTCACTGCCGCCATTCATAATGATTGGGGTCATCACGATTTTGATGATGTAATGGCCGTGATAGATTATCTAATCGAACGCGGTTACGTTGACCCGGCCCGGCTTGGCATTACCGGCGGCAGTTATGGAGGCTATATGACCAATTGGGCTATTACTCAAACTGACCGCTTCCGGGCGGCCCTGACTGACCGTTGCGTCAGCAATCTAATGACGATGTATACTCTTTCCGATATTAGTTTTGGCTTCGTCGAATCCGAATTCGAGGGCAATATCTGGACTAATCCGCGCATTTGGGAGCGTTCGCCAATGGCTCACGCCAACAAAGCCAAAACCCCACTTTTGATGTTGCACAGCGAGTCCGATTTTCGTTGCCCGATTGAGCAAGCCGAAGAATTCTTCTTTGCCCTCAAGCGTAATAATTGCGAAGTCGAGCTTATTCGCACTCCCGCTGAAGACCACAACCTTTCTCGCGGCGGTAGCCCCGACCATCGCCTCACCCGTCTTCACCTGATTAGCGATTGGTTCGGCAAAAAGCTCTAGGAAAAAGTCGAAAGCCAAAAGTTGGAAGTTGGAAGTAGAAAATCGGAAATGTATTCCTTTTCTACTTCCGGCTTTTTATTTTGGGTAAACGTCAGGGCTTATGGAAGCAGGTTGTATTATTTATTGTATTGTGGTAGATAATATTATGCGCGGCTACTAAAGACTTTGCATGAAAAGGTAAAAAGCTAAATTCTGTATTGATTTATACCAAGTTTTTAAAAATAGCGTATAATGTAGTTATGCCAAAACAAATCAAAATTCAAGGCTATTTAAGCCTGGAAGAAATATTAGCTCGTTACCACCAATTGAAATCACAGCTCACCGAAAGATTAGAGTCCTGGTATTATAATTTATGTTACTAACACTATACCAAATAACTGTAACCGCCCCAATAATCGTTATGGTCGTAACTTTGCTGGTTAATTTGTTTACTTTCAAACCGCTTGGTTATTATGGCTCAAGATGGGGAGCGCTGCCCGCTAACAAAAGTGAGTGGCCTTTTGTGTCAATCTTAATTCCGGCCCGCAATGAAGCTGGCAATATTGCCCGTTGCGTGCGTTCGCTTTTGTCCCAAAGTTATGCCAACTTTGAAATTATTGTGCTGGACGATAATTCGGAAGATAGCACAAGCGCAATCGTCGAAATGTTGGCGATACCGGGAGACGACCCTCACCGCCGCTTGCGTCTGGTCAAAGGCGCACCGTTGCCCAAAAACTGGCTTGGCAAAAATTTTGCCTGCCACCAATTATCACAATATGCCCAGGGCGACTTGCTGCTTTTTACGGATGCCGATACCTTTCATTCGGTTAGCACCCTTTCCAAAGCCGTGACGGCCCTTTTGTACGAGAAAGCTGATTTCCTGAGTGTTTTTCCCCGTCAGCAAACTGTCTCGCTCGCGGAACGCCTGAGCTTGCCCATGCTGCCTTTTTTTGTAGTTGGTTTACTCCCGATTTGGTTTGTAAGTCATAGCCCTCGCCCCACTTTTAGCGCGGCCAACGGGCAGTTTATGCTTTTCCGGCGCGAAACTTATGAGGCTATTGGCGGTCACGCGGCGGTACGGGAAATTGTGTTGGAAGATGTAACGATGGGGCGACTGGTCAAAAAGCTGGGCTTCAAGCAGATTTTGCCGGACGGCAGCGATTTGGTGCAATGTCGGATGTACCGAGGGTCGGGTGAAGTTTGGCGCGGTTTTAGCAAAAACATTTTCGCCTTTTTTGATTTTAAAATAATCTGGTTTTCGCTTTTTATGGGGCTAAATCTGGCGGCTTTCGTTGGGCCATATTTATGGTTACTGCTGGCTCTGCTCACCCTACAGCCTTTTTCTCTGGAATGGTACGGTTTACCCTTGCTGCAAATCGGGTTAGCCTGGTTTATACGGCTAGTGCTGGCAATTCGCTTTGAATTTCGCCTGGCCGATGCCTTCTTGCACCCGCTTTCGGTCATCTACATGTTTATTATTGGCATAAATTCGGTTAAATGGAGCAGAGGAGTCAGCGAGTGGAAAGGCCGCAAATTCTCCCGTAACCCTAAAGTGTAGAACTTATTCGCCCTCTTTTATGAGCTTGGTATAGACTACTAATCGCTTGTCGTAGTTATTGGATTTGCGGTCAAAAGTGCCGTTGCAAGTAATCAAATTAAGATAAACATCGTCGTTAGTAACGAAAATGCGGTCAAGCGGAGCTTCGTCATAAGGATAAATTTCGGTTTCGACTACCTCAAAAGTTAATTGTGTACCCTTCTGGTCTTGCACATAAATTTTTTCACCAGCTTTTACCTTTTTCAAATCCCAAAAAATAGCCGGAGTATTAGGGCCATCCACATGCCCGGTCATAACCGCACTACCCAACCCGCCCGGCTTTGTTCCTGGCTCGTACCAACCAATGTCCCAAATACTTTTGGGCGTATCCATTGCACCACTTTTGGTAGTTTTTACTTCCACTACCGGGGCATCCACCCCAATTGAAGGAATACGCAAGCGGGCTGGAACAACTCCCACCGGGGCAGGAGTGGGCGTAGGCGTAGGTGGTTCAGGGATGGCGGTGGGCTGGGGCGTAAGGGTAGTAGCGGGGGTGGCAGTAAGTTCGGCTGGTTTTTGGCTTGGGGTGGGCGTAGGCGCGGCAGTCGGCACATAAACCGCCAAAGGTGCTTCTTTGGTAGCAGTTGGCGCACCCCGTACATTCAAATTAACCCCGCCGGGCAAATTACTGGCCGTAATGGTTTTATCCGGACTGGTAGCCACAAAAAGAGCTACGGTCAAAGCTATAATGCTTAAAAGACCCATAACTAAAGGTGAAAGGAAACCGACTTTACTTTTATTCTTCAATCTAATCTGTCGCCTCGTTATAATGATTTTCTTGGATTAACTTTCAAGGTTCTGTTAAACCTCTGAGATACTTACGCCTCACAAATTATAACAGATTTATAACAGCGAATTGTTTTTCAAAATCTGTGCCAGTTTTAATTTTGGGCGGGTTCGATAAGTTTTCGGGTTAGCCTGAATTTGTGGTGTGGATTATAAACCTTATCGCAATGGCCGCAAGAACTATTAATTTGGCGGCGGGTAAAAATTTCGCGCTGGCAGGTTGGGCAGCTATAAGCATATTTGTAAGGACGGGGTGGTACGGGTAAAGCGTTAATACGATTATCAAGGCCCACTTCGGCCAATTTTTGCCGGAAAAGGGGAGTATGTCCGCTTGGTAAATTCTGTTCATAGAGCCACAAATGAATCATTTCGTGCAAAATTGTATTGCGAAGTTCTTCCGGCCCATAAAGGGCGTGATAAGATTGGGAAAGACGAATAAGCCGGGTTTTCGGCCAAATTTTTCCGGCAGTACGGATCAAGCGGCTGCTAATTTCGAGCCGACATGCCGGAAGTTTTCCGTCAAAATAGCGCAAGTTTAGTTCTTTGTAAAAAACTTGCGCCGTTTGATTATCAATAGCTTGCTCGACGGAGCAACTCAACTTGTTTACCTTTGGTTCAAATAATCTTGCAAAAAATAAAAAGGGTTCTACGGGAAATAGCCCTTTATGAACTTATCTGCTCAAATAATCCACCACCGCTTGAGTCATAACCCGCGCCCCAACCGCCATCGAATTTTCCTCAATATCGAAGCCGGGGTGATGATGCGGTGCGCTCGTGCCGTCAGATTTGCCCGCGCCAACCATAAAGTAGCAACCGGGAGCAGCTTTCAGGAAAAGTGACATATCGTCACTGCCCATAATTGGTGGTAATTCCAGCACATTTTGCTCACCCAGCGTTTTGCTTGCGCTTTTGTGTACAAGTTCGGTCATGGTTTGGTCGTTGACCACTGCCGGACAGCTATAGGCTACTTCAAATTTTACCTCACAGCGCAAGGTCTTGCCCAGGCCAACTGCGATTTCTTCAATACGCTGTATCATTAAATCACGTACTTCCGACAAATAAGAGCGAACTGTGCCGGTTAAAATTACTTCGGGAGCGATGATATTAGAAGCAAAACCGCCGTTAATTGTGCCAAAGCTCAGTACCGCCGCATCCGAAGGGGCGACTTCGCGGCTGACAATAGTTTGCAAGGTATTAACTAACTGGCAAGCGACCATCACCGAATCAATGGCTTTTTCGGGCTGGCTGCCGTGTCCACCTTTGCCCCTAACCGTAATTTTGATGCTATCCACGTTTGCCATTGAAGGGCCAACCCGCATGGCTACTTTGCCGACTTCAAAATTGCTGGATAAATGCAAACCGACTACCGCATCGACTCCTTGCATAACCCCTTGCTTAATCATTGGTTCTGCCCCGCCCACGATTTCTTCGGCAGGCTGGAACAAAAACTTGACTGTGCCGGAAATTTCGTCGCGTCTTTCAGCCATTAGCGAAGCCATCGCCAGGGCAATCGCGGTATGTCCATCATGACCGCAAGCGTGCATAACGTAATCAGTGCGGCTGCGGTAATCGGCATCGGCGGTTTGTTCTTCCAAAATTGGCAGCGCGTCAATATCGGCCCGCACCATAATAGTTTTGCCCGGTTTGCCGCCCCGCAAAAGCCCTACCACGCCCGTTTCGGCAATGCCGGTGCTAACTTCAAGGCCGTTTGCCTGTAGTTGGTCAGCGATAATTCCGGCAGTACGGCTTTCTTTAAAAGCTAATTCCGGGTTACGATGAAAATCTCGGCGCATAGCAATCATATTGGCGTTACGGGCTTCCACGGCCTGCCCAATTTCGGTTGTTTCCATTTTTACTTGGCTTTCTTTTTCGCTCTGATTACTTGTTTTTAATAATTTTTACATCAGTTCTGCCGCATAGCGCGGAATAAAGCCAGTCGCGCCATTCGGTACTTCTACCTGAAAAAAGAAACTATCTTGCCCAACCAGAGGAACTTGATTACCTCTTTTAAGTTTGGCGACCTGTCGCCCTACAATACCGGGTTTATCGAATACTGCAATTTCCGCCGAGGTAATTATTACCATACCACCGCCAGCACGTCGTCCACCGCCGTTACTGGAAACATCAAGGCCACTGCTTCTGCTGCCGCTACTGCTTGTACCATTGCGAGTTGGCGAAGCCGGACGGGTGTAGCGGTCAGGCATCGTTCGCCCGTTCTGCCCATTGCGATTGGCAGGCATTACCCGTCCGTTGCCGTTGCTGCCGGTATCGGGCATGGTCGGCGCAATCGTCATTTCGGGCATAGCGGTAGCTGGTGCTGTCCCGTTAGTATTTAGTTCGGTACGTTCGGGGGTAATACGGGTTGGGGTTAGACCTTGACTGATTGTGCCAGCCGGTTTGTAGACATAACCTTCCAGCCCGTTGTCTAGGCGCACTTTGTAGTAATAAGCGTCTTCGTCAGTATCTATGACGGTAACTACTGCGCCCTTTTTGAGTATGCCCAGCGCACTGGTCGTCGCCCCCGGCGCGACTTTTAGTTCGGTTTCCCGAAACTTTACTTTAAACTGGGCTGAACCATAAGATAACTGCTCCAAGGGTGGCCTCCTCTTCCTGTCCTTTTAGCCTGCCTTTTTCGCACAACAAAATCCTCAACAAACTTTATACAAAACAACTTAAATTACGGACATCCAAGAATTGTCAATATTTTAACATAGTCAGTAATGTCCGGCAATTAGAAGCGACGCTAAAAAGTTTAATTGGAAAGGGTGCGCCGCCCTGATAGAGCCATTTCGGTCAGGCCATAAGCGATTAACCCTAGCAGGCCGTGTAGCCAAATTAGTTGATTGTAACCCGTTAAAGCATCGACCACGTGAGTAAGCAGTAAGTAAAGTCCTAGCACCAGGGTAAAGGTCAGCAAAATGCGCCCAACCAAACCAAGCTGTCGCCCTGCTACTGTTACTGTCCCTTTACGGCGGGCCATTGCCGCTTCGTACAGGCCAACAAAAGCCAGAGCCAGTATCAAGTGCAAAGCCCGGAAAAGATTAAAAACCGCGTTTTGCAGTCCCCAACCCAAGACTACATTTAGTAGCATTACAATTCCAATTATTATTAAAAGCGAGCCAACTCCCCGCAATACATTCTTGGACATTTGTATTTTCGGAAACCTTTCTACTGGTGAAAACAGCGTTGTTATGACTTACTTGTTCTTGCGACATAATACTTTATACTTCCGACTTGCTCTCAAGCCGGGCTTCCACTTGAGCAAGGGTGGGAATGCCCGAAAGACCCAAACCTTCAATATTACAGGCGGCGGCGGCATTGGCGAAACGGGCGGCAGCGATTGGGTCATTAGTAGCACGAAGGCGAATAAAGAAAGCGGCGGCAAAAACATCACCCGCGCCAGTAGGGTCTATTTCTTTGGCCGGAAATGCCGGAACTTGTACCCTTTTCCCATCATAGAAAAGGGTGCAGCCCTGCGCCCCCTGCGTATAAGCCACAATTGGGCAAGCGGCGATGTATTCGGCTAACAAGCGGCGGTTTTCCGCCCCGCGTGGTAAATCTTCTTCACTCAGAACTAAAGCTCCAGCCCGCCTGAGCATAGCTTGCGCCCGCTCTCCCTCCCATAAAACCGGGTTTACCCGTCCGGTAGGATTATTCCAATCGCGCATAAAGCCCTGGGGGGTAATGCCGATAAGCGCATCGGGAAACAAATCAAGCAGCTCCGGCAAACATTCTTGAGCTACCGGGCCAATATGCACAATTTGAACGTTTTTGTTTGGCCCGACCCATTCCGGCGGCACGTCATTTGGCCTGATTGCAGGCGCAACCGAACGTACAAATTGCTCACGGCCTTCCGGCTTGTAAATATTTTCAAAAATGGTAGCGTTTGGACTATACGGCCCGGCAATCTTAATATTAGCATAAACCGGGAAATGGCGCAGAAAATCGGGACAAACTGTAACGATTCCGGCGGATTGACCGAAATTGCGGGCGGCAATTGCCGAAAAAGAAACAGTACCGCCCGGCGCGTAATCGCCACCGGGCAGCAAATCCTGAGTAATATGCCCAATTGCAATAAAATTAGCATCAGGCATAAAGTTTTACTTGGGGAAAATAGTTACTTTGCGTTCTTCACCCTCGCCGAAGCTCTCGGTGCGAATGTAAGGATGGTCCAGCAAAGCCAGGTGAACCAAACGGCGTTCGTAGGCCGGCATTGGTTCAAGCGTAATTGGTTGGCGGGTAGCCATTACCTGATCAGCCATGCGGCGGGCGAGGCTCATCAAATTAGCTTTGCGGCGAGCGCGGTAGCCTTCCACATCAATCATAACTTTGCCCCAGGTGCGGGTTTTCTTGTTCATAATCAAATTAAAGACGTATTGCAAATCGGTGAGAGCTTCGCCACGCCGCCCGATTAGAGAGGCCAAGTCGTTACCTACCAGATTAATCGTTACCAGAGGACTCTGGCTTTCTTCTTCACTGGCGGGGTCTTCGACGGGCGGATGAAATTCGAGCTGAGGTCGGGCCTGAATTCGCATCCGTCGCAGCAAGTTTGAAACCACGTCCCGACCAATGTTCGCCAGCTCCTGAGCATCATAACCACCCTGACGGGTAGCGGGTTGTTGCTGAGGCGGCATTTGCTGGGGCGGCATGGGCTGAGGCATCATGGGTGGCTGGGGCGCATAGGGGGACATTCCGGGCATAGGTTGTGGTGACATCTGGGGTTGGTTATATGGGTTGGGTGCGGGCGGACGTTGCGGCATCCCATAGTAAGGCGGTTGTTGTTGCGGAGCGGGCATAGGCGGACGCGGGCGCATACCAGGAACGCGAACATTTAGACGTACCAGCGCGTCTTCTGCTCCCACTCCCAAAACGCCGGGCGAACCGGGGTTCAAGATTTCTACATCCACCTCATCATAGTTGCGTCCAAGACGCGCCAAACCAATCCGCACCGCTTCGTCTACAGTGCGGGCTTGCACATCAACGCTCTGCATTTGCCTGAGTCTCCTCCCCTTAAATTTTACTTTGGTGGTAAAGGGTAAACCGCCTGCGAGTTTCGCTAAAGGCAACGATTTACCCAATTATAGCGTATTGCCTTTGGTGCGCTTTACTACTTTTTCTTCCCTCGACTACTATTGCCCCGGTTTCCCGGTGGCAGCTCCCCAGCAGCGGGCTTTTTGGGCGGACGCTGGTTTAATTGATTATAAGCTTGCGTCCGTTTATTGATTTCAGGATTACCACCATTAAGGCTGGTTCGTACCCCATTATCGGTTGAAGGTGGGCGACTTTCCAGACTGCTGGCTTTGCGTCCAAAATTACTTTTGGGAGCTTCGGGTACTTCTGCTTCTTCACCACTGGCATCGGCGGAAGCCGTACCCAATTTGCTTTTCTGCTCGGTCTGCAATCTATCCTGATTTTCGGCCAGACGTTCCATCAGGCTTTTCTTGCCCGGCTTGTTCGGGTCGCGCTTTTTCAGTTCCATTTGCTTAATTTTCTTTTCCGGCAAGAAACCTAGTCCCGGCAAACCGGCCAGCGAACCCCAGCCCGTGATAAAGAATTGCTGGACGGTACTAAAAATACTGGTCGTTACCCAATAAATGACCGGGCCAACCGGGAATTGAAAAGCGGTAAACCCGAAAATTAGCGGAGTCCACTGCATAATCCCGTTAATCCGACGCTGCTGGTCGTCCGCCCCACCGCCACGCGGCATTGACATACGAGTGGTCATAAACTGGAAAATCATCATCAGCACTGGCAAGATATAAAGCGGGTCGGGCTTGGTAAGGTCGTTTAACCACAAAATACCCTGATTGGCCTTGAGCAGTTCGCCGTACTGCGCGGCGGCATCGGCAGAAAATACGCCCCAACTATGCTGTAGATAGTTCAAAAGCGGGTCAGCTTTGCCGACGACAATATTTACTGCGCCATAAACAGCAAAGAAAATGGGAATCTGGATAAATACTGGCAAACAACCCGCCGCCGGGTTTACGCTGTATTCCTTGTAAAGGGCCATTACTTCTTGTTGTTTTTGGGCTGTTTTTTCCTGGCTGAGACGCTGGCCGGCTTTCGTTTCGTAGCGTTTGTTTATTTCTTTGATTAACGGTTGAAGTTGTTGCATGGAGCGTGAACTGCGAACGCTTTTTAGAGTAAGGGGCAACAGACAAACCCGTACAAAGATTGTAAACAAAATAATGCCAATAGCTGTATTTCCGCCACCGATTGACGCAAACAGCTTAATGACGGAAGCCATGGCCTGTTCTATGCCTAACCAAAGGTCTCCCACCGAGTCGCCTCCTTAAAATCGATTTTTGGTTGTGAAATTTCTGGCTACTGTTTAAGGTAATAGGAAAGCAGAAACTACACACCAAAAACGCTTGAAAAAATCAGGGGACGGGGTCGTACCCGCCCGGATGAAAGGGCTGGCATTTGGCAATTCGCTTGACTGCCATCCAGCCACCTTTGAAAAAGCCGTATTTATCAATCGCTTCATAGCCATAGTGGGAGCAGCTAGGATAAAAACGGCAAGTATCAGCCGGTAATAACCGGGAAAAAGTCATTTGATAAAGCTTGATTACTCCAAGTAACGGGTACTTCATAATCAATTTTCTTCCTGCGCCAGGCCATTTTCCGCTTTATAGGGGCGGTTTTTGGCCTGAGACGGAACGAAATCGAGCAGACGGGAGCGGCGTAGCAAGCTTTCGACAGTGCTATCCACTTCCCAAAAATCGGTCTGGTCAGTCAAAGCCACTCGCGCAATCCAGACCAAATCGTAACCAGATTTTACTCCGTCAAAGCGTACTCGCACTGCTTCGCGTATCATTCGTTTGATACGGTTGCGAGTGTGAGCCTTACCCATTCGTTTGCCAACTGAAAAGCCGCACCGGGTTATTTCCAGATTATTAGGTGCGGCTACCAGAACCAGCAAAGGATGCGCCCAACTTTTACCCTGAGCGCGAACCCTTTGAAATTGCCCATCGTCGGTCAGCCGGTATAGCTGCTTCATTTCAAACTTTCGGCAAAATGCCAGTTAAATCATACGCTGGTAAGGTAATTATATAACAGAAACCAGCGCAAGGATATACCCGGCACGATTTCTAATACAACATTTATTACGCAAAGCGTTTAAGTAAGTTACGCCAAACAACAAAAAAGCGAGCTTTGGCCCGCTTCTTCGTAACGAAGATTAGCCTAACGCGGTTCTCGATGTTCGTGGCTAACTGTCAACTTCCAGCGACCCTTGCGACGGCGGGCAGCCAAGACTGCGCGGCCATTGCGGTCTGCCATACGGCTCAAAAAGCCGTGTTTACGGCGGCGCGGAATACGTTTTGGTTGCCAGGTACGTTTCGTCATTGCCTACTTTCACCCCCTAAAGTTTTTTCTTCATGATTACCTGAGCGTTTATTATACCTGTTTCAGCTCTACACGTCAAACTGAATTATAGCTTTGGATAGCAGTTAATCCGGCAAAAACCGAATAAATACTTCGTTACTCAAAAGACGGCCTCGTACCGTCAAGCCCAGCCGGGCCTCACCGTTTGCCCCTTCAAATTTTTCAAGCAGTTCAAACCTGGTTAAAGTTTCAACTACGCCGGGAAAAAGTTCATCCAAAGTTTTGCCAAATTCCCGCTCAATTTTAGCCAATTCCAGCCCTTCATTCAGACGCAAAGCCAGAATAACACTATCAGCCAGATTTAGTTCGGAGGTAGTTGGCTCGGCTTCGTCCAGCATAATAACGCTTTCGCCCTGTTTTAGCCGCTCGATGTATTCCTGCGGGCTATTCAGGACAGCATAGCGATACCCACCAAACGAAGAGTGCGCCCCCGGCCCAAACCCGATATAAGGCTGGTTGCGCCAATAGACTAGATTGTGCTGGCAAGCGAGGGGGGGAGAAGGGTTGTCGGTTGTCGGTTGTCGGTAAGAAGTTGCGAGTTGCGAGTTACCAGGATTGACGATTGACGATTGACGATTGACGATTGAATTAGGATTGTTAGTGAGTGATTCCGACTTCATACTTCCGAATTCCGAATTGTTACTTGTTACTTGATACTTGTTACTTTTTTCCGACTTTATACTTCCAACTTCATACTTATTCAAGGCCCAATTGCTGATTTCGTACTGAGTGTAACCCGCTGCGCCCAGCAATTCGATAGCCAGCAAGTACATATCGGCCAGCAAATCATCATCAGGTGAAGGAATTGCTCCACGAGTCAGGGCGCGACCCATCGCCGTATTTTCTTCGATAGTCAGGGCGTATAGTGAAAGGTGTTCAGGCTGCAAGCTAATGGCTCGTTCGAGCGTGGCCCGCCACCCTTTAAGAGTTTGGCCCGGTAAGCCATAAATAAAATCCAGGTTCATATTATCAAATCCGGCGCGGCGGGCCTGGTGAAAAGCCTCCACTGCTTCCGCCGCGTTATGAGTTCGGCCAAGTGAACGCAGCAAAGCATCGTCAAAAGTTTGTACGCCAAACGAAAGACGGTTAATCCCCATATTACGCAAGGCCCGTAGCTTTTCAAGTGAAAGCGTGCCGGGATTAGCTTCGGCGGTAATTTCGGCATCAGGCAAAATTTGGCCTTGCCGCCGGATAGCTTGCATTACTTTTTCCAGCAGAATTGGCGGCAAAAGCGAGGGCGTACCACCACCAAAAAAAATAGTGCTAATCGGTACTAGGTTTTTAACTGGTTCAGAAACAAGCGGCAAGGGCTGGAGCGGGTTATAAGTGCCTGCCGCTACCTGAGCCAAAGTACGCTCAATTTCGCTGCCAAGGGCATTGGCATAGCGACCATACAAAAAGCTCAAATTAGTATAAGTATTGAAATCACAATAACTACAACGAGTCTTGCAAAAAGGAATGTGCAAATACAAGCTCAACCCGGTAGCAACTTCATCTGTTCTTAATCTGTTTATTGGTAACAACGGAATAACTCACCTTTTAGCATAATCATTTTTGTAAATGGGAACGCCTATTGCACTGCTGTGCTATAATAAATTCAGTAACTATAACATACCTTCAAACGGGTATGCTGCTCTATCTAAGGTAAAACGTCTTAAATAAAACTTAAAATAATCCTTAGGTACTAGGAACTCATCCCTTTTTATTATAAAGAAATCACCCTTATGGGTGGTTGTCTAACACCACTTTATAAGGTATTATGAGGAAGGTAAAGCAATTCGTTGTTTTACCGAAAACAGGGTCTAAAAGCCCTGAATTGTCAGTTTTCGGAGCAATTAGCTTTATGCTGGTTGAGCTGAGAAAAGGCAAGGTATCCTCGTATATATCTTTAAAGCCCCAATTCAATCAATCCACTTCACTTCACTCATTCATTAAAAGACAAAGCGGCGAGCCTAACCCACTCGCCGCTTAGATATTTTATACGATTGTTGGCTGAAAAGCTAGTTTTTGTGTAAAATCTGGTCGGTTAGGGACACGCTTTGCTCAGCATCATCGCCAAAATAAATGTGGCCCACAAAAAGTTCGTGCAAGCTGGGTTCTTCCATGAAAGCTCGTCCACCATAGCCAAAAATTAAATTTGGTAGCCAGTCGGTCCGCACCTTTTCGATTACCGGCTTAATATCTTTTGCCAAACTCAAGGCGGTTTCGGTACGCCCGGCACTAAAAACAATTAAACTGGGCTTTAGGCGGCGCAAATCTTTTTCAAGGTCGATAGACGGCACATTCTGTCCCAAATAAAGCACTCGCCAGCCGTGTCTTCGCAGGAAAAGAGTAGTGATAATTACGCCGATTTCGTGAAATTCGTGCGGCCCGCAAGCGGTTAAAATTAGTGGGCCATTTTTGACTACTGGCAAGGATTCGAGCATAGCATTTAGGCGAGTACGGCATAAATTACTGGCAAAGTGTTCAGTAGCTACTGTTACTTCGTTTCGCATCCAACGTTCCCCGATTTCAACCAAAACTGGCTGCATAATTTCAGTACAAACCGTTTCCGGCGAGTAAAGCCCCATTGCTTCCGAAAGCAGTTGGTCAGATTTGGCTTCATCAAAATCAACCAGACTATCTAAAAGTTCGTCGATTAAAGCCGAAATAGAGCGGACTTGACTGGTATGGGACAAATGCCCGTTACTATTTTGCGAATTATTATTTTTGCCGTTACCGTTGCGGGAGGGCTTTAGCTCGGTCTGGATATGGTCCATCAAATTGTTTTCTGGCAAAGTTTGCAAAAGCAGGCTGGCCTGACTAATCGACATCCCTTCTTCCAGCCGACTTTTCAGCCAGATTACCCGGTAAATATCCCTTCTGGTATAGCGACGATGCCCGCTTTCGGTACGCTGCGGGGTCAAAATACTGTAGCGTTTTTCCCAGGCTCTGAGGGTTGGCTCAGTTACTCCGGCCATATGTGCTACCGCTTTGATGCTGTAAATAGGAAAATCGAGAGCCGCTTCGACCATACCCGCCTACTTTCTAAAGCTAAAAATTTAAAATGATAATAGGGTTTTTACAAAAAAATTTGACAGGCAGTAATTTATTCTTACGAGTATCTTAACTGAATCTTAATTATCTTAATATTAAGTATATCATTCCATTTTACTTTGTCAAGATGTTGTCCAAGTTTTAGAAAAGTTATAAAAGCAAAAAGGCGGAATATTCCACCTTTTTGTCTCTAAGTTAAATTCTAATCCAGTAACCTAAACCCGTTCTTCAATCGGGATATAATGCTGGTCAATTGGGCCAGTATAATCAGCGCGAGGCCGAATCAAGCGGTTATCAGCATACTGCTCCATAATGTGAGCCAGCCAGCCCGCCGTCCGGCTACAGGCAAAGACGGGAGTAAACAATTCAATCGGGATACCTAAAATATAATAAGTGCTGGCTGAATAAAAGTCTACGTTGGGTAACAAACCTTTTTCTTTAGTGACTACATCATCGATTTTGGCGGACATTTCGTACCAGCGCGTTTCACCCTTGAGCTTGCCCAATTCCTCGCTCATGCGGCGTAAATGCTTGGCGCGGGGGTCGCCGTTTTTGTAAACGCGGTGGCCGAATCCCATAATTTTCTCCCGGTTCGCCAGCGCATCACTAATAAACTGGTCAATCTTGTCCATTGAGCCAATCCGTAAAAGCATCTGCATTACCGCTTCGTTTGCCCCGCCGTGCAAAGGCCCTTTAAGGGTTGCAATCGCGCTAATAATACCACTGTGCATATCCGAAAGAGTGCTAACCGTTTCGCGGGCGGAGAAAGTCGAGGCGTTTAGCTCGTGGTCGGCGTGTAAAACTAAAGCAGTGTCGATAGCTTTAACTGCGATTGGTTCAGGCTCTTTGTTATCCAGCATATACAAAAAGTTAGCGGCAATCGAAAGGTCAGGGCGCGGCTGTACAATTTCACGGTCAGTTTTAGCCCGATAAATAGCGGCTACGATTGCCGGAACCTGGGCCTGAAGTCGAATTGCTTTGCGAATATTGGCATCCTTCGACATATCGGCGGTATCAGAATCGTACAAAGCCAAAGCCGAAACTGCGGTACGAAGGGTGTCCATTGGATGTACATTTTTGGGGAAAGCTTTAATCAAAGCTTGTACTTGCTCAGGTAAAGCGGCACTTTGCTGCAATTTGCTGGTCAAATCATTCAATTCGGCGCGGTTCGGCAATTTCCCGTACCATAACAAATAAACTACTTCCTCAAAAGAAGCTTTTTCAGCCAGTTCATCAATACTAATACCACGATAAGTTAATAAACTACCGATAATCGAGCTTATTCCCGATTCAAGAGCGACTACACCTTCCAAACCCTTTACCGGCTTTTCTTTTTTCTCGCTTTGTTCGGTGGCTTCAAGCTTTTCAACCGTCATTGGTTTTTCCCTTCTTGTCAACTTTAATAATTTTGGCAAGAGTTCCTTAAACAGCTCTTTACCATTTCTTTACACATTACTTACAGCTCTTTTATTGTGATAATTATAACTCAAAATAGCCCCTCTGACAAACCAAACATCCCATAAGAACTTTCAATTATCCTGAAAAGATTTCTTGATAACTTCTTAAAAGTACGAAACGAGATACAAGTTAAGGATGAACAAAGCATAAATTGTGCTATAATCAAATCAAGAGAAGTATATTTAGCTATGAGTGACTCCGGCAATTGAATAGCCTTGCAACAGCGTCACACCTGAAACAGAACTTTCTATTACCAGAGTATTCGATTGCGAAAGGCCAAAAGCTATGAGTAATATCAAGGATGTGGCGAAAATGGCGGGAGTATCGATTACTACCGTCTCGAAGGTGCTTTCCAACACCCCTTACGTAAGTTCCGAAACCCGCGAACGAGTGGTTAAAGCTATTCGAGAGCTGCATTTTAGCCCTAATTTGGCGGCCCGTAGTCTTTTACGACAACAATCATTTATCACCGCTTTATTCCTGCCCTATGTTGAAGGTTATTCCGAAATCGATCCTTACCTGAGCGAACTTATACGCGGGGCAGAGCAACAGCTCGGCGAACATGAATACAGTTTGCTATTGAGCATTGCCAAAAGTCCGGGAGCGCAACACAAAGCTACTACTTTAATACAATCAGGTTATGTAGATGGAGTGCTAACCATTGATGTTATGCCTTCCAGCGAAAGTTTGGCACAGGAATTGCAGGAAATGGGCGTTCCAGCGGTAGCGAATGGCTATCCTTCCAGCCGTTTTACTTCGGTTGTGCATGCCGATGACGAGGGTGGAGCGCAGCAGGTAATTGACTATTTGCTGGCTCAGGGCCACCGCCGGATTGGAATTATTGGGGTACGCTCAGGAGTTATGACCACGCTTGACCTGAGATTGGCGACGGTGCGGCAACGATTAGCCGAAGCGGGCTATCCTTTAAACGAGGAAAAATATTTGGCCTATGGCAATTTGCACCCGGATGGGGGTATGCGTGCCTGCTCCAGGCTTTTAAAGCAGGACGAGCCACCTACCGCGATTTACGCTTTTAACGACCATATGGCTTTGGGTGCGCTACAACAGGCGCAAATTATGGGCTTTTGTGTTCCCGAAACACTGTCAATTGTCGGTAACGATGATTTACCGTTGGCCCGACTCAGTCACCCCACCCTCACTACCGTGGCCCAGCCGGTTTATCAGATTGGCGCACAAATGGCGAACCGATTGGTTGAGCTAATTAAGCTGAACTATATCCGGCGCAAACAGCCTAAATTTGAAACCATCGAGTATTTGTCGCTTTACGAAGAAGTGCTGAAAAGCCAGCTTATTATCCGCCAATCTAGCGGCCCGGTAGGAAACAAGTAGAAGGCAGAAGTCGAAAACAGGAGCAAACAAGGAGATAGACGTGGTATAATCAGCTAGATAGTTGGTGAAATGGCAGAAAGAGAACTCTGTGAAAGTTGTTGTGTTGTGCGCCGGACTGGGAACGCGCCTGCGCCCGCATACTTTAACCCGTCCTAAACCACTTTTGAGCGTGGCCGGTCATCCGGCCCTTTGGCATATTCTCCACAAATTGCAAGAACTAGAGCAAATCCCCCGCTTTGCCGGAAAACAGGAATACATTTTTGTAATCGGCTATTTAGGTGAACAAATAATTGAATTCGTCCAAAAAACTTTCCCGAATTTACAAGTGCAATTTGTCGAGCAGCCCCAGCCGCTTGGGTCGGGTGAAGCAACTGTTCGGACGCGAGAAGTAGTGCTGGCTCAAGGTGATACCGATTTATTCTTGCTGTATTCCGACACTATTTTTGATATGGATTTTAGGATATTGGCAAATTTACCGCCAGATTTGGATGGGGTAGTATCCTGGCGTAAGGCCGAGGATACCAGCAGTTATGGTGCGGTAGTGGTAGATGAAACAAGCGGGCTGGTAACAAAATTAGTCGAAAAACCCAAAGTTTTTGTTTCGGATAAAGCCGTAACCAGTCCTTATTATTTTACTTCGGCTCAAAAGCTTTTTATCGCGCTTGATGAACTCCTGACCGATAATCGCCAGACTAATGGCGAATTTTACCTGACCGATGCCGTCCAGATTATGTTAGAAAAAAACGCGAAATTACTCGGTCAAAATATCCCGCTCTGGCTGGATACTGGCAATTTTGAAAGCTGGCTGGCAAGTAACAAAGCTTTGCTGGAACAAACTAATCAAAGTGGGCCACGACCAAGCGGCGATTCGCTTATTATTGAACCATGTTTTATCGCCAGTGACGTTACTTTGCAAAATTCGATTGTCGGGCCATACGTTGCGATTGGTGTAGGAGCAAACGTCAAGGAAAGCATTATAAGTGATAGCATTATTGAGGCTGGCGCACAAATTGTGGCAGCTAATTTGCGTCATTCGGTTATTGGGCGCAACACAATCTGGCAAGGTCAAATTAGTACAAACTTGAGCATCGGAGATTTTAGCAAAGTAACAAGTAACAAGTCGGAAGTTTGAAGTATAAAGTCGGAACTAAGTAACAAGTAGCAAGTAACAAGTAACAAAGGGTTGTCGGTTGTCGGTGAAAGAGTTGTCGGTTGTTAGAGGGAATAGGGTTGTCGGGGGGAGTGATGCCGACTTCATACTTCCAACTTCCGACTTACCACAGGGTTGGTTATCTCCCGGACATGGAATGTCCGGGCTAATAACATGAAAACGGGGCTAAAGCCGTCGGCGGGTTAGTCTAAATCTAGCCAGACTCTTTCCAGCCCTTTAGGGCCGTCTTCATGTTATTAGCCCAGCCCTTCAGGGTAGGGAATTTACCACCAAAGGTTGTTAATTGTCGGGGAATAGTTGCGAGTTGTAAGTTATTGTCTGATTCCGACTTAATACTTTCTAATTCCGACTTATTACTTGTTACTTGTTAATTTCTTCACATCGGAGGTTTTAGGGTGGCGGTAAGAAATCGAAATACAGAGGCGGACGAGGCGAAAGTTAAGGCTGAAAAAGCCAAAGGCCCGAAAAAGGATAAAGAAAAAGCCGAAGGTGATGAAGACGAAATATTGGGTAAAGCTTACGACGGGCGGTTGGTACGCCGATTTTCGCTTTATCTAAAGCCGTACTCAAAACGAATTATATTAGCTTTGTCGCTGGTACTGGGTACGACGCTGGCGGACTTGGCTGGGCCTTTTTTGACCAAGCTGGCAATTGACGAATATATCGGGAAGAGCCGTTTAAACGATTTGTGGCAAATTCTGGTAGCCTTTCTGGTATTTTTGTTACTGGGCTTTGGCTTGCGCTATTGGCAAGCGTATTTGATGCAAGCCGTCGGCCAACAGGTGATGTACGATTTGCGAGTAACTTTGTTTTCGCACGTTCAAAAACTGTCGCTTTCATTTTTTGATAAAAACCCGGTAGGCCGTTTGATGAGCCGCTTGACTAGCGATGTAGATGCCCTGAACGAGCTTTTGACTAACGGAGTAGTCGCGATGCTGGGCGATAGCATTACGCTGGTGGCGGTGATTATTATTATGTTATTCCTGGATTGGCGGCTGGCTCTGGTTAGTTTTGCGGTGCTGCCAATTATTGCGCTGGCTTCGTTTATCTTTCAAAGGTTTATGCGAATTAGCTTCCGGCAGGTACGTACTCGTTTGGCTAAAATTAACGGCTTTTTGAACGAAAACTTGAGCGGGATGCAAGTTGTCCAGCTTTTTAACCGGGAAGAGCGGGCCTTTGCCCAATTTGCCGGATTGAACCAGCGTTATTATGAAGCGGCTATTCGGAGCGGGGTAACTTTTGCGCTTTTCTTCCCGGTAGTAGGTTTACTAATGTCGGTAGGAACTGCCGGGTTAATCTGGTTTGGTGGTCAGGGTGTTTTGGAAAATTCAATCAGCTTTGGAGTGTTGGTGGCCTTCCTGCAATACATTAACCGGGCGTTTCAGCCTATTCAGGATTTGGCCGAGAAATACAATTTGTTACAAGGGGCAATGGTCGCCAGTGGTCGCTTGTTCGGAATTTTAGACGAACAGCCGATAATTCAAGACCCCAGCCAACCTAAACATTTTTCTAAGCCCTTTCGGGGCGAAATAGAGTTTCAGAATGTTCATTTTAGCTATGTATCAGATGAGTCGGTTTTGAAAAATGTTTCGTTCAAAATCCCGGCAGGGTCGAGCGTGGCAATTGTAGGCGCAACGGGAGCGGGCAAAACCAGTATCATTAGCCTGATGAGCCGCTTTTACGATGTGCAACAGGGTCAGATTTTGGTCGATAATTTGGATGTGCGGGAAGTAACGCAGGCCGAACTTAGAAAACATATCGGGACGGTGCTGCAAGACCCGGTTTTGTTTAGCGGTACAATTGCCAGCAATATCCGACTATTGGATGAAAGTATTAGTGATGAACAGGTACAAGAAGCCGCCCGCTTTGTAAATGCCGCCAAATTTATCGAAAAGCTGGAAAAAGGTTATGACCACGAGGTGAAGGAGCGTGGGGTTAATCTTTCGGTAGGGCAACGTCAGCTTTTAGCGTTTGCCCGCGCGATTGCCTTTAACCCGGAAGTGTTGCTAATTCTGGACGAAGCTACCAGTAGCGTGGATACCGAGAATGAGGCTTTAATCCAGGAGGCATTGGAAAAACTAATGCGCGGGCGTACTTCGATTATTATCGCCCATCGCCTGAGTACCATCCGACACGTAGACCGTATTATTGTATTGCACAAGGGCCAGATTGTCGAAACTGGTACACACGATGAGTTGTTGACAAAACGAGGCTTTTATTCCCGGCTCTACCAGCTTCAGTATCAAGACCAGGAAGTCGGGCGGTAGTTACCTGATAGAATAGAGGGAGTTGGATTTATTTTAGCGTTTACCCGAATATAGCTATCCAGACAATCAGTTATTTGAGCAATCAAACTTTTGTCGTAAGTGCGAAAGCCTTCAAAGTTGCGGTAGATTAAGCCGGAAGGCCCATTAACCCGGCGCAAAGGGCTTGGTAATTCCCGACTGAGCAAGGCAATTGAGACGCTATTTGGTATATCCAGCACTACAAACCAGAAACGAGCCATAGCGGACGAATTTAGGTCGGTAGTGCGCTCTATTGGAACTTGAATCAAGTTTGAATAAGTTTCGATTGGAGCATCAGGAATACCAAAAACGTAAACCGGGCTGCCGTTATTAGCAATTTTTCGATAACGTTCCTGTTGCGGTTTGAAGCGGGAAAGATACTGAAAACTGCTGTAAAGCTTAAAAGGCTTGTCTGTTGAACTGGTGGCGCGCTCTTCAATAAGCTGGCTAATAGCCCTCATACCTAATACCGAAGTAGTAAAACAGGTACTTATCTGGTGAGCTTTTGTTTCAGATGCAGTAAGTTTAACGTCTTCAAAATCGTACAGAGCGAGACTAATAATGTTGTCGAGTTTAATAGCGTAGCTCATCTTCTACTAATTCCTTCAGGCTAAAAGCTTTCAATTAAATTCCTTCTCAAAGAGGGTTTGAGAGTAAAATTAAGCAAAATCCAGTTTTACCTTTTTAGTATAGCACCTTATTAATTGCATTACAAGGGTATAAAAGCTGTACAATTAATATAATTTAGTCTTAGGCTAAAGTATTACTACTAAAGTATTAGTTGAAATATCTACAAATGTTACGCCTGCAAAATAAGAAAGCAACTTATATAACAAAAGCTGCTTCCCCCAAAACATAAACTCTGATTATTTCAAAAGTATTTCTGCTAGAGGTAGTGAAGGCAGAGAATACAAAACGGGGTACAAAACTGACAAGTCAAAACTGGCGTATTCAAACTTAAAGCCTTCGTTCTGGCGTTGTACAAGAGCTTCCTGAATAACAGGATGATTGAAAAAATCTTGCTGGGCTTTCAAACTGTCCCATTCAATTCTATGCAAGAAATTATTAGGGTTCTCAATATCTCGTCCAGCCCAACCACTAACTAACCCCGGTAAGTGTTGCCTTTGTTGAAATAAGTGTTTTATAATTTCGTTGTATTTCTGGTTACTATAATGGGCGGGCAATTCTGTCAGGCGCAAATGTGAAGCCTTGACCGAAGCTGAGACCAGTTGATATTCGTGGACTAGCTGATAATCAGTTCTTTGAAGAACTTTGAGGTTCTTGAAAAGTCTGCTTTTTAAAAGCTCACTCTCATTAGGCTGATTTTTCCAAACGGAAAGGTGAAAAATTTCCTGAGTGCTAAGAGTAGAAAGGTAAAAAGCATTAACATTCTGGCCCGGTACAACGCCACGCTGTCCTAACTGGTAAGCTTTTTCTATCAAAAGTGCTGGATTTCCAGAGGTAACTAGACATCGGCAAAGCGTAGTAAAATTCATCCTTGAACCTCCGCTGGTATGACTTTTTTTGCTAACATAAAAGAATTAAGTAGCTCGTATGCTCTTGGTACTTTAATCAAATATTAGTTTTTACATCTTACTCTATTAATATTTTCTTAACTTAAAGCCTTTGTGATTAATGCATATAATTTCAGTTAAATTTGCATATACAATAGTAAGAACACTAATTAAAACAATAAACCGATTTGAACTAAACTGCTAAAATTTGTTTCAGGTTGTGGCTTGCCAAATTTTGCATTTGGCTTGATTTGTGCTAAAATATGGCTTGAAAAGCCGGATTAGTTCAGTGGTAGAACGCCATACTTGTAATATGGTTGTCGGGGGTTCGATTCCTCTATCCGGCCCTTTTTTATTTTATATCTCCCTTGATTGAGTCTTTGCCGAGTATTTCGGCCATTTCTGACCTAATCTGCCCATTGGTAGCCAAAATCTCACGCTGGTACAAATCGAATTTGTCTCCGGCAAAATTGGTAATGCTGCCTCCAGCTTCCCGCACCATCAGTGACCCTGCCGCCATGTCCCAGGGATTAAGCCTTTCCCAAAAGCCATCCAATCTTCCGGCGGCCACATAGCATAAATCCAAAGCCGCCGAGCCATCCCGCCGGATACCATGACAAAGTAAACTAATTCTTTCCCAATCGCCCAATATTTTTTTATTGCCGGATTGGTCGCCCGGAAAGCCGGTACATAACAAAGCCTTGCTCAAAGTCGGCGCGTCCGAAACTTTTAAGAGCTGCCCGTTCACGAACGCGCCACTACCCGCTACCGCCTCAAATAATTCGTTATGTAAAGCATCAAATACCACGCCCATAATTATTTGTCCGTCCTGTTCCAGCCCGATACTAACCGAAAAAAACGGATAACGATGAGTATAATTGGTCGTCCCGTCGAGCGGATCAATAATCCAGCGGTAGCGCGGGTTAGTGCCGCCCGTCGTGCCTTCTTCGGCCAAAAGCTGATGGTCGGGAAAGCGGTTCAGAATTATACGGGCAATTTCAGCCTCACAATTTTTATCTACTTCGGTCACTAAATCTAAAAAACTGCTTTTAGTCTGAATTTGCTGACGGCGGGTTAATCCTTCAAGCTGAATTATCCCTGCCGCCCGCGCTGCCGCCTTCGCCACCTCCAAAAATTCTTCGTACATTAAATAGTTTCCTCAATCCTCCCCACTACTAAATCTGTGATTTCTTCAAAGCCTGGTCTAAATCCCACAAAATATCTTCGATATCCTCAAGACCAATCGAAAGGCGAATTAAATCCGGGCCGACACCTGCGTCAACTTGTTCTTCTTCATTAAGCTGGGCGTGAGTAGTGCTGGCCGGATGAATTACCAGCGATTTGGCATCGCCGACGTTTGCCAGATGGCTAAAAAGCTGAACGTTTTCGATGAATTTACGTCCAGCTTCCAGCCCGCCCCTAATTCCAAAAGTAAAGATTGCCCCCGCTCCTTTGGGCAAATACTTTTTGGCAAGGGCATTATAAGTATCGGTGGGTAGCGAAGGATAATGCACCCATTCTACCGCCTCGTGTTCGCTCAAAAATTCGGCGACCTGCCGGGCGTTCGCCACGTGTTTTTCCATTCGCAAGCCTAGCGTTTCAATGCCCTGCAAAAACATAAAAGAATTAAACGGGCTAAGGGCTGGCCCCATATCGCGCAAGCTTTCGACCCGCGCTTTCATTACATAGGCGAAATCGCCAAAAGTTTCGTAAAAGCGAATACCGTGATAGCCCTTGCTTGGGTCGGTCATACCAGGAAACTTGCCGTTATCCCAGGCGAATTTGCCACTATCTATAATAATGCCGCCGATGCTCGTGCCGTGTCCGCCAATAAATTTGGTAGCGGAATGTACCACAATATCCGCGCCCCATTCAATCGGGCGGCACAGATAGGGCGAACCAAAAGTATTATCTACGATTAAGGGCAAATTGTTTTCGTGGGCAATTTTCGCCACCGCTTCGATGTCTAGCACATTTATACGCGGGTTGCCGATGGTTTCAGCGTAAATCGCTCTGGTTTGGGGGGTAATAGCCTTGCGGAAGTTTTCGGGGTCGTCGCTATCCACAAAAACGGTATCTATTCCCATTTTCCGAAAACTTATATCAAACTGGGTATAAGTGCCGCCATAAAGGGTTTTGCTGGCGACAATCTGGTCGCCTTGACTAAGAAGAGTGAACATAGCGATAAATTGGGCCGATTGCCCACTGGCTACGGCCAGCGCACCTACGCCCCCTTCCAGCGAAGCAATTCGTTCTTCAAAAGCGGCAGTGGTCGGGTTCATAATCCGAGTATAAATATTGCCAAAACGCTGCAAGGCAAACAAATTGGCGGCGTGGTCAGGGTCTTCAAAAACAAAAGAAGTAGTCTGATAAATCGGCATTGCCCGCGCCCCGGTAGTCGGGTCAGGACGCTGTCCGGCGTGCAAAGAACGAGTATTAAAGCCAAATTTGCGGTCTTCCATTTAATCTACTCCTATTTCCCAGCTTTGTTCCAAATCGGCCCGACTATAAACCTTGAAAGCCAGCATTGTTTCCGTCCGGGTCAATGTCTCAATTTTTGCCATATCTTCGGTCACGACTCGCGCCAAATCTTCGTTATCCTTGAGCCGAATGACCGCCACCAAATCAAATTCACCTGTTACTGAAAAAACTTCAGTTACGCCCTGAATTTCCAGCAACCGCTCGGCGGTACGCGGCACTGTTCCACGTTCCGCGTTAATCATTACCAAAGCCTGTACCAATCTGCTCCCTCTTTCTCCCTCTGCTACCTAGATATTGCTAAATAATTCGCTTACTTTTAGTCTGAAATTGGGAATAACATCTTCCCCGCTCAATTCATTCTCTATTCCCAAAACTTGAATTGGCCCAGCTTGCTCAGGATGGTAGACACTTACCGTTTTATCGTCGGGGTTAATTTCCCATAGGATTTTTACGCCGACGGCTTGCCAGCG
>JBBQGP010000008.1:0-53525 GCA_038323095.1 Chloroflexia bacterium | reverse complement strand
GGGTGGCAAAGGATTGGCTATGGGTTTACACTGTGAAAAAGGGATTTTACCGATTAGCTGCCAGCAACCTATCGTAGAGCAATGTAGCTACTGCGGCAAGCATTTTTGCATGAAACACGGACACGTGGACAAAGCCACCTGTAATAATCCGGGCTGTCTCCGTCGCTACAAACGTGATCGGGGTATTCGAGAGCGCGAGCTTTGGGAAGAAGAACGTTACCGGGGCGGGTTGGAGCGCAATTCACAAAATTTGTGCGGCCATCCCGAATGTACCAACGAGGTTTACGTGGCTTGCGGTCATTGCGAGGTCTTGTTCTGCCCTAACCACGTCTCGCGCCATTCCTTTACCTTTAACACTTACACCCGCCGAGCCACTACCCGCGTTGAGGGCGATATTACCCTTTGCGAAACCTGCCGACCCTACCTCAAAGAATACAAGCGCGACAGGTACGAATAACAAGTCGGAAGTAGGAAGTAGGAATCAGATTTTCTGTTATGCCTCCGACTTTATACTTCCTACTTCCGACCTGCCCTAAGAGCGTTTGCTCTGGGAGGGTTGCTGGCTAAAGCCGAGCAGCAGGAAAAGGCCACCCAGCAGCATTGTGAAAATGCCGGGAACGCCGGTCTGAAAATCGGCAATCGATAGACCGAAAAGTACAAGGGTTGCCAGAGCCAGTACCAGACCTATTATCGCAAAAATTGGTTCTCTAATCATCAATTTTTCTCCATACTCATAAGCAGGCTTTATAACCTGAAAAATTTACCGCTTTCTAATCCTATTCTAACCACCGGGCGGTTTGCTCACAATGCCTGAAGGCTGGATTACGGGGAAGAAACAGGGCAAAAAAGGTAGGGGTTTAGTGAATAACTTCTTGACTGTAAAATCTGCCGCCCGCTTGCGGGGTGAAATTACCGTACCAGGCGACAAATCAATTTCGCATCGCTCGATAATATTTAACGCTATCGCCGAAGGTACAGCCCATGTCACTAATTTTCTGCCCGGTGAAGATTGCCTTTCGAGTATCGCCTGTATGCGGGCAATGGGCGTGAACATCGAATTGAGCGAAAGCAAGCGCGAAGTAACTATAGCAGGGCGCGGTTTGCGCGGATTGCAGGAACCCGCCGAAATTTTGGACGCGGGCAATAGTGGCACGACTACCCGCCTCCTGACCGGGCTGTTGGCTGGACAAAGCTTTTATTCGATTATTACTGGCGACAGTTCGCTACGTTCGCGCCCGATGGGACGGGTTATCGGCCCGCTTAAACAAATGGGAGCGCAAATCTGGGGGCGTAAGAATGATACACTTGCCCCACTTTCTATTAAAGGGGATGCTAACAATTCGATTAAAGCGATTAGTTATAATTTGCCCGTCGCCAGCGCACAATTAAAAAGCTGCCTTTTGCTGGCCGCCCTTTATGCCGAAGGTGAAACGGTTTTAGGAGGTTTAATCGCCAGCCGTGACCACACCGAACGAATGTTGGGGGCGATGGGCGCACCGCTTGAAACTAATCGCGAACGCCTGATTATGCACGGCCCGGCTACCACCCTCAGAGCCTTGAACGTGGCCGTACCGGGCGATATTAGCTCGGCGGCTTTCTGGCTGGTAGCGGCAGTCGCTCACCCCGATGCAGATTTGCTCCTGAAAAATGTAGGCGTAAACCCGACCCGCACCGGCCTGATTGACGCGCTGCAAGAAATGGGCGCGGACATTGAATTAAGCGATGAACGCGAAATCGTGGGTGAACCTGTGGCCGATATTCGAGTCAAAAGCTCGCGTCTGGTTGGCACAGGAATTGGTGGGGAAATCATACCGCGTTTGGTGGATGAAATTCCGGCTTTAGCAGTCGCGGCAATGTTCGGTCAAAACCGTACCGTTGTGCGGGATGCCGCCGAACTCAGGGTAAAAGAAACTGACCGCATCGCCACCATCGCCAGCGAATTTGGCAAGCTGGGCGCAAACATTGAAACCCAACCCGACGGCCTGGTTATTAGCGGACGGCAACATCTGCACGGCAATTCGGTTCACAGTCACGGCGACCACCGTCTAGCCATGTCGCTGGCAATCGCCGGGCTACTGCTCCCACCGGGCGAAGAACTCGCTATCGAAGATTACGCCTGTGCTGACGTATCGTATCCCGGCTTCTGGGACGACCTGAAGCGGGTCAGCCAGTAGCGGGCTAAACGTCGGCTTTGTGCAAGCCCGAACCTGATTTTTGGAGCAAGGAGTTACAAAAAATGACCATAGAAGTTAAGGAAAAGCTTTATACCGTCGAGGAATTCCTGAAACTGGAATGGGCCGAGGATGACCCAGACAGCTATGAACTTATAGGAGGCCGGATTGTGGCGAGAGGTAGCACCAGTGGCAAGCACGGTCGGTTGGTCTCCAGGTTAGCGCAACACATAAACAATTTTCTTGATAATAATCCAGGCGGAAGCTGCTATGCCGAAGCCTCCTGTACTCTGGGCCTGCTCGAAGGTAAAAATTACCCAAAACCTGATGTTTGTTTTGTCGCCCAAAACCGTACCCCAGTTGATTTTGACGGCCAATTCCCGTCGCACCCGATTTGGCTATCGAAGTTTGGTCGCCCAGCGACGATGAGAGACCAAACTAATTAAAATCGAAGCGTACTTACAGGCTGGAGTCCGGCTTATCTGGTCAATTCATATGCAGGAAAAATACGTGATAGTTTATCGGCTGGACAAGCCCGCAGCTTTTTAGATTTAGATGAGGAACTTGAAGGAGAGGTTGTTTTGCCGGAATTTAGGCTCAAAGTCAGTACGTTGTTTGAGTAATCAGGCAAACAAAAAGGGGAAAATCTTTTTACTATGGCGAAAACTGAACAAAACGAATTAAACCTTGCCCCAATTTTAGACCAGAGTGTAATTATTGGGCAGGCTGCCGCCGAATTAAAATTAAGAGCCGATAATGCCCGGAGCGCAATTGGGCTTTTAGACGGAGGCGCGACTGTGCCTTTTATTGCCCGTTACCGCAAGGAAGTGACGGGCGACATGGACGAGGAGCAAATCCGCCAGCTCGAAAAACGGGTGGCTTACGGGCGACAACTTATTGAGCGCAAAATCGAAGTTTGGAACACCATTCAGGAGCAGGGCAAGCTCACTAAAGATTTGGCCGCCGCTATCCAGAAAGCCACCGCCTTGCAGGAAGTCGAAGATTTGTACTTACCCTACCGTCCTAAACGCCGCACCCGCGCTACGATTGCCAAAGAAAAAGGGCTTGAACCTCTGGCCGATTTGATGCAAGCTCAAAAGGTTTATCGGGGAACGCCCGCCGAACTTGCCGCCCGCTTCGTTGATACGGCCAAAGGGGTAAACAACGCCGAAGAAGCTTTGGCGGGGGCGCGAGATATTATCGCCGAGCGCGTTTCGGAAGATGCCGAAATCCGACGCGAAGTCCGACAGCTAATGCAAAGGCAGGGTCAAATGAGCGCGGGGCTGGCGAAGGGCGGCAAGGAAAAAGACGCGGGCGGCAAATATCAGCAATATTATGAATATAGCGAACCCTTAGCGAAAATCCCGCCGCACCGTCGGCTGGCCCTGAACCGGGGCGAAAAAGAAGGGGTGCTTTCGGTAGGGATAGAGCTTGCGCCGGGAATTGCGGAACGTAGCGCGGAAGCCCGTTACTTGATTGATACCCGCTCTATTTTTCAAGCTGAACTAAAAACTGCCATTGCCGATAGTCTGAAACGCTTGCTACTGCCTTCGGTGGAAAACGAAGTAAGGGCCAAATTAACCGAAGAAGCCGAACTTCATGCCATCACCGTTTTCGCCGCCAACTTGCGCCAATTGCTGTTGCAGCCCCCTATTGAGGGCAAGGTAGTTTTAGGGATTGACCCCGGTATCCGCACCGGCTGCAAAATCGCGGTGGTGGATGCCACCGGCAAGCCCCTTGCCAATCTGACGATTTACCCGCACGAGCCGAAACGCGATTGGGCCGGGTCGAAAAAGATTTTGCTTGACCTAATTTCACGTTATAAAGCCGAAGTAATTGCTATCGGCAACGGCACGGCCAGCCGCGAAACTGAAACCTTAGTCGCCGAAACGATTGCCGCAGCCAAAGACCCCAAACCAGCCTATGTAATCGTTAGTGAGGCGGGCGCGTCGGTTTATAGTGCCAGCGATATTGCCCGGCAAGAATTCCCCGATTTGGAGGCCAGCCAGCGCGGTAACATTTCGATTGCTCGCCGTTTGCAAGACCCTTTGGCCGAGCTGGTAAAAATTGACCCTAAAAGCATCGGAGTGGGCTTATATCAGCACGACGTTGACCAAAAAGCTTTAGCCGAATCGCTGGACGCAGTTGTCGAATCCTGCGTAAATTATGTCGGGGTAGATTTGAACACGGCATCTTCGGCCCTTTTGAAATACGTTTCCGGCATCAACAAAAAAGTTGCTGGAGCAATCGTGGCACACCGCGAGAAAAATGGCCCGTTCAAAAGCCGGGCAGAACTTCGCAAGGTAGCCGGAATGGGCGAAAAAACTTTTGAGCAAGCGGCGGGCTTTCTAAAAATATCCGGCAGTTCCAATCCGCTCGACAACACCTTTATTCACCCGGAAAGCTATCCCGCCACTCAAAAATTGCTGGCAGTAATAACCGAAAACGAGGGCAAAACTCCGGCGAAATTGCCGCCAACCAGCCTTATAAAGGAATTTCGCAGCAAAGCGATTGGGGACGAACGCAAACTTAACCAAATAGCGGCTCAAATCGGGGTAGGCGGGCCAACTTTGCGCGATATTATGGATAATTTGGAAAAGCCGGGTCGCGACCCCCGCGAGGAATTGCCCAAACCTCTTTTGCGGCAGGATATTCTAAAATTGGAGGATTTAGCCCCAAATATGGTTCTTAAAGGCACAGTGCGGAACGTGATAGATTTCGGGGTATTTGTGGATATTGGGGTAAAGCAAGATGGGTTGGTGCATATTACCGAAATGAGTGAGCGTTATGTGAAGCACCCGCTCGAATTGGTGGGTGTTGGCGACGTGATAGATGTGCGGGTACTGAGCGTAGACGCAAAGCGCGGGCGTATTGCCCTCAGTATGAAGCCTGGGTGATAGGAAAGTCTATTTCTTCACTTATAGACAGCGATTCTATTCTCAATATTAACTCGAATTTATTCTAAAAATAGGATAATATTGTGTGGTAAAAATAAAAATCTAGGCCAGATAATCTTTAAAATAAAAAAGGATTGTAAATATCAACAGGGGTCGTTAAAATTCTTCAATTAGAATATTTTTCCTTGCTATAATAGCTAAGGTTAGGCATACTACTAAAAGATTTATTAGTTTACTTAACACAAACAAGGATAGTTTCAGTTATGTCACAGCTTTTGCAGCAGTCTTTCAGCTCTGAATTATTCAATTTGGAAAGCGAAGATGAGCGCGAAATCAAACTTTTGCGGGTCATCTGTAAGGTCGCTATTATATTAGGTATAATGGGAGTGCTATCGGTTATTTTTACGAGTATTAGTACCGGCAAATTCTTTCAACCTAGCAATTTTACAGTTCTTTTATTTACAGGTGCAGCAATAGTTTCTTACCAACTCTCAAAGCGTCAAAATTATCGTTTGGGTAGCCTGTTAATAGTTGGCCTTACCACTTTTTGCGCCATTACTATAATTTATCAAACTGGCACTGCCTTATCTTTGATGATTATAGTTATGCTGCCAATTTTGCTGGCAGTAGTCCTAATGGAAACACGCGCAGTGTTGATTACTACTTTTCTTTGTCTTATCGGCCTGGTGATATTATTTGTCATTCAGGATATATTGAAAATTTACACGGCACCGCCCCCTCCCGACCCCCAAAGCGGCCAGCTTATTACCGAATTTTTCTGCACCCTGGTTATTATTCCAACTCTGGTAGCCATCATTGTTATTCCATTCAAGAGCCAAACCCGCAAGCTGCAAGAGCAAAATACTCGATTGGCAAAGGCTTTGGAAAGAATCGAAGCTCAACAACAAGCTAACCAGCAAGTTGGGCAGCAAGTATTAAGCCTTTCCGCCCAGCTCAAAAGCACTGCCGGGCAGCAAGCCAGCAGTTCCAGAGAACAAATGGCTTTAGTCACTCAAGTAGGGGCAACTATCAACGAGCTTTCGACTACTTCGGCTTATATAGCTGAATCAGCCCAAAAAGTCAGTATTTCAACCGATGAAATGGCGGCAGAAAGCCAGCATATTGAACAAACTACCGCCCTTTCGGTAGATAAAAGCCAGCAGGGGAAAGACGCGGTAAACCGCAGCATTGCTGTTACGCAGGAAGTAAGCGAACTATACCAACAGTTGCGCCAGACCCTTTCCGACCTGAACACCCGGAGCAGCAGTATGCGGCGCATCCTGGATTTGTTAAGTTCAATCAGTAGCCAAACGCATTTGCTGGCGATGAACGCCGCGATAGAAGCGGCAGGCGCGGGTGAAATGGGGGCGCGGTTTAAGGTAGTCGCGCAAGAAGTCAAAAATTTGGCAAACCGCTCAAACGAAGCCAATCAGGAAGTTTTGGCAATCGTGCAGCAGATTGAGCAAGCGACCCTTGATGCGGTAAAATCAGTAGAAGACGGCTACCAAAAAGCTCAGGCAATGGGTGAAGTCGTCCAGGAAGCCGGAGCGGTAATTGAAGAAATGCGGCTGGTTTCGGAGCAGGCCCAAAATCAAGCTACTATTATCAGCAAGACCGCCCATCAGGTCAGGCAATTTATCGAAACTATCAAGGCCGCTACTGGTCATCAACATACTTCCAGCCAGCAAGTGTTGGAAGCCATCACCGGGCTAACCATTGTAGCCCAGCACAACACCGAAGGTAGCAATCTGATTTCTTCAACCGCCGTCTACCTTGAGGATAATTCGCGCAAACTGAATTTTGGTCTGCTCAATTAAGTTTTGTTTTAACATAGCTAAAAGCTTATCCCGACAGGTTGTGGTTTGGTTAGGTGTCGGAGCAATATCTTACAAAAAAGCGGCCTGATTAAAATAGGCTCTAAGGGAGATGTTATGATTGCGAGCATTGACCACGTAGTAATTTTGGTGGAAAATCTGGAAGCCGCCAAAAATGATTACACCAAATTGGGCTTTACGGTTGTAACTGGCGGAGAACATGCCGGAGGCGCAACTCATAATGCCTTGATTGCCTTTGCCGATGGCACTTATCTGGAATTAATTGCTTTCAAGCGGGAATCTCCCGACCATCGCTGGTGGCGACACGCCGCAATTGGCGAAGGGCTGATAGATTTTGCCCTCTTGCCAACTGCCATCGCGGATGATATTGCCGCCGCCCGCACTCGTGGTCTGGATATGCAAGGGCCAGAAGCGGGCGGACGTATCAAGCCGGATGGAGTCGAGATTCGTTGGGAAAATGGCACACCCCTGACCCCGGATTTGCCCTTTCTGTGTGCCGATGTCACCTCCCGAAATTTGCGCGTTCCAGCGGCTACCCAACATCCCAACAATGTAACTGGCATAGCACGATTGGGCGTTGCTGTCGAAGATATAGTAGAAAGTACCGCCCGTTATCAGGCTTTGCTTGGCATTGAGCCGCAAATTGTTCAGGAAAGTAGCGTTTCGTTTGCGCTAGGTAGCTCGATTATCCGTCTGGCTGACGCTACTTTTGACGAGGCAATTGCTACTCACCTGAAGCTACGCGGCGCAGGGCCATACGAATTAGTATTGTACAGTGGCGGGCCAAATGCAGGCGCACTCGACCCGGTAACTACCCACCGTGTCCGGCTGGAATTGGTTGTTCCAGCCTAACTATTCAACTTGTTTAATGTAGGAGGGATTTCCAATCCCGATTTTACCCAAACCCGTTTTGTCAGGATTGGAAATCCCTCCTGCACAAATGAGACGAGAAGTTATTCTATCCCGTTAGCAGCGATTACCCCTTTGTAGTAATGGCCGCTATTTTTGATAGTGCGCTGGAGCGTATCGAAATCTACGTAAGTTAGGCCAAAGCGTTTGGAATAGCCGTAACCCCACTCAAAATTATCCATTAAGCTCCACACAAAGTAACCTTCGAGCGGTACGCCCTCGCTGATAGCTTGATGGGCGGCGGCAAAATGGCTTTGAAGATAAGCGGTTCGGCGCGGGTCATTCACCTTGCCATCCGGCCCAACCTCATCCTTGAAAGCCGACCCGTTTTCGGTGATGTACATAGCGGGCGGATTGTATTCCTTGTGCAAATAGGTCAGCAAACGATAAAGAGCGGGCGCGTGAACTTCCCAACCCATTTCGGTACGCTCCACGTTTTCCAGTTGCACTTCCTGGACGCTTGAACCACCGTTGGCCGAATCATCTTTTATAATAAACCGAAAATAATAATTTACCCCCAAAAAGTCTAATGGCACAGAAATTTTTTGCAAATCCCCTTCCTGTATTGGCAAGGGCGCACCTTTGAGGCGTTCCGCCACTCCTTCCGGGTATTTGCCCTTGAACACCGGGTCAAGAAACCAGCTCAGGTTAAAAGCGTTTGATTTGGCCGTCGCTACTTTATCAGCCTCGCTGTCGCTGGCCGATTCGCAAATGGACAAATTCAAGGTAATACCTACCCGCGTCTGGCTATTGCCGTTAGCCCGCAAAATCGGGACGGCCAGACCATGACCCAGAAGCAAATGATGGGAAGCGGCAAAAGCAGTTTTGGGGTCTTTCAAGCCGGGAGCGTGAACTCCAAACATATTGCCCAGAAAAGCCGAAACCCAGGGTTCGTTTAGGGTAATCCAGTTATGCACCCTGTTGCCAAGCCGTTTGGAAACTGCATCGGCGTAGCGGGCGAAAGCTTTGGCAGTGTCGCGATTGGCCCAACCGCCCTTATCCTGCAAGGCTTGCGGCAAATCCCAGTGATAAAGCGTTACATACGGCTCAATCCCCGCCGCCAGCAAGCCATCAACCAATTTATCGTAAAAATCAAGTCCCTTTTCGTTTACCGCCCCGTCCCCGTCAGGAATAATCCGTGACCAGCTAATCGAAAATCGGTAAGCCTTTAGGCCCATTTCCTGCATCAGCTTAATATCTTCCGGCCAGCGGTGATAATGGTCACAGGCAATATCCCCGGTATCGCCATCCTGCACCTTGCCGGGCGTATGGGAAAATCTGTCCCAAATATTCTCGCCCTTGCCGTCCTCCTGCCAGGCTCCCTCAATTTGGTAGGAAGCCGTCGCCGTTCCCCACAAAAAACCCTCTGGAAATTTTTTAAGTTGTCCTGTCGTCATTCGATTTCGATTTCCTTTCTCTCTTTGCCTTGCTTTTAAATTCGTCCACATTAAGTCGCACGATGGTACTAGCCTACCTCTATCAGACGGCTAACCATTTCGATTTCGACTGAACCTGCTAGGCTGGCCGAAACGCCGCAGTATTTTTCGTGCGAAAGTTTTAGAGCTTTATCCACCATTTCTTGATTCAAGTTATGGCCTTCGATAACGTGTTCAACGATAATTTTGTCGAATTTTTTGGAATGTTCCTCGTGTTCCCAGCCCTTGACTTCCAAATGATAGCCCGTCACTTCCTGGCGCATTTTGCGTAACATTGAAATTACGTCCATGCCGGTGCAACCACCCAGCGCAACCAGCAAAAGAGCTTTGGGGCTAAAGCCTGCCTCTGCTCCGCCAAATTCGGGCGCACCGTCCAGCGTTACAAGGTGGCCTTTTAGGTCGCTTGCCTCAAAACGCATTGGCCCTTCTTCTGTCCAGCTAACTTTAACTTCTCGCATTAAATTAACCTCTTTGTTAGTTGTCGGTTGTTGGTGAAAGAGTTGATAGTTGTTAGTTGTTAGTTATTAGAAACGTATTTAAGAACTCTTTGTTTTGACTAATTTGGCTCATCCTCAGCTAATTTGAATAAAGTCTGGAAAAGGGAAGTAATTTCGCTTTTGCCCAGTTCCAGAGAAGCGTCCCCAACAGTCAACTCAAACTTGTGATAATTTGTTAAAGGCGAAGGGCGCAAAGGATAAAATAGCCAGGTTTTGTACTGGCGGGCAATTTCTAGGGCGGCTTCTTCCAGCCTCTCGCGATTGCCCCGGAGGTAGACGTGCATCATATTGGTTGGGGGCGGGTTTGGTGTTAGTTCAGCCTGGGGAAATTGCCCTAAAACCTGAGCGATTTCCTGCGCTTTAAGGTAATAATCTTCCATTTTCCCCAACCGCTCGTTCAAACCTTGCCGAGCCGAAAGCACATAGGGATAAAGCCGGATTAAGCGACCTCCCTGACGCTGTTGCCATAAGCGGGCTTCGGCAATAAAATCGGCTGGCCCGGCCAAAATTGACCCGGCAAGGCCACCCAAAATTTTGTAAAAAGAAACATAAACCGAATCGAACAAGCCCGCTATTTCGGCGTATTCTTTTTGGTAGTAAGGTTTACACTCCCAAAGCCGCGCTCCATCCAGATGCAAAAAAATATTATGCTCTCTGGCCCAGGTGGTTAGCTCTACCAATTCTTCCCATTCCGGCAATTGTCCGCCGATTTCGCGCTGGGGTAATTCCAGCAGCAAGGCCGCCAGAGGTTGCCGCACTTTTTTAAGGTCGGATAGCTTCATTAACTCGTCAGGTGAGCCAACCAGCACGCCGAGCAAATTATGTAATTCCTGATAACCTTTTTCTTCGTGTAATTCGAGATGGCATTTGGGATGAAAGGCAACATTTTTGTTGGCCTGCCGGTCTGACCAGATGCGAAGGGCAATCGGCTGGCACATTGTACCACTTGGCATAAAGACGGCGGCTTCTTTGCCCAATAATCCGGCAATTTCTCGCTCGAAACTTTCGATTACTTCGCCCTGACCGTACATATCGGGTAGCAATTCAGGTTGGGCAAGCTGGGCTAATTCCGCCAAAACCTGCTGTGGCCTGGTTCTTTGCCGAAAATGACCACCAAGAAAAGCAGTACAGCTAAACTGAAGTTGATTTATTTCTTTTTCACTAAGCTTTTGTTTTGTTTTAGCCTCTGTTTCCATAGCTTTGCCCTTTCTTTGCTTGTTTCCTGATTATTACCAAATGAAAAGCTCTACTTTAATCACCTCACTTGTTTCCAATTTCCGACCTCATAATTTCGGCTTTATACTTTTCTGGCGACGATAGCGGCACATAGGGCGGCTACATCCTGCAAGCTTTCACCCAGAGCTGAGACCGCGATTTCGCAAGCCGCGAAAGTTTCGGATAAAGCTTCTTTCTGCATTTCGGCGCGGGCTGGGGCAAGCCACATTTCGCCCAGACGCAAACCCAAACTACCAACGATTATCATTTCGGGATTGAGCAAATCGGCTATCAGGGCAAAGGCTCGGCCCAAATATTTGCCCGAAAGCTGAATTACTGTCAGAGCGTCGGTATCGCCATTGCGGGCGGCTTCGGCTAGTTTCGGAACAATCTGATTTTGGCTTAAACCCTCGACCAATTCGGGATAATTCTCGCGGGCCAGTTTGGAAAGACCTGTGCCACCACAAAAGCTTTCAAACGCACCAAATTTGCCAAACATAAACGGGCCGCTTTCCGCCGTCCGCACATGCCCGATTTCGCCGGCCATACTACTCGCTCCGCGCCAAAGTCGCCCGCCCAAAATTAGTCCTGCTCCAAAGCCCGTTCCCGCCGTCAAAAACACCAAACTTTGTTTACCTTTGCCCGCCCCAAAAAGCCATTCCGCCAACGCTCCGGCGTTCCCGTCATGCTCAATGTAAACAGGGAGTTTTAGGCGGGCTTCCAGTTCGGCCCGTAGCGGGAAATTCTCCCAACCGGGTAGATGGGGCGGGTGTATCAAAACCCCCTCATTTAAGTCGAGCGGCCCGCCAATTGAAACACTACCAGCCACAATGCTTGCGCCCCATTCCGCCCGCAAAGCTTCCGCCTCGGCCACTAATCGCCCAAAACAAGCCTCGCGCCCTTGCTCAACCTGTGTCGGGAAAGCACGACGAGCTAGAATCTGGCCTTGCTCGGTGCCAACGATTACCGCACTTTTCGTCCCGCCAATATCAAAACCTAATATTAAATTATCATTCATAGTTTTTACAATACTCTTTAGCAGCTTGAACAAAACTTCTGGCTGAACTGTAGCACCAAAACAGGGCGAACGTCAAATTTCTCGGTAAGAATCAAAGAAGCGGAGTAACCTCCGCCCTTGCCAAAATTCAGGGCTTGTCAAAGCAAATCCGGGTCAATATTTCTTTGTCGCAGCTTCTCCAGCAAAATTTGCATAGCTTTTCGCTCGGCTTCGGCTTGCTGTCGTTCCAGCTCGGCTTGCAGCAAAGCCGCTTCTTTGGCGGCACGCTCGGCTTCGACCAGTTGTTCGGCTTCGGCGGCCAATCGCAAAGCACTGTACTCACGTTCAAGGGCTGCTGCTTCCCCCGTCAATCGCAAATTCAGCTCCCGGTCAAGTAAGCGCAAATACCTTCCGTCTGGCACTAACCAGCTTTCCAGTTCTTCGCTCCATAACCAGCCCCGCTCGTCCAACTCCATTTCTTCGGCGATACCGTTCTTGTATCGCCAACCCCGCAACTGAATCTTAGCGTTTTGCCATACCCCTGCTGTATCATAAGCAAAATACTCCTTCACCCCCAATAAACCGTAATGCTGTGGCTTCGGGTCTAAATCGTCCGTCCATTCCCCTTTACTGCATAGCTGAAAAGCCATACTTGGAGCGGGACGGTTGGAGTCAGCCATCCGCCAGCTATGAAGTTTAGCTCGTTCTTCCGGCGAGAGAACCATTCCTTTAAAGAGAGTTACGTCCGGCGCGAGGTAAAGAAAAGGATAAGTTTTGTCAGGCGGAAAAATTGCCAAATTACCTGTTACAAACCATTTCTCTTTAGCGAAATAACATTTAAGAACTTGTCTCAAACAGGAAGATAAATCGGTTTGTGTTTGGGTCTTAGGTATTTCTTCCAGCCAGTAATCATCCTCAGTAAATTGTTCAAACTTCATTGTAATTCCCATAACTTGATTGAACCATCCTGAAAGCCTGCCGCTAAAACTTTACCATTTGGGCTAAAGGCTAAAGGTGGAGCAAAGCAAATACCGTCCTCAAAAAGAAGAGAGCAAAGCTCTTGACCAGCCTTTACATCAAATAATCTAATCGTAGTAAGCCCCCAAGCCTCGCCAGTAGCCAAAGTTTTACCATCTGGGCTAAAAGCAAGTTGAATTCCTTTTATCGTTTCTTCAGGGGAAACATCTAAAGTTTCACCAGTTGCAATATCCCAAATAATTACATTCGCCTCTCTATCGACAGATACCACGTAGTTATAGGCAGGGCTACAAGCAAGATTCGTTATCACGGCATAATGGCCTAGCCAACTTTTAATTAGCTCTCCGCTTGTAACATCCCAAAATTTTACTTCTTCATCGCCACCCGCACTTATAAGGGTCTTATTATCTGGACTAAACACTACCGTAGTATTACCATCCACATCCCCTGTTAAGGTCAATAATTCTTTCCCGTTTACTACATCTAAAATTTTGATAGCACCGTCCGCATCGCCGCTTGCTAAAAGTCTTCCATCCAGGCTATACGATAGCGAAATAACTGCATCTCTATAGTTATCAAAAAAGCTTTGCTCAGACAAAGTGCTAACATCCCAAATTTTAACAATACCACTATAATCATCTGCATCACTATTGAAGGTTTGATTACTACCACCAGTCGCAAAGGTTTCGCTATCGGGGCTAAAAGCAACTACGTTTACCTCCCCTGGCTCAATTACCAAACCTGAGTCTGTCCAATTGAGTGCATCCCATAACCTGATTTTGCTATTACCTTCAACACTGGCTAAAAACTTACCATTGGGGCTGAATGACAAAGACAAGATACATTCTTTATTGTCAGAAGCTTTTAGCGTTTTTAATTCTATAAGCTGCATTTGCAGGTTACTCCTTTTGTTTTATCTTGCTGGTGTTTTAATTATCTGCAAAAAAAGAGAGGAGAGCCACAATTCTAAAATTGTGATTCTCCCCTCAATCTCGATGCTGAACGCTTAATCCTACTTGACGTGCTTTTTCTTGCTGGCTACGTAGTCAACCAGAATGTATTCACCCAAATTTTCGGGCGAGGCGTAGAAGGCCCGACCCTTGTTGATTTTGGTCATTTGCTCGACAAAAGTCGCCAGGTAGCGGCTCTTTTCCAGCATAAAAGTGTTAATCACGATTTGCTCACGAGTGCAGCGATTGACCTCTTTCAAGGTTTCGGAGAAAGTGCGCGGGCTGGGCGGATACTGGAATTCCACCTCGCCGTTTTCCTCGATATGGGCGGTTGGTTCACCGTCGGTAATCATGATGATTTGCTTGTTACCGCTTTTGTGGCGGCCCAAAAGCTGGCGGGCCATCTGGAAGCCGTGCTGCATATTCGTACCGTAAACGTACTCATTCCAGGTAATCTGGGTAAGTCCTTCTGGCGTAAGCAGCCGCGCCCGGTCACTGAACCCGATAATATAAAGATTATCTTTCGGGTACTGCGAACGGATGAGCATATTGAGAGCCATTGCCACTTTTTTGGCAGCGGCCCAGCAATTCCGCAAAATCATCGAACGGCTCATATCGAGCATTAGCACCGTCGAAGAACTGGTCATCAGCTCGGTACGGTACACCTCAAAATCATCAGGGATAATTTTGACAGGTGCGCCCGGCCCTTCTCGAAAGACCGCGTTCATCACCGTTTCTTCCAAATCCAGCAAGAACGGGTCGCCGAACTCGTACTTCTTGGAAACGTCGGTGCGTTCGCCGCCATTCCCGGTGAAGCTGGTGCGATGCTTGCCAAAGCTATCCTTTTTGAGTTGGGCGAAAATATCCTTGAGAGCTTTCTGGCCGATTTTCCGCATACCGCGCGGAGTCAGCTCGTAGCGATTGCCCTTCTTTTCGATATAACCCGCATCTTCCAGAATACGCGGCAATTCCTTGAGCTGGTCGAGCGTGGCCGCCGCTTCCTCGCCCATCAATTCGCGTACCTGTTCGCTGTCTACGTTCTGCAAACCGCGTTGCCCGTACTGCACGTCCTTGAGTTCTTTTTCCAGCGTATCCATATTTTGAAGACGCTGCATCAAGTCCATCGCATCGCCCAGCCCAAGCGATTCATCACCCTGAAAAGGGTAACGCTGGTTGAGCTGGCGCATAGGGTAAAGCTGTTCCAAATTGGCAGCAAGCCGGGCCAAATCCATCCGCATTCGGTCATCCCGCAGCATGGCGTTCATCATGCTTTCGAGCTGGCGGCGTTGCTCCGGCGACATACTGTTCATCAGCGATTGCATTTGGGCCATCTGACGCTGCATATGCTTGATAAGGTCATCCAGGCTGTTGATTCCTGGCGGAAAGAAATGACCGTATTTTTGCATAAACTGCTGGAACTTGGGCTGCTTGCCCTGCGCCTTGTCCTGAAGCATCTGGTTTAGCTCCTGAACCATATCGCGCATTTCTTTGAGTTGCTCCGGCGTGACGCTTTCCATCGCTTCTTTCATACCCTGAAAGTAGCTACCCAAAATTTGCTGCTGAACTTCCTGCATCAATTCCTGGAATTTTTCCCGCGCTTCCGGCGACATAAACTCATAATCGTTGAGCTGCTTCATTTGACCGCCGGGGTCGTTGGGCAATTTATCCAGATGTTGCTGTTTTTTCTGCACCTGCTTTTCGAGCATCTGGCGCAAGGCTTTTTCCGGGCTATCTTTGGTTTCATCCAAACGGCGTTGCAAACCCGCCCGCTCGGTCTTAACCACTTCGTCCAGCTTTTCCTTGATGTCCTGCATCACCGAATCCAGGTTATAGCGGTTCATCTCCTGCTGGCGACGCGCCCTTAGTTTATCCAAAAGCTCCTGCAAACCTTCCATTCGTTCGCCCTGCTGCCCGTTAAAGCCCCAGCGATTGAGCTTCTGCAAAGCATTCATCAGGTCGTTATAGTTATCGGCCATCAAATCTTCGCTCAAGGCATCCATCACTTCATCGGCATCGAAGGGAAAGATTTGCTGAGAGCCATCCCAGCGCGAATACTTGTACAACATGTTAATCTCCCTTTAGAAAATCAGGAGAAAGTCGGAAGTAGAAAGCTCCTGGTAAAACTTTCCGATTTTCTACTTCCGATTTCCGATTTATCTGCGATAACGGGTTTTGCTTTCGCCCCGGTCTTTGTTGAGCTTACGGTTCAGGTGCATACCTTCCAGCACGAACTCAACGGCGGAAGCAACGCTGACAGGGCTACCTTGCGCCTGCAATTTGCTTACGGCCTTCTTGAAATCTTCTACTTCGCTGGCCTGAGTGACGTATTCCATCGACGGCATCAATTCGCCCGTCTCAAGGTTCAAGCCACTATCGAAGCCACGCAGCAATTGCTCGAATTCGCCTACGCTGAAATAGCGATTAAAAGTGTTGACAATCGCCCGTTGTACCAGCTTTTCAACTACGCGCTCTTCCTTGTTATCGCCAACAGTTTCAAGCTCGATTTTACCGGCGGTACTGCTGATAATCGCGTGCAAATCGCTGATACGCGGTGCGGCGGCTTTTTCACCCAAACGGATAGCCCGGCGCATGGCGTTCGAGACAATATTTTCGTAATTGCTGATAGAAACACGCGCACTAACCCCACTGCGCTGGCTAATATCGGGACTACGGCGGGCTTCGTGGGTTACTTCAGCCACGATTTCTTTCATAAAGCGCGGAATAACAATCTGGATTTCTTTGGTAGTAAAGTGATTGGATTCCTGCTCCATAATGCTGATTTCGTGTTCGATAGTACGCGGGTAATGCGTCCGAATTTCGCTACCGAAACGGTCTTTGAGCGGGGTTACAATCCGGCCACGATTGGTATAATCTTCGGGGTTGGCCGAGGCTACCACGAAAATATCCATATCAAGGCGAATCTTGTAACCGCGAATCTGCACGTCGCGTTCTTCCATAATATTGAGCATACCCACCTGAATACGCTCGGCCAGGTCAGGAAGTTCGTTCAGGGCAAAAATACCGCGATTGGTGCGCGGAATAAGGCCATAGTGAATCGTCAGTTCATCCGACAAATAGCGACCTTCGGCGACCTTAATCGGGTCTACTTCGCCGATAAGGTCAGAAATGGTAATATCGGGCGTTGCCAGTTTTTCCCCGTAGCGGCGGTCACGCGGCAGCCACTCAATCGGGGTGTTATCGCCCTGTTCTTCGATGATACGGCGGGCCGTTGCCCCGGTTGGGCGTAGTGGGTCATCGTTCAAATCCGACCCAGTTACCACTGGTACTTCATCGTCCAGCAAATTTATCAAACTTCGGGCAATTCTGGTTTTGGCCTGACCACGTTCTCCCAAAAAGACAATATCCTGACCGCTCAAAATCGCGTTTTCGATTTGGGGAATAACGGTTTCTTCGTAGCCGACGATACCGGGAAAAATATCATCGCCCCGGCGCATCTTTTCTATCAGATTGTTACGCATTTCTTCTTTAACAGTGCGCGGTTGGTAGCCGCTTTCGCGGAGTTCACCGAGGGTACGAGGTTTCATTATAAATTTATCTCCTTTTAGACCACCCGGAAAACATGCCAAGAGCAATTATTCCGGCTGCGGAGGTCGCAGCACTGGGCAGTTAGTTGACGTTGATAGCTTGAAGGGGGTTAGCGCGGGAATTTATCGGACAATTAGTATTAAAACCAAAATATTTTGAATTAGGCAATTTTCCCTTTTTCTGTAAGCACCGCGCTGCCAGCAAAGTAGGCAATTGCCGTAGAACCGTAGTTTGAATAAAACGCGCTAACAAGCTAATAAAATCATTTAAGCCGTTAAAGACCAACTGACGTAGGGCTTATGGTACTCTTTTTCAGGGAAAAGTCAATCTTTATGCGATTTGGTAAGGTCGCCGCTACCACGAATCGGATTGGTTTTTAGGCTATTGACTTTCAGCCTTAGCTTTTCTGCAAATTACACTTTTTTTGAAAAAACCTGCGAATATTACTAAATGCTGCTTTTATTTTCAGAAAGTGTTAAAATGCAATTACCCGTTTTGTGGCGACCACTCAATAATAAGTAATAAACAAAAAATGCGGCTTATCAAACGCTACTCAAACCGAAAATTGTACGACACCGAGCTAAGAAGCTATATTACGCTGGACGGTCTGGCCGCGCTGGTGGTGGGGGGCGAAGAAATCAGGGTGGTGGATAACGACACCGACGAAGATTTGACCAGCGTTGTTCTTAGCCAAATTTTGCTTGAGCGCGAAAGGGCGCAGCGTTTTGTACCTTCGGCGGTTTTGAGCCAGCTTTTGCGGGGTGGCGAGAATTTGCGGAGTAATCTGAGTAAGGTGGCTCGCCCTTTTAACCCTCCCGCTTCCTTGCCAATCCCGCAATTTTTGGAACAGGAAGTCGAGCGCAATCTAAAGTTTTGGGCCGAACTGGGGCAGAGTGGCGAAGAAGAAACCTTGCGGCTGCTGGAAAGCTTGATCGAAAAACGCCGCCGCGTCCGTCACGAAATCGAGCCAGCCGCCCCACGCCGCCCGCGTTCGGGTCTGGACAAATTCGAGGAATGGGGGGGAGATAGCCTGACTGAAATTGCCTATGATTTACCCGCCGGGCTAATCAGGGATTATCTCAAAGCTACCCAAGAAGCAATTGCGGCTCTTGCACCTTATGCCCAGGGGGAAGCCGAAGCTGACGAGAAAGAAATCGAAAAGCTGTACAGCCAGCTAAATCAGGCCCGTCTAACCCTGGCTACTTTAATAGATGAGCTTGCCAGAATTCGTAATTCCGAGTAACAATTCTGGTTAGGCTAATAATTTATTCCAGCCTAAACTATGCGAGAGCGGATATAGGCACTGGAAAAGTCAATCGTTACAGTGATAACGATAACGACCAGTAAGGCCATACCCAGTTGGGCATATTTGTAGCTTTCGATAGAGTCTCGTACATATTCACCAATACCACCCGCCCCGACCAAACCAAGTACCGAAGCACTATGCACGTTTACTTCCCAACTATAAAGCATCCCCGAAATATAATAGGGGATAACCTGCGGCACAACCCCAAAGAATACGACGTGGGCAATACTACCGCCGGAAGCCTGAACTGCTTCGACCTGTCCCCAGTCAATCGCCTCAATTGCCTCACTAAATAACTTGGTCATCAGTCCCGCGCTAAAGATAATCAGGGCCATTACCGCCGGAAAAGGGCCAACCCCTACGCTTACCACAAAAACAATTGCCAGAAAAAGAGTCGGAACAGAACGTACAATACTTAAAACAATACGAACGATGTAGTAGGCTGCATTGGTAACAGGATTGCGCCCCATCAAGTTACGGGCGGCCAGCAAACTAAGGACTACCGCGAAAACTGCCCCGGTCAGCGTACCAACAATCGAAATTTCGATAGTTTCGCGCATACGGAACATTATTCCTTTGGGAACCCACAAAGCTGTCCAATCCGGCGTTAATAACCCGCCAACATATCGCCCAATATTGCCTGCTTTTGAAATCAGGCGACCAATATCAAATTCGGTATCGGTCAGGAGCAAGGCTACTCCGAAGAATACCACCAGCCCGGCCAACCAGTTAAAGTACAACAAATTGTCCAGCCACGTACCCCGTGCGGCTCTTAGCTCGTCTTTAGAAGCCCCTCGAAAGTTTAAGTTGCCAATCTGGGCTTGCTTGTGAGTCCGGCCAATCAAGTTAAGCCAGAGCAGGGCAAAAATTCCGCCAAAAATCAACAAAGAGTCAGTAGTAGCCAGACCCAAATTAAACACATCAAATTCGGGATTAGGTGCAATCGGGGTTTGTCGTTTGACCAGTTCTTCTGGCTTGAATTGCAAAAAGCGTAAGCCCAAAATCACATAAGCCAGGATAAAAAGTAAAATGGTCAACAGAGCCTGACCCCAACGCCATAAATAAATGTAGCCCGCTCCCGGTAGTAATTGCCAGAGCGCGGCGGCTTTTGGGTCACGATAACGCGGACTGGCCGCTTCCCGCAAACGCTGGCGAAAGCGACCAAAGCGGCCTAGTTGCAGCAGAGCAGCATCGGCGGAACTTTCCGAACTAACACTATTAAGCGGTGGCTCAATCGGGGGGGTGGATTCTAGCTGGGCCGGATTTGGCTCTGGCGTGTCCTCAGTAGCTGGCCTAACGGTATACTCGTTCATAAACCCCCCGATCCAATTCATCTGGCGCACCATCAAATATCAAACGACCACCCTTAAAACCAATTACCCGGTCAGCATAATCACGGGCGAAATCCAGTTGATGCAAATTAACAACAGTTGTAATTTTATCTTCGCGGTTAATCCGTTTCAAAATATCCAGCACTACAATCGCAGTTTCAGGGTCAAGGCTGGCTACCGGCTCATCCGCCAAAATAATGCCAGGCTGCTGGGTCAGGGCGCGGGCAATCGCCACCCGTTGCTGTTGACCGCCGCTAAGGTTATCGGCCCGGATATAAGCTTTTTCAACAATTCCCAGACGTTCCAGACTATTTAGAGCTAAATCTACATCACTTTTACTAAAAATAGGGTACAGACTCGATAAGCCCGTTTTATAACCAAGCCGACCAACCAGTACATTTCTTAGTACCGTCAGGCGGCGAACCAGATTAAATTGCTGGAAAATCATCGCTACATCCAGCCTTAGCTTTCGTAAATCGCCGCCGCTTACCTGAGTAGTATTAACGCCGTTTATAACCACTTCGCCGCGACTCGGCTGCACCAAACGATTAATACTGCGAATAAAAGTAGATTTACCTGCTCCCGACGAACCAATAATGGCAATAAATTCACCACGTTTTATATCTACATTTACATTTTCCATTGCCCGTGTGCCGTTTGGGTAAATTTTACTCAAATTGCGTACCTGAATATGAATGTCAGTCTGGTTACTGGTTTCCATTTTTATTTCCGTTTTTTGCTTGTTTTAGCGTAACAGTTTGGCAAAATAAATGAACAATTACGTTTTATCATTTTATATGCAAAATCAGCCCTGAATATAAGGGCTGATTTTGCACAGGCACAATTTAGGATTTCAGGAGTTCCGGCTTAACAGCGTTCACTACATCGCGGAGGCCGTTGTAGTCGCTGTCTTTAACGGGGGCAAGCCCATCAATAGTAAACAAATCCTTAATGTATTGCTTACCTTGTGGGTCGTTCGACAACTTGAGCATAGCCGCATAAATTTTCTGCACCTGAGCGGCGTTCAAATCTTTGCGGATAATTTGCGGGTCAGCCGGGATAACCGGGGTAGTATAGATAATCTTGGTATCGGTCAAAACGTTCGGGTATTTGTCGGTAACTTCTTTATTCTTGCGGGCATCGTCATAAAACGCGCCAGCATCCCCGGCCTTTTCGACTACCCCAATCGCAATCGCGCTTTGGCTAGTAATCTTGTTGACCTTTACATCGGTATCAGGCTTTAGTCCAGCCTGAGCCAAAGCATAGCGCGGGTAAAGATTGGACGAAGCCGAAAGTTCGTCGCCCAGAATAACGGTTTTACCCTTCAAATCGGCCAGCGAATTAATACCGCTATCGCTACGAGCTACCATAAAAGCTTTGTAGCCAAGCGTGCCGCTACGTACCGAGCCGGTAATTGGGTAAACTCCAAATTTGGCAGCAGATACGACGTAATCTAACGGGCCAACCCAGCCAATATCAATGTTCTTCGCGCCCATGCCTTCGCCAACGGCGGCATAGCTGGTTACTACGCGGGCCTTGATATTATAGCCGGTTTCCTTGCTCAAGAAATTGGCAATACTATCAGCCTGAGTCTGGATAACGTCACTTTGACGTGAAGGCACAAGAGCCATTACCAAATCCTTCTTTTCCGGATCAGTACCCGCCCCTGCCGGGAGAACTAAGGTTGGGGCCGCAGTGGTAGCAGCAGCTGTCGTCCCTGCAACCGTTGTCCCAGCCACAGTAGTGACCGCCGCCGTTGTCCCAGCCACAGTAGTAGAGGCCGCAGTAGTGGCGGCAGCAGTAGTAGCGCGGGCAGTGGTAGCGGCAGCAGCAGTAGTAGCGGCAACCGTCGTAGCCGGAACAGAAGTAGCGGTATTGTCACCGCAAGCAACCATTAGCCCGGCCAGCAGCAAAGTTACACCAAAAACAGCCAACAGGCGATAAAGCTGGTGGCTAGATTTCAAGTTCGACAAAATGTCTCTCCTTTTTGTACTTCTTGTACTTCATGCTTTGTGACCTTACTATCCGGCTGACATTCCAAACAAGCCCGATTGTAAGGCAATAAACCAACACAATTTATCACTAAATTTTCAAATACAGATAGTACCGAGCTTCGTTGCTGTTACTTTCGCTTAATTTTAACATAAATTTGGGTTTGATACCAATTCGGACAGGGCTGCACCATTTTTGCCAGGTTTTGTAGCCACTTTATAAGGGCGTGGTACTAAGAAGCTACCCCACCAGGTCGGGGTTTGGCTATTGGCGGAATAATGTCCTACAAAGAAATACGGCTCTATTGAGATAAGTTCTTAGCCTCCTCTTTCAGAGCAGAGGCTTCGCGCAGCCACGCCCCTAGCACTCGCACCCAAACCGTTTCGCTTTGAAGCTCTTGCAGGGCAGCAGCGACGTTCGACTCTTTGGGGTGGCCGAAAAAATCAATAAAAAAGACGTAATCCCAGGCTTTTTGCTTGCTTGGGCGGCTTTCGATACGGTTCAAATTCAGGTTATGCTTGATGAAAACGCTGGTCACGGCGTGAAGCGCACCGACCCGGTCTTTTATCGAAAGCATGAGGGCCGTTACTTCTCGTCCTACCCCCGCCGAAGTAAAAGGCGTATCCTGCCGGGCAATCACCAAAAAACGGGTCTGGTTAAAATCAGCATCCTGAATGGCGGGCTGAAAAATTCGCAAATTGTATTGCTCTGCCGCCAAACGATTGGCAATCGCCGCGCTATCTTTTTCCTTAGCGGCAATCTGGGCGGCGGCGGCGGTGCTGGTCGCTTCCTGCAAGCGGGCTTCCGGCAAATTCTCATAAAGCCAGTTCCGGCATTGGGCCAGCCCTTGTGGGTGAGAATAGACCACTTTAATATCGTTCAGGCTTTGCGGCCCGTCCGGGCTGGTCAGCAAATTCTGAATAATTGGCAGATAAATTTCCTGACAAATATGGACTTCTTCGATACCGCTTTGCCCGAACATATCCAGGGTGTGCGTGACTGCCCCTTCAATCGAATTTTCCACCGGGATAACCCCAAAATCGGCCTCACCCCGCGCTACCATCCAGAACACATCGGGGATAAGACGCTGTGGCAAGTATTCTGCCGTCGGGCCAAATTCTTTTATCGCGGCCTCGTGGGTAAAAGTCGCCACCGGCCCAAAATAAGCTACTTTCATTTTCGTATTTGCTCTACTACTGCGTCACCCATCTGGGAAGTATTGGTTTTGGTTGTGCCGGGTTGGGCCAAATCTGGGGTACGCAACCCGGCTTCCAGCACCGCCAGTACCGCGCTTTCGATTGCTTCGGCTTCGCTAGAAAGGCCATAAGTCGAACGGAGCAGCATTGCCACGCAACCAATCGCCGCAAGCGGGTTGGCAATTCCCTGCCCGGTAATATCCGGCGCAGTGCCGTGAATTGGCTCGTATAACCCAAATTGCCCACCGTAAGCGTTGCGGCGCGTCCCCAAACTGGCACTTGATAACAAACCCATCGAACCAGCCAACATCGAAGCTTCGTCGGTCAAAATATCGCCAAACATATTTTCAGTAACGATAACATCAAAAGCGGCGGGTTTACGGATTAAATTCATGGCCGCGCTATCCACCAGCATATGTTCCAATTCAATATCAGGGAATTCTCGCCCGATTTCGGTAGCGATTTCACGCCAAAGACGACTGGTATTCAAGACATTAGCTTTATCTACCGAAGTAACCCGCTTTTGATTATTCCGGCTTCGGGCCAGTTCAAAAGCGGTACGTATAATCCGGCTTATTTCCAGTTCGCTATAAGGCAGCGTATCAATGGCCTTGCGCTGCCCGTCCTCGGTGTAGCGTTTGGCAGGCTGACCAAAATACAAGCCCCCGGTCAATTCGCGAACTACCACTAAATCCACTCCGGCCAAAACTTCCGGCTTGAGGCTGGTCGCATTTTGGAGCATTGGCACATTTTTCACCGGGCGCAAATTGGCGAAAAGCTCAAAAGTTTTGCGAAGTCGTAATAATGCTCCTTCTGGTCGCTTTTCGAGGGGATATGTATCATACTTGGGCAAGCCAACTGCCCCAAATAAAATCGCATCACTGGTTTCACACAAACCTAGCGTAGCTTCGCTAACCGGGCCGCCTTCATTTTCGATAGCCGCCCCACCAATTAAGGCTTCTTCGTAATTCAAGCTATGACCGTATTTTTCAGATATTGCCAATAGCACTTTCAGGGCCTCGCGGGTAACTTCCGGGCCGATACCATCCCCCGCCAGTACCGCAATTTTCAGTAACATATTCTTCTCTCCTCGTAAATGTGAAATTGTTACAATGCAGTTTAACCCAAGTTAGCGTTTGCGACAAGTTGAACAAACTTGCCCTTTGGTAGCCAGTTTTTGGAGATTGGGCTATAATTAAATCAAAAATTAGGAGCATAATAGCCCAAATTTGTTTGGAGAAAGCAGTAAAACTTATGGTAACTTCAATCGAAAAAATCGAAAAAATCGAGAAGCAAAAGCCAATCAAAAGTAAGCCCAAAATTAAAACACGGGCTAAACCTGAGTACCCCGAATATGAGGACGCTAACTATTGGCCGCGTGACATTATAGAGGCTGACCGACGCGACCCTGGGCCTTACACTATCGAAAATGCCGACACTATTTTGGATATTGAACCAATGGAATTGTATAACGGATGGCTGGTGTGGAAAAAAATGACTGACCCCGAAGAAAGACGGATTGCCGCAAATATTCAGCTAATTATGGATTTGGTCGCCCGTCATAGCGAGTTTGGGCAAGCCTACCCCGACAATCTGGAATGTTTAATGGCGAACGGTGACGAACTCAAGCCGGATGTTTGCCTGATTTCTAGCCAACGATTTGAGGAAAAGGTCGCCCCCTACGCCCAAGACCAGCGTCAGGTATTACATGGCGGGCCGGAATTGGTGGTAGAACTTCGCTCCCCTTCTAACCGAAGAACGAAGGAACGCCGCAAACGCGCCAAGTATTTTGCAAACAACACCTCAATAGTTTGGGACGTAGACCCGAAAAAGCAAAAGATTTGGGTGTACGAGGTGGAAAACCCGGAGCAAGGCCACGAATACGGCGGAAATGATGTGATTACCTGTGAAAAGCTTTTTCCGGGCTGGAAACGTAATGTAGCCGATTTCTTTGCAAAAGATTTGAGCGTGGAGGAAATTGTGGGAGAAGCCGCCGACCAATGGCGCACCGAAAGCCGGGAAGAAGGCCGAAGTGAAGGAGAATTTGAAGCTTTGCGTAAAACTTTGCTGCGCCTTGCCAAACTCAAATTTGGCGAAACTAACTTACCCGCCGATTTCGAAACCCGTCTGGCAAACTTTGATAAAGAGCAATTAAATCAGCTAACTGATACTGTCCTGACAAGCCCAGAGGCAGCAGAATGGCTTGAGGGTTAGTAGCTGGTTCTATTTCTCTCGAACCAGCTTAAACGTTTTGGATTTGGGGCGGTTGAACTTTCGCTACCGAAACTAGATTTTCTTGAAAAAAGGCGAGGGCGCGACGGCTGTATTCTTCGCGGTTGCCAAAATATACCCCGCAATGCTCGAAATCGTCCTCAATCCAGAGTTGTTTCGGCCCGGTAGCAGCTTCATACAAAGCATAGGCATCGCTGACCGGGGCTACCGTATCAAGTGCGCCGTGTACAATGTAAACCGGGCGCGGGGCGATTTTAGCGATTTCGAGAATAGGAGCGAATTCTTGCCAAAGATGCCCGGTGCGAAGCTCGAAAAGCTTTTCGGCTACATCTACTACCGGCCAATCTGGAAGATGGGTAATATTCTTCCAGTTATGAGCGATAACATCGCGCTGACGGGCAAAAGAACTGTCACTCCAAACACACCTAATGTCTTTGTCGCGGGCCGCCGCGATAAGCGAAACTGCCGCGCCCATCGAGCCACCAACTGCCCCAATTAAAGGCTTATCAAAGCGTTGCCGAACATATTTAACCGCCGCCTGAAAATCTTCCAGTTCTCGATGGCCCAACGTCAAAACATCGGCTTTGGTGCGGCTCAAGCCATGCCCCCGATAATCGAATAGCACCAGGTTAAAGCCGTTGCGCCATAAATGCGAACTAATGCCGAGCATATCCTCTTTACGTCCCCGATAGCCGCTAACCGCGATAACTACCCGGTTAGTATCAGGGCGCGGCAGTAGCCAACCTTCGACAAGGCTGCCATCCGCCGTCGGAAAGCTGATACGCTCGTGTTCGAGTTGCAATTCAAAGGGGCTAAAAGTAAAAGCTTCGGAAGCATTAACCGGGTTTGGTTTGATTAATTGCTCTACCAAATAATTAGCCGCCCCTACGGTTGCCGCCGAAAAAACCGCACTTCCGGCGGCAGCGATTAGCCCCAGATTACGAGCAGTTTTTGCTTTGTTAAATTTACGATTATTACTGCTTTTTAGTATCATTGCCTGATTGCTCCTGTTACCAACCCGGTAACACCGTCCCTATCCTGATAAGGTCGTATCTTTGTAGAATATTGCGCCATCAATAGATAAAACCATTATCTATCAGGACAGGCACTAAGCCGCACCACGGGCAGGGGCAGGGCGACCAGCCGCGCGAACGGCTTCGTTATAGGCTTGGCGATTGATACGGTTTGCGCTATCCCAGGCATCGGTAACGGCAAAAGGCCAGGTGACAAGGGTTATCCAGGTAAGCAGGAAAAAAACGGCTTTACCCCACTCACCGTTGTAAAGTTGACCCATACCCGGAATAAAGGCTGATAATAGTACGGCAGTACCTGGTTTCTTTTTTGGCTTCATAATGATTTTCCTCCTGATGCACTAAATTTAGCTCAAACATCTACACTTATAGCTTCTATTTCTTGTTTAAATGCTTGAACTTAGTATAGCAAGAGCGAAGCCAGCTTTTAATGAAAGTTGCGGGGTTAATTAGTGAAATTCAGGCTATAAAATTAAAGAACAGTCGAAGTTAGTTGAAAAGATTTTGGACAAAAAAAGTGCCGATGCAGGGTCGGCACGTGTAAAGGTGTCAATGCGAAATTAGCAAGAGGGATAATTGCTTTTGAAAATTTAAGTTAAAAATTATTGAAAGATTGAAACGAACATAATTTCTATTACTAGAATAGCACATAAATTCGCCTCAATAATTAAGATTGCGTTAAGAACCAATCTTAAAAGCAACTAATCCCTTTTGAACGGCTAACGCTCCAAAACCCACTTATTAAGGAAGTTTTGCATCCGTTTATGGTAATCCAACACATTTTCGACTTTGCGCCAGCCGTGTCCCTCTCCGGCATAGCTCACGTACTCAAAATCAGTTTTGCCTTCTTTTTTAAGAGCTTCGACCATTTCCTCACCCTGCGTAGCCGGTACACGGCGGTCTTCCGCCCCCATAATAATGAGCAAGGGTGCAGTAACATGTTTGGCATAACTCACGGGCGAACGGTCTTTGTACAGCTCAAAGTTTTCGTGGCGTGGGCCAAGAAGTTCTTCAATCAAAGGTCGAGCGATGCGGTCAGTTTGCTCTGGGAAGCTCACGAAATTGCTGACCCCGACCAATGCGACCCCGGCCTTAAAGCGTTCCGGCCATTTACCCAATAGCAATTTGGTGGCATAGCCACCGCCACTGCCACCCCAGGCTACTACCTTTTGAGCATCAATCAACCCGCGTTTTTGAGCAAAATCAATCGCGCCCATATTATCGAGCATATCCTCGTGACCCCAGCTACCTCTAAGCTTATCGCGGAAAGCCCGACCATAGCCAGTGCTACCCCGAAAGTTCGGTTCAATGACCGTCCAACCCCGGCTGACCCAATGCTGGACACTACCGTCCCAACGCCGGTTGTATTGGGCGATTGGCCCACCGTGAATATGCAGCAAAAGGGGATGCTTGCCCGGTTGAGGATTGGCGGGAGCGTAAAGCAAGCCCTCAATTTCCAGCCCATCAGGGCTAGTCCAGCTTACCGTCTCAGCCTTTACCAGATTTGCTTCGGCCAAGCCGCCGATATTGTTCGATGTAACAGCCCGGCTTTGATTACTAGTCAAGTCGTAAATATAAAGGTTGCCGGGTTCAGTTTCGCTTTGCTTGAGGTAGGCTATTCGTTTGCCATCGGGAGAAAAAGTCGGCCCACCACAGGCGGCAGCACTTTGCTCGATAACAACGGTTTGCCCTTCCAGCGTGGTAAAACTCAGGCCAATATTGCAATGCTGGTTGACGGTATAGACCAACCCGCTACTATCGGAATGCCAGGCTGGTTCGCCCTGTTCGAGTTGAGCCGGAGCAAGCGGGCGAGATTGTCCGCTTTCCAGGTTCATTACATAAACGTTGTTCCAGCCACTTTCGTTGGAAACATAGGCCAGCCAGCGACTATCGGGCGAAGCGGTAGGCGAGGAATACACCGTGTTTTTGCCCCAGCCGTCTACTAACGTTTTAAGATTGCCGGTACTCAAATCGGCCAATACTAGCCGGGTTTCAAAAAAAGGCATTCGGCGGTTATCGTGTTCACCGTAAACCACTCGCTTGCCGTCGGGCAGCCATTGCGGGCTAAAAACGAAATGTTCGCCCCGGCTAATTCGTTGCGGCCAGCTTTCCCCGTCGCTATCCACTACCGCAATATCCTGATTATCGCCAAAAGCCGCCACAAACGCCACCCGCCGATTATCGGGCGAGAAAGAGGCGCTGTGCTGGCTGCCTTCGCCCTGGGGGGTTAGGCGGCGAGGTATACCGCCACTGGCCGGAATAACCCAAAGCTTGCCGTCCTTGCCGCCCAGATACAGCAAATTTTGTCCATTGGGCGAAAGGCTCAGGGCCGATTGTGCAATTTTGAGCAAACCGCCCGCTTCCACTTCGGCGGTAATTTGCAAAGTTTGTCCGGTTTCCAAATCCAGCCGGAAAATATCGGTACGAGCGTTAAAATCCTGTGGGTAATATAAATAGCGTCCATCGGGCGACCAAAGCGCGTCGCCAACCCCCCGAAGTTGGGCCAGCATACCAGCAGTAAAACGTGGCGACCAGAGTCCAGGCCGTCCATCTTGAACCATTATATTTTCACTCATGATTAAATCCCCCTAAAAAGCATTTTATACAACACCTATAATCATTATTTATCTTGCAATTTAATACTTGTTGTGTTTAATTTCGCAAGGCCGGATCAAAGGCATCGCGCAAACTAACCAGAACAGGTAATTTTTGGTTGGACAAAGTTTAGCAAGTATCTAAAAAGAATACTAGGTACACCGCTACAAAAATGATGGGTGCGTTTTGTTCAGAGTAACAAAGCAATTTCTGCAAAAATCTATTCAGGCCCTTCAAAGGCACGCCGTAACAGTTTGCCGATTTCGGGGACAAAAGGTAATATTAGGCTAACCAGCAAGACTAAACTCAAACAAAAAACAGAGGAGAACGCTAATGACAGTCAATGCGGACGAGCGCGGTCAACACAATATGAGCAGCTATGCCCAGACCTACGCCGAATATAAGCCAGAAATTCCCGAATATTATAATTTCGGCTTTGATACCGTAGATAAATGGGCGGACGATGCTGACCGCCAGATGATGCTTTGGGTAGGCGAGGACGGCGAGGAACGCCATTTGAGCTATGCCTACTTCCGTGACCGTTCCAATCAACTTGCTAACGCCCTGAGCAGTCTTGGTATCCAGCAGGGTGAGAACGTGATGATTGTAATGTCACGTATCCCGGAATGGTGGGAAAGCTTGCTTGGCATGATAAAAACGGGCATCGTCGCTTCACCCGGCACTACCCAGCTTACGCCTAAAGATATTGTCTATCGTCTCCAATCCAGCCAGGCCCGTGCGATTATCACCGATGTAGATAACGCTCCCAAATTTGAGGAAGCCAAAGCCCAATATCCCGGCCTGAAAGCCATGATTTTAGTCGGCGGCGAACGCGAGGGCTGGCACAATTACGAAACTCTGCTAAGTCAGGCCAGCAAAGAAATTGCGCCCGAAGCGCGGGCCAAAACCCGTAGCGATGACCCTATGCTGCTTTACTTTACCAGTGGCACAACTGGCTATCCCAAAATGGTGCTGCATACCCACACCAGCTACCCAATTGGTCACGAAGTTACGGGCCGTTTCTGGCTGGATTTGCAGGAAGGGGATTTGCACTGGAATTTGTCGGACACAGGTTGGGCAAAAGCGGCCTGGAGCAGTTTCTTCGCGCCTTTGGTTATGGGCGTAGAACTTTTTGTGCATAACACCAAAGGTAAGTATAGTGCGCCCTTTACTTTGGGTCTGCTCACCAAATACGCCGTAACCAGCTTTTGCGCCCCACCAACGGTCTATCGTATGCTGGTAGTCGAAGATTTGACCAAGCACGATTTGTCAAAGTTGCGAAGCTGCGTAGGGGCGGGTGAACCGCTTAACCCGGAAGTTATCGAAATCTGGAAAAGACAAACCGGCATGACCATTCGGGACGGCTACGGGCAGACCGAAACCGTTTTACTGGTTGGCAATTTTCCCACCGACGATATGCCAGTCAAGCCCGGTTCGATGGGCAAGCCTGCTCCCGGCGTAATCGTGGATGTAGTGGATGACGAAGGCCAGATTTTGCCCGACAATAAAGAAGGCGACATTGCAGTTCGGGTCAAGCCGGAACGCCCGGTTTGTCTTTTCAAGGAATATTGGAACAATCCTGCTGCCACTAATGCTGCCATGCGCGGCGATTGGTACATTACCGGCGATAGGGCTTATCGTGACGCTGACGGCTACCTCTGGTTTGTAGGCCGCGCCGACGACGTGATTTTGAGCGCGGGCTACCGAATTGGCCCGTTCGAGGTAGAAAGTGCTTTGGTCGAGCATCCCGCCGTAGTTGAATCGGCAGTGGTTGGCAAACCCGACGAGGTACGCGGCGAAATCGTCAAAGCCTTTGTTATCTTAAAGCAAGGTTATGAGCCAAGTGACGCGCTTGTCACCGAAATTCAGGATTTCGTCAAGAACTTGACCGCGCCTTATAAATATCCGCGCGAAATCGAGTTCGTAACCGAGCTACCCAAAACCATTAGCGGCAAAATCCGGCGTATCGAATTGCGTGACCGCGAAAAGGCAAAGGGAAAATAAGAACTTTGCACTTTCTCATTTTTAACTAAATATTGCCAATATGTGAAATGCTTTACAGCCTGGTTGTAGCTGCGAGGTTATTATATAACTGTTAGTTTCCGGCTGAACTTGCTGGGCCAAAGATAGTAACTTTTAGCCAAAAGAAAGTCGGCCAGGCTAACACAGTTTTTTAACGGTAATAATACCCATTGTCCAATATTAGTAATGAATGAGGTTGTAAATATTTTATGCTCAAATTAAGAATGAATTGGTGGCAATTTTTAGTAATTGAACCCTATAGCTGGTTATTAATAATGTTTGTAGATGCAGCTAAAGTAGCCGACGCGCTACCAGAGAAAATGAGCATTAGCGGGTATTTTGGACGGGTTTTAAGGGTAGCACTTCCCTTTTTCAGCTTGCTTTACCTGTGCTTGATAGTAGGTATGCCAGCTATAACTTTATGGAACGGCAATGACCTGCCTAGCCATTTTCCTTTTGCTAAACTCGCTTTGGTCGGGGCGGGGCTAGAGGCACTCGTTCTGACGGGTGGGGTTTTCTTTCGCACTCGGCTAGGTTTTTTAGTAAGCTTGTGCCTTAGTTTGGCTGGCACGATTGGTTTAGCTCTGGCGATTGTCACCCTGTGACTTCGCCTTCCACCTCCTCTCCTCCTGCTTCCACCGCAAAATTAACCCGACCCTAATTTTCGTGACGAATGTACTCCTTGCATCGCACTCGTTTTAACTTGCATTCTGGCTGAGTCTCGTATGCTAAGATTTGTATTACTTCACCCCGCTGTCTATATAACTACGGTAGGAGAAGATAATAAGCTTGATCTGATGTTAATGCTTCCTCCACTTCAGCCGAAGCAGTAATCTGGGTGCGCGATGAAGGTTATGGCATTAGCCCGGAAGACCAGGCGCGGATTTTCGAGCGGTTCTACCGCGTCCAATCCGGCGAGAATCACAAAGTAGAAGGGTTGGGGTTGGGCCTTTACATCAGCCAGGAAATTATCAACCAGCACGCCGGGCGAATGTGGTTGGAAAGTGAGGCGGGCATATGAGCTTGCCAGAATTAAAGTAGGCCGCAAACTCAGCTAAAAAGGGAAAAGGAGTAAACAGCCTGCCAAGATTTGCTCACGATGGTTTTAGGGGGAGGATTGCGGGGAAAAGCAATTCCACCTGTTGTCGCTCGAAGCATCCGGCCCCAATCTGCAAGGTGTTAGCCGTGCCTGCTGCCACACCCCATTTTGCGGCCTCTGATAATTTCCAGTTTTGAGCCAATCCTGCTACTATTCCCGCTAACAGACTATCGCCGCTCCCAACCGGGCAAACCGCCTTTACCTTTGGCGTGGCCCAACCAAAAATTTCGCCGTCTACAGTAAGGCCAATTGCCCCCTCTTTGCCAAGTGTTATTACTACCTGTTGCGCCCCCCGTTCTTGTAGTTTCCGGGCGGCTTGCCAGGCTTGAGCCGGGGTAGTAACACTTTGCCCAACGGCTTCTTCCGCTTCAAACTGGTTAATCTTGACTAAAGCAGGGGCTAATTCCAAAATATTTTCTAATTGAGGGCCGTAAGTATCAAGTACAACAGCCAGTCCGGATGCTTTGGCCCGTTCTATCAGGTTATAAAGCCTATCAAGCGATACGCCAGGCGGAAAGCTGCCATTTATTACCAAAAATTGGGCGGCGGAGAAATGAGCGGCAGTACGTTCTAACAATTGCTCCCATTCGTCTGGTTCAAGAGCAGTACCCACTTCATACAATTCTGTTAAGTTGTAGCTGGCCGGGGGGTCAAGCAGCGTCAGACAAGTGCGGGTATTACCTTTGACGAGTTCACAATCGTTGGCTAATCCTTCCTGCCCTGCCAATTCTAATAAATACTGACCAAGCACCCCTCCAACCGGGGCAACCACCAGCGCGGCTTGACCTAAAATTTTCAAGGCGCGGGCGAAGTTAAACCCTTTTCCACCTGCCAGGTACAACACCTCAGCAGGTCGGTAAGTTCGGCCCACTTGAAAGCCGGGAATAATTATTGTTTTATCCAGGGCTGGATTAGGCAACAAGGATAGAATCATAAATGTTAAACCTGAAGCAATTGGTCTACTTCCTGACGGTCAGGTAAAGCTGAAATTGCCCCTTGACGAAGGACAGTTAGTGCGCCCACAGCACATCCTTGCCAGCAGGCTTTAATTACTAAATTAGTGTCATCAAAAGCGTAATTGCCTCTTCTCAAGCCGTCCAATAGCCCGGCCATAAAGCCATCACCAGCACCCAAAGTGTCTACAGCCTGTTTATTAAAACCGGCAATATGTCCCGTAGCGGTAGCAGTGCGATAATAACAGCCTTCATTGTCCAAAGTTACTACTAATAGCTTAAAGTTTTCTCGCCACAGCTTCCGAGTACCTTCTTCCGGAGCGTCTACCCCTGTTAAAAAAGCTAATTCCGCCCGGTTCATTTTCACAATTTGGGTGAATTCAAGCGGAAGGTTTATGCCACGACGGGCAGTAGCTTCATCCGGCCAGCCACTTAAACGTAAATTCACGTCATAGGATAGTAGCAATTCTGCCCTGTGTGCCAGCTCAATAGCGTAGCGGGTAGCCGCTCCTGAAGGCTCGGTAGCCAGTAACAAAGAACCAAAGTGAAGTACGCGAGCCGGCTCAAGGTAGGCTATTGCAATGTCATCGGGGTGCAATCTAATGTCGGCGGAAGGGCGGCGATAAAAAAGGTAAACTGCATTCCCTTTTTCATCCCAATTTACAAAGGCTAAACCAGTATTGACTTCACTATCGAACCGCATACCAGCAGTATCAACTTTGTTTTGTTCGAGAATTTCTTTGATATGATACCCAAAAAAATCAGCACCGACCCGGCTGATAAAACCAACTGAAGTACCCAGCCTGCCAAGAGCCGCCGCGACAATCGCGGGTGCGCCACTGGCAAACAGCTTCATTTCCCCGGTGGCGGTGATACTACTACCGGGTGAGCGCGGCATAATATCAATTAGCCCTTCACCCAGGCTAATAATTTCTGGTGCTGGCATAAACTTGCTACCTTTTAATTATGGGGAGATTCCGTCTGGGTTTGGTCAGCTCCAACCATCAAACTTACTACTTCATTCGCGTTAGTCTTAGCAGTAACCAATTCACCGGCTTTACGACCACGCCGCATCACGATGACCCGGTCAGCAACGGCGAATACATCGCTCATATTGTGGCTAATCAAAAGTACCGGCACTCCCCGTTCTTGCAAAGTCTTTACCAATTGCAGCACCTTGCGCTGCTCCGGCACACCGAGAGCCGCCGTCGGCTCGTCCATAATCATGAGACGGGCTTTCCAATAAACAGCGCGGGCAATCGAAACCGCCTGACGCTGTCCACCTGACATCTGACGGATAGGGCGGCGCAAATTGGGGATTTGTATATCTAACTGGTCTAGCACTTGCTTGGATTCGGTCAACATATATTCCCGATTCACCTGATTGAACAAACCCAGGGTGCGGCGTACCGGCTCCCGGCCCAAAAAAATATTAGCACTGGCATCCAAATTTTCGCACAAAGCTAAATCCTGGTAGATTGTTTCGATACCCTGTTGCCGGGCATCTTTGGGTGACGAAAAATGGGTTTCTTTACCCTGATAAAACATCTGGCCGCCGTCCGATTGATATACTCCAGAAATTAACTTTATCAGAGTTGATTTACCTGCTCCATTATCACCTAAAAGGCCGACTACCTCGCCCGGATAAATCTCCAAACTTACCTGATTTACCGCTATTAAACCACCAAAGCGTTTGGAGACCTCTTTTAACTGCAAAATTGGCTGTCTGTCAGTTGTCATGATAAAACCTTTTATTCTTTGGCTTTTTACCGCTACCTGTTTTAGTTGCTTTTTAGCTTATTTTAAGACACGTGCTTTAGCCTGATCAATTAGAACGGTCAGAATAATTACTACACCGATAGCTACGAACTGCCAGAAAGGATTAATTCCCAAAATTACCAAACCGTTTTGAATAACGGCAATAATTAAAGCTCCAATCAACGTACCTACTATTGTGCCTTCTCCACCAAAAAGGCTGGCCCCGCCGATAACCACTGCCGCAATTGAATCTAAAAGTAAAGCATCACCGGCATTGGCCGCGCCATTAGTAAAACGGAAGGAATAAAGCACCCCGGCCAACCCCGCTAACAAAGCGGCCAGCATATAAACTTTAATAGTATGGGAGGCGACTGGAATTCCAGCCCGTAAAGCGGCTTCTTGATTACCACCGACGGCATAAGTATGCTGACCAAACCGGGTTCGACTCAAAATCCAGTGGCAAATCAGCACAAGTACAATCATAATCGTAAGCGGATGCGGCAGGATGCTGGTAACTTCGCGAAGCTGTTCCTGGCGAAGTCCTTGAGGTAGATTAAAAAAACTGAGACCAGTATCAGGATGATAATAAAGCAAGTAGCCATTGCCAATTTGACCTAAACCCTTAGTTTGGATACTAACTGGTTGCCCGCCAGAAAAGATAAAACCAATTCCACGAGCAATGCCTAGCATCCCCAAAGTTACAATAAAGGGTGGTACTTTCAAGCGGGCGATAATAGTTCCATTGATAAAGCCGGGAACTAGACCCGCTACGGCACTCGCCGCTATACCCAAAAGGGCTACCGCAATCAAAGGCCAATCCGCGCCAAGATTGGTCATGACCAGGGCGGCTACTACCGTTGCCAGGCCCATTACATAGCCGGTAGAAAGGTCGATACCGCCTGAAATAATCACGAAAGTCTGGCCTAAAGCCATAATCATGACGATTGCCATGTTTGCGCCGATATTTTGAAAGTTAAGGAGGCTAAAAAAGCCTTGCCCGGTAATCGAGAAAATGATTAGCAGCAATAATAAAAACAGCCAGGCCCATAGCTGCCCGATAAGCTCAAGTGGGCTACGGGCTTGCCGCAACTTTGCAGGAAGAACTTTTGCTTCTTCTACCTTCATTTTACTAACCTCTGTGTTAGTGCAACCATTAGATAATCTCTTTTAGATAATCTCTTTTTAAAAGTAATCCCCGCTTATTAAGCGAGGATTACCAATGTCAAATCCTAGCTACTTTTGTAAACAGCAGCCTGAGCTTCGGGAGAATCAATGTTGGTTTTATCAATTACGACATAGCCAGTGGCTACCCGCTTTTTCAACCCGCTAACATCCCCTTTGATAGCTTTGACGGCGTAATCCACGGCGGTGCTGCCCATTTCCCCTGGCTTCTGAGCAATCACCAAATCAATATTGCCATCCCGCAAATCCTTGATAGCTTGTTCAGGAGCATCAAAGTTAGCAATTTTTATGCTTCCTTGCTTGTTGATGTTCTTGACCGCCTGCGCCGCACCTTCGGCACTAAAGAGGTTAGTACCAAATATTCCGGCAATATCGGGAGAACGCTGGAGAATGGCCGAAGTTTGCTCGGCGGCTTTGGCTGCACTATCGCCGTTATAATCCACTGCCGCCAGGGTCACTGCTCCGCCACTAGCATCAATTGCCTGTTTGCAGCCCTGCTCACGTTGGTCGGTGGTACTGATGCCAGGTTTGACGTTTTGAATATAGATTTTGCCCTTGCCGCCAATCGCTTTAATTAGCGCGTCTCCGGCAATTTTGCCCCCCTGAGCATTATCAGAACCAATGTAGGAAATCGGGAAAGTCACCGAACCTTTATCGTAATCTCCATCACCAATGAAAGTATCTACCGAGATAACTTTGATTCCGGCATCACTAACCCGCTTTAAGGGCGCAATCATGGCTTGCTTATCACAGGCAGCGATAATTAGAGCGTTGATACCACGCGCAATCATGGCATCTACGATTGGAGTTTGCAACACCGCGTCGAACTGGGCCGGGCCATCCACAATCAAATCTGCCCCAAGTTCCTGAGCTTTAGCGCGTGCGCCTTTTTCCATTGTCACATAGAAAGGATCACCTTTGACTCCCTGAATCAAAGCAATAAGCGGTTTTTTACCACCAGCCGCTGCTGCTGCTGTAGTTGCTGCTGCCGCCGCCGTAGTTGCTGCCGCTGCTGCTGCCGTAGTCGCGGCGGCGGGCGGGGTAGTGGCGGTGGGGTCGCCGCAGGCTGATAACAAAGCTGCCGTGCCTACTAAACCGGCTGCCCCTTTTAAAAACTTCCGACGGGTTAAATTTTTCGACTTCGATTCATCCTGACTCATCTTTTCCTCCTTGATTAGATTAAATGTCAATTGTTCTAATTAACTTAAGATTTAGTCTTCTTTGCTTTGGAATACCTGCTTTGGTATTCCAGAATTAGAAGTTGCGGAGTTATTTTCTATACCCAAGTATGACAAGCAAAGCTGTACACACTCTTCTAACTTGTTATTGGTGTCCACTACCAGTTTTGGTTCAGCAATAGGTTGAAATTTTTCTTTTACCGAAAGATATAAAGCAAAGTTTCGGTTGGTGGCAAGGTGAGTACCTTTTGAATTATCGTGTTCCAGACGTTTTTTGGCCGCTTCTTCGGAACAAACGCACTCAATTATCTTCACTGGAACCGACAGTTTTTCAGCTAATTCACTAGCTTGCTCTAACTGATAGGTTTTTGAAAACGTCCTGCCGTCCAAAATTACCAAGACTCCGGGATGTTGTTGCAAAAGATATTCGGCCACTTCAAGCATTAGCGAAAAGCAAAAATCGTCTTGCCGGGTCGAGTATTCCAAATATGAAGGAGGGAAAAGGGCAGCTCGTATCACATCTTTATCTAAAACGATTCCCTCCAAAAACTTGAGCATCTCACGAGCAAGGGTACTTTTGCCTGTACCCTGCAAACCAGCCATTACTACAAGCGGCATTTTGTTCGTCCTAGCCTCGTTTCAACATCAAGAATTTTGGCACTAACCCTAAATTGGCAATCAAACAAGCTTTAATGCTACTTGTCAATTACCTCAATCGCGGTTTTCCCGCCATAAACATTCCACCAGGGAGTAGCACAACGATTTAGAACAGTATTAAGAGCCTCGATATTGCGTACACCCTGCTCTTGTAGCCAGGTTTTCAGAGCGGCATCCCCGCTCTGAGCATAAGCCGCCACGCCACCTTGCCAGGTAGAACGCCCACATAGCACTCCGGCAAAGGAAGCTCCGGCTTCGGCGGCCAGTTCTAAAGTTTCGCGAAATACTTCCTCACTAACTCCGGCACTAAGATAAATAAAAGGGACTGCCGCCGCCTGAGAGGTTTCCAGAAAATAGGCTTTAGCTTCCTCTCGGCTATAGGCAACCTGCCCATCAAGATTAGCTTTTGAACCTTCAACATAGCGCATATTCACAGGAGCTTCTACTTTTAGCACATCTACCGCGTACTGAGGCCGGGAAAATTCGAGCATCGCCGCTTTAACTATGGCCGGTTTAATAAGAGCAAACGCGAGGCTTTTTTCGTCCTCTATCTCGCTGCTATAGCTGACTACTTCCAAAAAGAAAGAGACATCTGCCGCCTGACACTCTGCTCCAATTCGTTCTACAAAAGCATACTTGGTTTGATTAATGCTTTCGTCATCATCAGGATTATAATATATGATTATTTTCACGGCGTTTGTCCCAAGTGCTACTAACCTTAGCACCGACCAGCGGGGCAGTACATCGGGAATCCGGCCCTTCAGGTTTGGGTCGTAACCACTTTTATCATAAGCCAATAACGCCCCACAATTGGGAGCGCGGTGATTTAAGGCTTCTAACCCATACTCCACATCAAGTAAAACGGCACTGGCATAGGGAGTAAGCGTCTGTGTGACTTGATTTTTAAACTGGCGTACTTCATCGTTGCTAACCTCACGGTTGGTGGCTTTAACCAAGATTTTCTTGAGTGAGCTACGCTGGTCAATTGCAAGGGCAGCAATAACACCCTGTTGATTGGCTATCGCGTTAATCCCATCAAATTTACCTCTGGTTATTTTCACTTTATTAACCTTTACTGCATGATTGTGCGCTCAATGAAGATATTTGCATAGTAGCATAGCTGTTTTATTTTGTCAAGGATTTTTGCAAAATCTTGCAGAGGGTGGGAAATTTCGCACAAAATCTAGAATCTGTGATAATATAATTGTAGGCCAGAATAAAGAAAGAGTAAAGGTTATGACGGACTATACAACCACTCCCGGTGATTTGGATTTAATGGTACGAGTAGCCGAGAAATATTACATTGAAAATAAAACTCAGGCTCAAATAGCTAAACAACTTGGTATATCGTCAAGCACCGTTTCGCGTTTACTTAATCGAGCGCGAGAAGAGGGAATTGTGCGTATTACTATTGTGCCACAAAATCGTAACCGTTCGCTCGAAGGATTATTATGTCAACGCTATAATCTTAAGGAAGCGGTTGTCGCAAATATTCCAGCCCATATATCGGATGAGAATAAAGTTCGGCAAATCATCGGCTATACTGCCGCTTCGTACATCGATAGTTTGATAAAACCAGAAATGGTAATTGGAGTTGGTCAAGGACGAGTGCTGGCCGAATTGGTAAACGCACTCGAAGGTCTGGCTTCTCCTCGCAAAAATAAAATTATTCAGATATTCGGTGCCGATAATATGCAACGCTCTCCCACCCGTTCCGTAGAACTCACCCGTATTCTGGCTGACATGTATAGCGGGGTCGCTTATTATCTTAACGCGCCTGCTCTGGTAGACGACAAGGAGTTGGCAGATAAGTTGCTTACAACCTCGGTAGTTAGTGAGGTGCTGCCCTTTTATGAAAAATTGGATTTGGCCTTATTGGGTATTGGTCAGCTACGGGGTTCGCCACTAGAATTAAATGGTTTATTGCGACCCGACCAGGTTGACCAGTTGGAAGCCGCCGGAGCAGTTGGGGACATTTGCGGCCACTTTTTTACAAAAGAGGGTCAGTTAGTAGATGAAGCTTACTCAGGTCGGGCAATTGGTGCTACCTGGGAGCAATTACAACGCTGCCCTTGCCTGATTGCAATCTCTTGCGGCAGTGAGAAAGTTCATGCTCTAGGTGGCATTTTAGAAGCCGGATTACTCCAAATCCTGATTACAGACGAACTTACAGCCCAAGAAATTATAGCAATTACAGCTTAAGTTCGTTAATAATTTAGTTTTCCACCTCGTTTTACCACTACCTCAAAATGACTTTTAGGCTTTTGTTACCACATACTTTTTGACTTGAGCCTGGTACTTGACCCGTCATTCTGAGCGAAGTTTAGCAGCCAGCTCCTTAATTCGTGTTCAAGCGAAGGATTCTCTACCCTAACCTCAATTTTGGCCTGTAAACCCGGCTTAGTCAAGAAGATTCGTAACTGTTCAGGTGTAGGAGGGATTTCTAATCCCGATTTTACCTAAACCCGTCTTTATCGGGAAGGGTAATCCCTCCTACATTGACGCTGGCTAAATAGTTACGAAGATTCTTCGCTTAGACCCACTTTAGCCTAAAACGGCTGCTAATCGTCCCTCAGAATGACCGTGCTAACAATGGGTTTTGCTCGCTTGCTAATGGTTTATTACTATTTTTGTAACGCTTCTAAAATATGTAGCTGGCAAATTTGCACCTTAAAAATTTAAAAGTGATAGGCATAAAACTTGCCTTCTATTAGTCAGGAGATTAAAGGCTAATACTTGAAAATTATACAAGCTGATTAAAACAGCTAAAGTATTACAAATAAATGAGTGAGAATAAAGCCATGACTAAAAGATGCTCGAACTGCTACAAACTTAATACAGGGACTAACGCTTTTTGTTCGAGTTGTGGCTTTCCATTAAATTCACCTGACGAAAATGTACCTAACCCGGTATTAGGAATGCCCAAAACTTCTCCCATTTCTTCTATCAGTCCACTGGGAATTTTATTGATAGTAGGACTAGCGGCATTAGTGCTGGCAGCTACCGCCTGGTTGGTGAGCAGTTTGAATAGCAATTCTGCGCCTGTTTCAGAAAGCCGTTCCAGTGCGAAGCCAACTGAGCCGCCCGCTACCAGCACAGATAGACCTGTTTTGGTTCTATTGCCAACTGTAACCCCAATTCCTAAAACCAATAGCCCTACTCCGGCGGCTCAAGAAACCAACCCGCCAGTGATAACATTAATAACTCCTGCTTTGCAAAACACGTCCGACAATATTACACCTCTCGCTACTGTCACTAGCCGTCCTGCGCCTACTGCTACCGTTGCAACCCGCGCCGCTACCCAAAATAGCGGAACAGACCCCTCAGCTAAAACTAACTTTAGCCCTTATCAATTAAAAGGGTCATACAAGCGGGATGATGGTGTGCTGTATGGACGACCCGAAATTGCTCTTTATGGTGCTGGAAGTGACTATAACGAAGGTACAGTTAGTTTGAATATCCAGTCGCTACCAGACCGAAAAATATTTTTGAAGCTAGTCGGGTTGGATGATGAATTAGCTCCGCATTGTCGTATGCAAGTTTTGATAAATAACACGGTTATTTATGATGATGTAACGACTTTTCCAAATGTACGCAGCGGGGATAACGGCGAGGGCGGGGCAAGTCGCTACTGGGATGAAATGACGATTACCGTACCGAATAGTGTGCTTAAAGCTGGCATAAATACCCTCACCTTGCGTAACCTTACCCCCTGGAACGGTTATCTGGGTGTGCCTTATATACTTATCAACAGCCTGGATTTTGTGTCTCAGGATTAGCTTTTCCTGGTCACTTCCGGCTCAGTTCCCCAGATTAAAACGCCATTTCTATAAATAGTAACTTTTTGCCAGTTAGCAAAATTCTTTTTAGAAGCATCAAACGAATAATCGTTGTTTTGCTGATACTCCGACCAATCCTCTTTGGAAAGCCGCACTTTTATTTCGTCACTACTGCTATTGCCCTTCAAACTGCCCGCCCCGCTTCCAAAAGTAAGCAGAAGGTAGCTATCCGCGTCCTTGTGAGGCTGGTCTAACTTTACAAAAGTGCCTTTCAAATTTTCACAGCCCAGTAAGGCGTAATCACACCAAAATTTCTGGGGCTGGTCTCCGTCGCCCGTGTACCAGTAGCGCAAGCTTATTTCATTTAACGATATAGCCTCGCTGCCCTGATTGACCAGCACAAATTCGGGCCTGATTTCACTAATTTTGTTTTTGTCGCTGCTGGTACGATATTGTACCGCTAGACTCAGACTGGCCGAATTTGTAGCAGTATTAGGAGTAGCCGTTGTCGTAATTGCAGTTTGAACTGGCTTTGCGGTATTTGTAGCGGTAACGGTAGCCGGAATAGTGGTTGAAGGTACGGCTGTGGCGGTAGGTTGCGTCGTAAATGTAGCAGTAGGCTGGGTCGTAAATGTAGCAGTAGGCTGGGTCGTAAACGTGGCGGTGGGTTGCGTCGTAAATGTGGCGGTGGGCTGGGCAACTGGTTTACTAACTGTAGTTGGCTTCCTGGTTGGATTAGCGGGGGCGGGTGTAGCAGTTACAGTCGGAGGCGCAGTCGTGGCGGTAGGTTGAACGGTAGCAGTTGCGGGCAAAACGGTAGCGGTAGCTGGAACTTCAGTAGCTTCTGCCGTAGCGGTAGCGATAGCCGGAACTTCAGTAGCTTCTACCGTAGCGGCTGTGCTGGGAGTAGGAGTGGCCTCTGCTTTGGTAGAAGCTACTGTATTAACTTTTTCAACGCTAATTGTGCTAAAGGGCGTGCTAGTAGCAGCAACTGCTTGACTACCAGCTACCGGGCTACCCTCGAAGCCAACCACCAAAGAGGGCTGGTTGGTTGGGGTAGCCGTTGCTTCTTGAGCTACTACCAAAGCTGAAACAGCCGGAGTTTTAGCTATCGGTGTAACGGTAGCCAGAGGGTTAGTTTGTGGCTCATTTGTAACACTGGCAATTTTGCTGACCGTAATTGCTTCAACCCTTGCGACTGGTTTTACTTTGACAAGCTGAATAACCAGAAATCCCAGCAGCAAGCCCAAGCCAGCTAGTATTGCAACCCCGCCAATAAACAAGCCAAGTCGTGTCCGGCTGTCAAAATTAGCCAGCACTTGTTTTACCTGAATTCTTCCCAGCTTCCTGTCTCGCATAAACCACCTCACCTTTGCCACATCCACGAATTTTACTTTGTGTTTGCTGAATTTGTTTCAGATTGGTTCTTTCCGCTCAAGCCAACCAAACCCGACCACAAATCTTCCCCAGATTTAGAATTTCCCTCAGATTGAGTACCAGTCACCAAGCCAACTTGCCCGCCGCTTGTGTCCACAACGCGACTCGGAGCTGGCACTAACTTTTCCCGTTCAATCGCTGCTGGTAGCGGCTGGCTTACCATCACGTCAGGTTGTGGTAAGCCAGCACCAAGCACCGTTCCTAATAATATAAGTCCCAGCAGGCCAATCGTCAGCAAAATCAAACGTTTGGCGGGGTCAAGCCGAAACTTCTGACCCGACCCGCTTGCCCTGAAAACAAGAGTTTGTTGCATCCGCATAAAATTTCTCCCTTTTCTCCCTTTTGTTTCTGTTTCTGTTTCTAAAATTCTAGCCCTGAGCGTGCCAGACATCCGGCAAAGCGTTAGCATAAAGGGCCACCATAAACCAACCCCATTGCTGGGTGTAAATATCGTCCGGGTTATCCCAGTAAGCTCCTGACTTGCTCTGGCTTAAAGTTCCCAGCACTTGCCCGGCGTAGAGACGATTGGCCGCTACCGGGTCGAGCGTTTGCAAAGCCATCAATGCGCCACCGCTACTTATCAAGCTGGCGGGTTTTTCCAGTAAGCTGCCATCGTGGGCATAGCTGGCACTGACCGACCCTTTACGATTAACTTCATCCCGCAAAAATCCGGCTTGCTCTAAATAAGTCTTGGCTCGACCATCGCCTGACCAGGCCATATCAAGGGCAATTCGCCAGTAAGTGCGCGGGGCTTCGTAGCCGAAGCGGGTCAAATCCTTACCAGAAGTTTTTAGCGGTACAAATTCGCCGGTGGCTTTCTCTAGCCCAATCCAGTCTGGTAATAGGCCCGCCGCCTGGGTCGCTCCCAGCTTATTAGATGACAAATCGAACAGCATCTTATAACCCGGTTCAATCAAAGCTTGCCAACTATGGGCCGAATCAGCTTCCTGAAAGATGCGATAAGCGTAGGGCGCAAAGTAAGCCGGGTTGATAGTTATAACTTCGTCCTGCGTGGCCCAATCGCCCGCCGCTACGTAAAACTTGCCGTTGACCCTGACTACGTCGTTATCCCAAATAATTTTCAGGAGCTTTTGTCCGGCTTCCTGCCAGCTTTGGTTGCCCCAGCGTTTGCTGGCAAGCAGCAGGGCTAAGGCCATATCGGTATCACCTTCGGCATTGCTGGCAGTGTTAATCTGTTTACCCTTCTGCCATTGCCAAACCAAACGATTATCCTTAGTAAAAAGATTAGCTTGCGTCCATTTCCAAACTCGTTCAAATTCGGCCCGGTTGCCCGTCCAGACCGCCCGTAGCATAGCGTTGGCCTGATTATCCGAAGTAACCACCCCGTTACTATTGGCATAAGCCCCGCCACTAATTTCAAAATGCTGCTCCAGATAGTTAGAAACATCACCCAAAATTTTCTGAGTTTCGGTGTTGCTGGTAGCTTGCTGCCCGTTGTTCACTTTCCAAAGTTCTATTTTATTGCCATCGCTCTCCCAACTTTTAATCAGGCTGGCGTGATTTAAGGCATCCAGTATCATGGTTGCTTTAGCGTCGGTCATATCCTCGACAAAGTTATTGCTGGCAATAATATAGTCCAGATTATGCCAATCGCTATGGAAAATAACGTCTTTGACCGCCGGGTCAAGGGCGACTTTCCAATGACTATGCGCGTTTGGAAAAATCGGGCCACCCGAACCGTTCTCGTGCAAATCCGTCCACATATCGTTACGGGTCACAATCCGGCTATCGGCGGGCAGATTTTGCTTTATCCAGGTCAAAGCTTCCTTTCTGGCAAGGTCGGGCTGCTGAGTGTAAAGCGGTTGTAAAGTATTTGCACCCAAGTAACCACCAACTAAAGCCGCTACCCCGATTGCTACCGCAGCTATCGCCATTTGGCGCGGCAGACGAGCCAGAAAGGGACTAATCAGTATTCCCAGATTCAGGGCTAAGAAGGGAATAGCAAAGATAACGTAGAAATCAAAGACCAGACCACCCCGCGCCAGATAATACAAGGGCAACAGTCCCAGTAAGCCGGTAGCAAAGGCCATTTTTTCGCCTCGAAAAATTCGTAGCAAATTTAACCCAATCGCCAGCATCCCGCCCAGAACTAACACCGGGTCGTGCTTTAACCATTCGCCGCTTAACAATCGCCAGAATTCACCGTTTCCGCCCCGGCTGGCCTGCCACTTCAAGGCATCCAGCAAAGAGATTTTGTCGGACGGCGTTTCAAGGTTGAAGATAAAGAAGCCCAGTGAATAGCCCGCCGGAAGCAATTCGCCCTTGAACAAAGCAAAAAGCGGGTAAAGACTGGCGACGGTCAGCATCGGCAAAAACCAGCCTAAGAACTTAAATCCGCCATGATGCTGCCAGCGGTTTTGCCAGACAATAAACAGGAAGGCCGGTAGCACAAAAGCGGCGGTTTCCTTGCTCAAAATTGCCAGCGCGAAACAAACTCCGCTCAGTACCTGACGGCTCAATCGTCCGCGTTCATCCAGTAACAAATTCAAGCTAAGGAGCAGCCAGAACATCATAATATTATCGAGCAAGACCAGACGCTGGTACATTACAGCTAAGGGCGAAATTGAAAAAAGCAAAACTACCAGCGTCGCCGCCCCTACCCGACAACCGAGCTTGCGGGCGATAGCGTAAAGCAATGGAATCATCGCTACGTGAAGCAGCATTATAAATACGCGCCCGCTATCAATCGCGCTACCAAAAGTAAGCGGCCCGCCAGTTAGTCCCATCCAGCTTGCTAACAGCAACCAGCCGCCCGGCGCGTGGTCGTAAAAGTAGGAATAAGGCGAAAGCTGACCCATCCGCAAAACCGACCAGGCTTGCGAAACATAAATTCCTTCATCATCAAAGCGGCTCAACGACGGGAAGTTAAACATATTCAGGCTATGCGCCACCAACCCAACCAGCACCAGACCCAGCACTAGCCATACTTCGCCTTTGACCCATTGAAAAGCCCGGATTATTTGGTTAGCTTGCCCGGATTCGTCCTGTACCAAACCCGGCCAGTTGCGCCCGATTATCACTGGAATAGCTAACTGATTAGTTGCCCCCGCCGGAATACTGGCACTGTCGCGGGCCAAATCAAGCTCCGGCACAGGCGCAGGGGTGATTACCGGGGCGACGGCTGGCCGAAAATGTTTCAAAATTGGCAAGGGAGCAGTACGCTGGCTTAAACTGGTACGAGGGCGCAGAGCAGGAACGTAATCCGCCAAAGCCGCCGTTTCAAATGGAGCGGTTTGGTGGTTTGAAACTGTTTGCGGCTTGATTATCGGAAGCGGAGTAGTCACCTCAAGCGACCCACGCTTTGAATTCAACATTTCGTCCATCAGGCGATTTCCTCTCGTCGATAATTTTTGGCTTTGATAGCCGGGCCAATTTCAAAAGGCTCAAAATCCGAATGTGGCTGCATTTGGGCGTTAGGGAGCAGCATAGCCGGAGCGGTAGCGGTCCGGTGCGCTCCAATATGAGCGGTTTTCTCCCAGTTGTTAATACCGCGTAAATGTCGCGCAACCGCTCGTAAAGCTCCGTAGCTAAGTAGCCACTGATAGGGCATATAAGACAGGGCCAGCTTTAAGGGCGAAAGCCAGGACGGGCGCAATTTGTGAACCGACGTAAATTCGTACAAGCCCACCAGACTAATGATAAATTGCAGAATTACCATATAGAGCGGCAGACTGCTAACAATCGCTACCGCAATCGGTACTTTGACAAAAAACATCATCCAGATACTAACCGGCAAATACAGCATCATGCCGGTTTGAAAGAGCGGAAAGGCCAGCGTATAGAAAGCCAGTAAGCGTTGCCGCAAGTTGGGCAGTTTGCGCCAGCCTTGCTTGAACAAAACTTGCAAAAAGCCTTGATTCCAGCGAGTGCGCTGCTTGATGAATTGGGCGACGCTGGTTGGCGTTTCCTCTTTGGTGACGTATTTATCGTCGTAAACTACTTGAATTGGTATACCCGCCGTACTTAGCCGGATACCAAGTTCGGCATCCTCGGTCAAGCAATTCTGATCCCAGCCGCCCATTTGTCGTTCGATTAAATCGCGCCGGATAAAGATAGTGTTGCCGCCAAGCGGAACCATTCCGGCTTTGCAATGGTAGTGCAGACGGCTCTTGAACCAGAAAAAGTATTCCAGTACGTTCAAGGCACTAAACCATTTGTCGGCGTAATTCATTAGCTGCACCCCGCATTGCACTACCGGCGCATCCCGGCGACTCATTACAGTATTGACCAGATGCAAAATATCGGCGTGCGGCTCGTCTTCCGCGTCAAAAATTGTTACTACGTCGCCTACCGCGTGGCGTAGCCCGATATTTAGGCCGTGTGGCTTGTTAATCGGCTTTTCGCTAAAAGTAATCAGGCGCACCTGCCGGATGCCCTGTTCTTGCAGGCTTGCCAGCTTTTCATTAACTTTAGCAATCGTGCCAGTGTCGCCTGCCTCGATAACCACTAAAGCCTGTACCAGTTCGCTGGGGTAGTTCAAATCGACCACCCGCTGAATCGTATCCTGAATCACCGCTTCTTCGTGACGGGCCGGGAGCAAAACCGTAAAGCTCAAACGCGGCTGCTCAAACGTTTTCGGGGCTTGATTGCGGGCCTGTTTTTCTTCATCTTCCCAGGCGTAAAGCATCAAAGCGGTAGAATAAATGGATTGAGCTGTCAGAATTAGCGACCCGATTATTAAAATGTAATCCCAAAAATTCACTCCACCATCCTCCAGGTTACTCTTGTGTTTATTCCAAAATTTATTATGGTCGCCAGTCCGATAGCGACAGCCTGTGCCAGCAAGTAATGCACCTGCAAAGTATTGTTCAAGAACAGTGACAAACCAATCGTTAGAGCGGCGGTCAGGCTGGTAATTAACTGAAACCGCCAGAACCGGGTAATAATCGGCAAGTCTGAGTTACTCTTGAACGTCCAGCAATCGTTCCAGACAAAGTTATTGATAATCGAGATTTCGGTAGCGATTATCACCGCGATTAAACGTGGCATAGCGATATTTTCGGCCAGTAACCACAGCACTCCCAAATTCACCAGCGTACCACTCAAGCCAACCATTAGAAAGCGGCTAAAGGCCGGGACAAGCCGGACGAGCTGATTTATCATGCCTCGCTCCTTTCCCAGGCTGCTACTTTCTTCGATACATCCTCGAATTCAGGTAGTCTGAGGCCATAATTGCTAACTTGAGTTAAAGTTTGGCGCAAGCCGGCCAAAGCTTGACGCTGACGCTGGTTCTGGCTGGCCCGCAGCTTCCAGACCAATTGCAAAGCTTCGATAAAAATTTTGCGGTTCATTTTGCTTTTGCCAGCTACCCGGTCAGGGAAGATAATTGGTACTTCCGCTATCTCGTAGCCGTACCACTCGCACAGGCAATTTACTTCTACCTGGAAACCAAAACCCCTTGACTGTACCTGTTCCGCTAAATTCAAGACCTGTAGAGTGGCCCGCCCAAAGCACTTGAAGCCGCCAGTACAATCCTGTACCTTCAAATCCAGCATCTTGCGGGCATAGAAGCTGCCACCCCGACTAATGAATTTGCGATACCAGGGCCAATTCTGGACTCCACCGCCCGCCGTCAGTCTTGAACCAATCGAAACCCCGGTTCGCCTTGCTGCTGCCGCCAATTCTGGCAAGTAGTGCGGCTGATGCGAAAAATCGGCATCCATCTGGAAAATGTAATCGTAGCTACCCGCCAGCCCGTACTCAAAGCCTTGCAAGTAAGCGGATGCCAGCCCTAGTTTGCCAGCCCGGTGCAGGACATGAACTCTGGCCGGGTTTGCCGCCGCCAGTTCATCGGCTATCTGGCCGGTATTATCGGGCGAATTGTCGTCTACAATCAGAACTTCATAATCTGACCCTTGTGCCAAAATTTGTGAAACCAGTGGGCCGATATTTTCGCATTCGTTGTAAGTTGGTACAACTACCAGTAATTTTTGAATTTGCTTTTCCATTACCATATACCCTCAATCTCTCCAAAATTTCCCATTTCCTATTTCTGGCAAAGGCCAGCCACCCTATTAAGAACTTGTACCTAATACTGAAATTCACAAATACAAGTTAAAAAGCTAGAAAGTAAAAGCTAGAAAGTAAAAGCTAGAAAGTAAAGAAAACTGAAAAGTAGTGAGAAATAGAAAGCAGTGATAGCGAGGATGTTGCCCGGTTTAAGCTTTAGCGTCAGGGCTAAGAATTACGCTTTAGTAGTTTGCCCAAAGATATTAAACCAGTTTTCAGCTTTGACGAATATCCCCCGACTGGGTGATAGGTTCTGTTTGAGGGGGTGATTAAATGAAAAAGTTTTTAGGCACAAGCGTTGCTATACAAATAACAGGATTTGGTCGAGTAGTAAGGTAGGGATGGAGAAAATATGGCGGTATTAAGGTTAAAAGCCCTCAATTCTAAGTTACCTTTAGACGAGCAGCAAATATTAGGCTGGGTCGCTTTTTACCGATGGCTGGCAATTATACCCCCTACAATTACTTTATTAACCTCGATTAGTAGTGAACCGGAACTATCCGGGGCGTTTTACGGCCTGGCTCTGGTCAATCTTATTCTGCAAACTCTGCTTTATTTTTACTTTAAATCGGTTACACAAAAGAAAACTTCTAACGGCGGTTTAGTTTTGCTTCCGGCTCGACCTTATATCCTGACCTTGATAGTTTTCGAGCTTTTAGTGGATGCCCTCTTAAATAATATTGGTGGGGTCTGGTCTTCGCCTTACTATCTCTATAGTTTGACCGGGATATTTCAGTGTGCTTTTTTCTTTGGGTTACGGGGCGCAACTATTAGTACCCTGATTTTGGGAGCAAGCTACCTGGCCGGGCTTATCGCCGGATTGTGGCTGGGTGGAATGAACGGAAATTGGCTCACCCCGGTAGTAAATTTAACTTTACTGGTGGTAACTGCCACCCTGTTTGCCTATATGACGGTAGTTTCGCGGCTCTTACGCCATCATAGTGCAACCCTTGAACGTTACCGAAGCTCTTTTGATTACCAGCATCAAGCTTTGGAACAGGCTAACCGCCGTCTGGATAAGCTGGCCCATTTTAACCGGGTACTGCAAGAGGGTAGCAGCCCAACCCAAATTGAACAAATGGCTTTGCAGTATTTGGGCCGTTTTCTGGATAGCAGCCGTACTTTTGAGGGACAGCGTAATACTCCCGGTCAGGAAGTTTTGCTTTTGAAGGGAGCAGTCGCCCGCGAATGGCTTAATTCTGTCGCGCCTGAAATAGCTGAACCAGTCCAGGCATTATGGCGACCCGGTAGCGAAGTTTTGCCAGTGGAAAAAAACAACCGGGTTTATTGGTTAGTGCCACTAATTTACAAAAGAGAGCAATTTGGGGTGTTGGCCGTACCAAAGCAATCAGATGGGGCGGAAACCGAGCAACGGGTGCTTTTGTCGCTGCTGGCTGAACAAATGGCCCGGATGTTAGGTAGCCTAAAGCAAAATCAGGCTTTGGCGGTGGAAGCCGAACGCGCCCGTCTTGCGATGGATATGCACGATGTAGTAGCGCAATCGCTCTTTGGGATTGCCCTTAATTTGAGCGGCTGTCTTAAAATTATGGATAAAAACCCGCAGGAAGCACGTACTCGTTTGGGCGATTTGCAAGCTCTGGCGTATGATACACTCGGCAGCGTTCGCGCTATCATTTACGATTTGTGGAATGAAGAAAGTGGTAGCACCGATTTTGTGGAGCTGGTACAAAGCTATCTAAAGAAGGCTGGCAAGCTTTATCCGTTTGAGATTTTTCTGGAAATCAAAGGTCAGGATTTTATGCTGGAACGGGAAGCTCAAAAAAGCCTTTACCGAATTTTGCAGGAAGGATTGGCTAATGCCGTTAAACATTCAGGGGCAAAGCAAGTCCGCCTTACTATTAGCCGAACCCAAACCGAAATTGAACTGGGAATAAGTGACAACGGGCGCGGTTTTGACCCCAGCCAGTCCCGGCAGAAAACTGAGAGCGGGGGAATGGGTCTACCCAATATACGGGAACGTTTGGAACAACTAAACGGTTCATTAAAGATTGAGAGCGCACCGGGTGCTGGTACAAAGCTGGTTGCCCGTTTGCCTTTATCTCAACTTAGTGAATCGGCTCGCAGGTCAGCATAAAATGGAAACTTTTTCTGAAATGAATGATTTTAATTTAAATGAAACCGGGCCTGGCGAAAGTGGCCGGGTAATAAAGTTGCTGGTGGTAGATGACCATGAAGTAGTACGCAAAGGGCTGGCGATGGTGCTGGGGTTGGAAGATGATATTGTAATTTGCGGAGAAGCGGGAAACGGCGCGATGGCGATTAAACTAGCCCAGCAGTTAAAGCCAGATTTGATTCTAATGGATTTGAATATGCCAGGTATGACTGGTCTGGAGGCGGCTCAGGCGATTAAAGCCAGTGGCCTAAATTGCAAAATCCTGATTCTAACTGGCGTAGATGCTGATGCAACTATTTTTGAGGCACTTCAAATCGGCATAGATGGTTATATTCTTAAAGAAGTAACTCCCGATGAACTGGCGCGGGCCGTCCGAGCAGTCGTCGCTGGTCATGCTTATTTGCATCCGGCGGTTACACGTAAGGTTATGGCAAAATTAGGCTCGGCATTAGGTTCTAGTAGCGAGGGCTTGAAGAATACACCAGCTAACGTTTCTACGCCTTTTGGTGAAAATCTGAGTGAACGTGAAAGCGAAGTTTTGCGCTCGGTAGCAGCAGGTCGAAATAACCGGGAAATCGCCGAAGCTCTGGTGGTTGGTGAAGAAACCATACGAACTCATTTGAAAAGCATTTTTCGGAAGTTAGGGGTAAATGACCGCACGCAAGCCGTAGTAGTGGCTTTGCGTCATGGTTTGCTGGAACTATGATAGTGATGGGTGGGACAAATTTATGGCAGTTGAGAATAAATTATTCGAGCTTTACCAGCTAAAGCAATTACTTTTGCCGAATCAATTACCGAATCTATGGTTAGCCAAAGTTTTAGCTAACGAAAATCAGTTGGTTATTATTCAGCTAATCCCAACTAATCCCGATTTGCTTCAGAACCCGCAAACCAACGAAGCTTTTGAACGGCAATTGCAAACTTCAAAGCAACTTAATCATCCCAGCATTTTGCCTTTAATTGATTATGGGCGTACTTCGGGTTATTTTTATCTTGTCCAACCCTGCCCGACGGGAAGTAATTTGGAACAAAAGCTGCGGCAAGGACAATTGCCCCAAGCTTTTGCTCTGGCTCTTTTTCAACAATTACTTGAAGCGGTAACTTTTGCCCATCATTCTAAAATAATACACGGCAATCTTAATCCGGCTTGCCTATGGCTACAGGAAGAAGAGCGTTTGCTGGTGGCCGGGTTTGGAACGGCAAAAATTGAGAAGGATTTTGGAGCTGTGCCAGCCGAGCAAATAACACTTCGTTCTAATCCCTACCTCGCGCCTGAACAATTGTTGGGCTATAGTGATTATCGTAGCGATTTGTATGCTTTAGGGGTAATCCTACATCATTTGCTTACAAATCGGCTACCTTTTTCAGAAACGAGTTTTTCTAAACAACACAATGGGCCTTTGCCTGACCCACAAATACCCTTGCCACTCGAATTAGTAATTACCAGAGCCTTGCAAAAACAGCCCGGAGAGCGGTTCAGCACGATAGATGAAATGAGCCAAGCTTTTAACAAAGCAATTAGGAGTAATAAAGAAAATAATAGAGAAAACAGTAAAGAAGCTGTTACCGCCGCTCTACCAAATCTACTGCCAAACAAACCCGTTAGTACCCCGTCGTTAGTATTGGACAAGGATAAAACAACTTCGGATAAAATCGCGGCTTCGGCTACCCCTTCAAATTCTTCACCGCCGCTAACCCTGGAAAAACCTGTGGCGGAAGCAAGCTTTAATTATGAAAACGCAGTAACGGCACCTTACTCTTTTTCTACTTTGTTTGATGAAAGTAATGTACCAGGAATTGATGGATTGGCAGTGTTTCAGCCTGCCTTTAGTCAATCCAGAAATAAAGCAGGCAGGCAGCGCGGTTGGCCTATTTTAATGGTGCTAATAATTCTCTTTCTTTTGCTGGCAGCTATTGGTCTAGCAGTTTTAGTTGTAATTTTGAGTGTACCCTATAAAGCATAGCTGACAGTATATATGAAGCAGTAGGCTAAGGGCCGTGCGTTTTGAAACCTTGCTGCTAAGGCTTCAACGGAAACTCATTTATAGCGCGTTGAGCTTGTAAGCTAAACTTTAATATAAAAAAGCTGAGGCAAGTTCAGTCATTCCTAAAGTTCAGGTTTTGACAGGTTTTGCCTCAGCTTCTTTTGTTTTGATTTAAATTGTGGATGGGTCGCCAGAGA
>JBBQGP010000007.1:0-53554 GCA_038323095.1 Chloroflexia bacterium | reverse complement strand
AATGTAGGAGGGATTTCCAATCCCGATTTTACCCGAATCCGTCTTATCGGGATTAGAAATCCCTCCTACATTTAAACTGTTAGAATTTTCAAGGCTTGGGACGATTGCCAATCGGGAGCAGAAGTTATGGTATTACCGGCACAATCCAATATCGGGCATATTACGGTAGCTGAATTTGTAAACATGCCACAATATAACGAGCGATACGAATTAGTTGATGGAAAACTGGTTGAGAAGCCAATGCCCAAGTTTGAGCATAGCGATATAGCCGACTTTATCAGAATTGCTTATTTCAAGTTCGACCCGGAAGAAAAGCTGGGTGTAATGCGGCAAGAAGTAAGCGTAAAACTGGAAGGTGGCGCGTTTAACCCTTTGCCCGATTTATCTTTTTGGGTAGCCAGCCGCAAGCCAGACCGCAAAGCTTTAATCGCACAATATCCGGATTTGGCAATCGAAATCCAGTCCAAAGAGCAAAGCCTGAAAAAACTGGAAGAAAAATGTTACCGTTACCTTAAAAATAACGTCCAGCTAGTCTGGTTTATCCAGCCGGATAACAAGTTGGTACGGGTATACCGTCCGAACGTTGAAAAACCTGTCATCCTTTCAGTGACACAAAGACTTGATGGCGAAGATGTAATACCTGGCTTCAAGCTGGCACTAAGCGAATTATTCGCATCCTAGATAAAACCTGAAAGAAAATCTGAGAAATAGTCCGAGAAAATAGCTAGAGGAGTACCGAGAGCAATGGGCAATAAATTTGAAGTAGCACCGGGTAACGCGCAGTGGCTAAAGAAAAATGTCAACTGCCAATTTAACTGCCCGGTAGATACCAATGTACCTGAATATATCGAAAAAATTAGCGAGGGCAAATACGGCGAAGCCTACGAAGTCAACCGCCATTCTAACGTGTTGGTTGGGGTAATGGGTCGGATTTGTACTCACCCTTGCGAAGATATTTGCCGTCGCTGCTTGATTGATGAGCCAATTGCTATCCGCGATTTGAAACGGGTAGCCGCCGATTTTGGCTTCCGGGATGCTAAAAAATTAAACAGGTCCGCCGGACACTTGCCCACTAAAGTAGCGGTGATTGGCGGTGGCCCGGCAGGATTGGTGGCGGCCCGCGATTTGGCCGAAGCCGGACATAGCGTAATGATTTATGAAGCTTTGGAACGGCTGGGCGGGCAACTGTGGGCCGGAATTCCCGATTATCGCTTGCCCCGTGAAGTAACTGACTCCGAAATCGAGGCTAACATTTTGGCACTGGGCGTAGAATATAAGTTAAATACTTATATTGGCCGTGATATTATGCTAACCGATTTAATGGAGCAGTACAACGCGGTGATTATGGCGGCGGGTACTTACAAGGAAAAACCGATTACTGACTCCAAGAACAAGCTTATTCCGGGCTACGACCATCCGCAGGTCGTGCCGGGCCTCAAATTTATGATGGATTACAATCGGGGTCTAAAGCCGGATATTGGTAAGCGGGTCGCGGTAATTGGCGGCGGGTTTACGGCGGTAGACTGTGTGCGCTCGGCGGTAAGATTGGGCGCGACCAAAGTTGCCATGCTTTATCGGCGCACCATTGACGAAATGAGCGCAACCGAAGAAGAAATCAAGCTGATGGAGCCGGAAGGCATCGAAATCAAGTTTTTGGTCGCCCCAAACCGGGTTGTTTTTAACCCCGATGGCTCGATGAAGGGCATCGAAATGATTCGTAACAAACTGGGTGAGCCGGATAGCAGTGGAAGGCGGCGGCCTGTGCCGGTGGAAGGCTCGGAATACGTCTACGAATGTGATACGGTAGTGGCTGCGTTGGGGCAAGATATTGATACTAGCTGGCTGACCGATGTCTCCGGCTCACGCCGCAATGTGAATTACCCCGAAATGAAAAAGGCTAAAAGCTGGGACGGGCCAGACCGCGACCAGAAAACTTTTATGACCAATATTCCCGGCTTGTTTACGGCGGGAGACTTTTACACCGGGGCAAGCGATGTGGTTCATGCAATGGGTGAAGGCCATAAAGTCGCCCTCACGGTAGACCGCTATCTGAAAACCAATCAGGTACTCGCCCCCGACTTGGAAACGATTCCGATCAAACGCCCGATTTTCGCGGCGGGTTACGATGGCGTGAAGCGGCAGCATATGGATTTGCTCTCGCCCGGTACGCGGCGCAAGTATCCATTTGAAGAAGTCGAACTTGGCTTGACCCGTGAGCAAGGTATGACCGAAGCCTCGCGCTGCTTGCTTTGCCAGAATAACATTGATATTGACCCGGATTTGTGTATTTTGTGCGGCTTGTGCGTGGAAGCCTGTCCCTACGACGTGCTTTACATGATTCCGGCACAGGATTTAGAGGGGAACAAAACCGGGGTTGTCCCCGAACTTGGCCGCGATTTGCAAACCGAGTATAGCGGGATGCTATTGGACGAAAAACGCTGTATCCGTTGCGGCTTATGCGCGGACGCTTGCCCCACTAATGCAATTAGCTTTATCAAGTTAATTGACAAAAGCGTCAGCTATTTGCCGATAGTGAACACTTCCCCGCGCTAGAAGCCTAAAGAAAGGTAACTACTCAACCAGTGTTAATGTAGGAGGGATTTCCAATCCCGATTTTACCCAAACTCGTCTCTATCGGGATTGGAAATCTCTCCTACAAATGAATATTAGTTACAAAAAGAGGGGGCATAACCAGACTCGGTTATACCCCCTCTTTTTGTTTGGAAAAAGAAAACTCTACCAGCCCCAGGTACCCGCACCACCCTTGAACGGGCCGACAATCTCCGAAGTTATCCAGCCGCCGTAAAAATCGCCCGGTTGGGCTTGTACCTGCTCCTCGTTCACAAAACAGGCTTCCATCCGGCCCGGATAAAACGCTACATAATTTTTTAGTCCGGCATAATCAGCATCAGGTTCAGGGTAAAACCAGGCGGCATTATCGGCGGATTTGTTACCAACTGTTACAGTGTAATAGGAAGCTCCGCCTTTGAACTCGCAAAAGGTCTGGCGGGCGGTCTGGCTCAGATATTCCAGCTTAATATCTTCGGGCGGAATATAATAAACTGGCGGATGGCTAGTTTCTAGCACTCGTTTGGCCCGCAGCGTATCGGCAATCACCACGCCGTTAAAGATTACCTGTACGTGCTTTTTGCTATCTTCCAAACGGGGCGGCCTCGGATAGTCCCAGACCGATTCTTGTCCCGGTTTTGGCTCAATTCGCGTTATCGCCATTTTGTTTTTACTACTCTTTCCAGCTTGATTAACATTATACTAATAATTATGTAGGAGGGATTTCCAATCCCGATAAATATAGGTCTGGGTGAAATCGGGATTGGAAATCCCTCCTACAAAAAAACAGTTACTCAGCTTTTGATTTTTTCAGGCGGTCTTGCTGAGTTTTTTTGTAGCGTTCGATTTCGCCACGCACCCAGCCTAATCTCTGTACCATTTCGACATTGCCTTCGCTGGTCATTTGCTCGCTCAAAGTGTCAATTACTTCGTAAAGCTCCTGATTGAGATAAGGCTCGCTATGGTGCAAAACTTTGCGACGGGTGATAGGGTCTGGAGCGTTAATAATCCCGTTGATAAGTTGCAAGCGGGCCATATCGTCCAAAACCTGTTGGGTGGACATCCCATCACGGACGGCCTGAGCTACCGCAATCAGCACTTCAATACCATCAACGATAGTTGGGCGCAAAAGATAGCCCGGCAATAATTCGGCGGCCTGCTCCTGGGTCAGCGAGGCAAACCTAGCTCCCGGCTCTTTCGCCTTGTACTCTTCACCACGCGGGAAAGCCGCTTCATCCGGCTCAGGCAATTCAACTCCAAGCCGTTCAGCTTCTTTAGTGACCATCACACTATAGGGATACTCAATATTTTCGCTTAATTCTTCGGGCGAGAGCTGGGCCGCGTTCGGCACATAAGCAATCAAAAGCTCTTTTGGGCCATTATGATACAAAAGCGGAATGGGCAGCAAATTCAGGGCATCACAATTCGGGCAACTGGCCCGGTTAATCTCGCCGGAAAGCAAGGCTTCCACCGGCCCTTCATCCTGCGAATCAATCCCGATATAGCCTTCCTGCTCCAATTCGGCTTGGCAATTCGGACAATGATAGCGGCATAACGCTGTTTCGGCCATTCTAAATTCCTTCTTTGCTAGTTTGAGCATTTCAACTCAAAACTCATAACTTAACCCTCAGCTGGTTGATAATAGCTCACCCGGACGCGGCGCGGGTTCTCGGTAAAACCTTCGGGCGGGAAATCGTAGCGTGTCACCGAAGCCCGCTCCGGGTAAAAATTCGGGTTACGCAAGCTGGCAAGACGCAGCGGCATTTCAGTATAATAAGCGTGGGTGATTACCACCGGGTCGCCGTGAGAAACCAGCGCAATACTTTCACCTTTATGCCGGTTCAGAATCTGTTTCAAAAATTTCAAAAGCCGCTCGTTAATTTGTTCTAAAGTTTCATCATCGGGATGATACATCGGCTCGTAAAAATTGAAATCGCCAACTTCCGCCAAAGGCACGCCCTGATAGCCAGTGCGAACTTCGAGCAAAAGCGGATGCCTCTGAGCTTTCAAGCCGGGATGATAAGCGGCAATCGCGGCGGCGGTTTGGCGCGTCCGCAAAAGCGGGCTGCAATATAAAGCTTTTAGTGGCTCATTCGCCAGAAAGCGGCCCAATTTGTCGGCTTGGGTCAGCCCAAGTTCGCTCAATCTAAAACGGGGCAAGCGTCCGTAAAGCACCTTCTGCGGGTTATGTACGTCAGCGTGACGGGCCAGCCAGATTGTGCCACCCTTGCCAACTTCGGAAGAATCCAAATCTTCGGCTTCCTTGTGCAACCCCACAAAATTATATTTTCCCTCAGCCGGGCTACTTTTTTCAGCTTGCTGCTGTTCCGGCTCAACTTCTGGCATAATAAGTAAAAAATCCTCCTGAAAATTTAATCAAAATTGCTCTTGTACCAACTAATTTTATCATAGCCTGCCATACTTTGCAGATGCCGTTTACCTTGAGTGAATAGCGGTTTCTCTGTTAGAATGAAAACAAAATCAAGCGAGGAAATAATTTTAGCGGGAGAATTTATGTTTATTAATCGAAACGATTTGCTGCTCAATAATCCTGTAGAACGTCACTACGGTATAGCTGTTATTGATGTAGACAACGATGGCGAGTTTGAGTTTTTTGTGGCGGGCTATGGCTGCCCAAATCTAGTGCTGAAATGGAATGGACAGGGCTTTGTAAACATTGCCGATGCAACTTTGGCCGATGCGAACCGGCAGGCAATTGGCGTGGCAGGCTGCGATTTGGATGGCGACGGACGCGAAGAGATTTATGTGTTAAATACTGATACTTTTATGGGACGCAAACGTTTTGGCGACAGGCTTTTTGGTCAGTTTGACGGCGAATGGCTGGATTTGTTTTCGATGCCCCGTAACGAAATGGTTATCAACCAAACTGCCGGACGTTCGGTGGCGGCCCTTGACCGCGATGGTGACGGACGTTACGGCTTTTTTGTCGCCAATTATGGCGGGCCAATGCGCCTATACGAATTAAATTCTGACGGCATCCTGATAGATGTAGCCGAAGAAACGGGCGTAGCTATGACGACGGGCGGACGTAGTTTGATATGTGGCCCTTTAGTTTCGGAAAGAATGGATATTTTCGCCGCCAACGAAAACGGCTCGAATTTTCTTTTTCGCAATCAGGGCGACGGCCATTTTGAAGAAGTGGCCCAACAATTCGGGGTAGACGACCCTTTGGAACACGGGCGCGGCATAGCTTTGCTGGATACCTATGGTGGTAATCGATTTTCGATTGTTTATGGCAATTGGGAAGGGCCGCACCGCCTTTTTCGGCCAAGCCGCGAAGGGGATTATTACGAAGACATTACCCCGCTAACGATGGGCTACGCTTCAACTGTCCGCACTGTAATCGCCGCCGATTTTGATAACGATGGTTATGAAGAAATTTTCTTTAATAATATCGGCCAGCCCAACCGATTGTTTAAGTGGCAACCCGACCAAAACAGTTGGGCCAGCGTAAGCATTGGAGCAGCTTCAGAGCCGGGTGGATTAGGCACAGGCGCGGCAATAGGCGATTTTGATAAGGACGGGCGTTTGGAGCTGCTTATCGCACACGGTGAGATGGCTCGTCAGCCCTTAACCCTTTACCAGACTGCCCCAAATGATAACCACTGGTTACGTGTTCAGCCCTTAACCAAAGCTGGCGCACCAGCTCGCGGCGCGTTAGTAACCCTGAGCGCGGGTGGCCGCACCCAACGCCGGATAATTGATGCTGGTAGTGGTTATTTATGTCAAATGGAGCCTGTCGCCCATTTCGGTTTGGGAGAAATTTCGAGCATCGAAACTGTAGAAATACGCTGGCCGGACGGCAGAACTAGCCGAGTTAACGCGCCGGAATCTCGGCAAACCTTGAAAGTGCCGTATCCAGACAATTCAAAAAGCTCTTAACCTTAACCAGTCCGCCCCATTTTAGCCTTGACTTCGATTTAGTAGAGGTATAAAATCTGCAAAGATTAATCATAGAACTGGTAAAAAATTGGGTGGTTTACTAACTGGAAAGAAAAGCCGATGAAAAATAGCTGGACAAGAATAAAAGAAGACCCGTTTTTTCGGGTTAGCATATCCTGGGCATTGGGTATTACCGGCATGATAATGGTAGTATCCTGGGCCGAATTGCAATTGGGTTCAGAAACCTTTGACCGGGCGGTTTTTGAACTTGTGCCGTTCTTGTTTGTACTGTTTGGCGCGGCCTACATGGTTAAATTTGTCGGGCGCAAACCCGCCTTATATACTGCTTTATGTGGAGTATTCGTCGCTATCTTTATGGCCTTAATCGGCTTAATCGGCGATTTAATGAATGGCTTATCGTGGGAAGCCTTCGCCCGCTTTGTTTGGGTGGCCGCCTTTCGGAGTGTTGGCATGGCTTTGATGGGCTGGTTAGGCGGCTACATTATGACCAGAGGCCGCGTCCCGATTGAAATCGAAATGCCGGGCAAAAAAGAAATCGAAGCCGCCCATAAAGCGGGGATAGAAGAACCTACTCCGCGCATTGTTACCCCGGTTTCAGCCATGCCCGGTTCATTCTCGCTTAACGCTTCATTACTCGAACAACTTGAAAACAACCCCGAATCGCTTCTGCCTGAAAAAGAAAAACGCCGCCGCGAGAAAAAACAAGTTTAAGTTGTTGGAGAAAACAAGTTTAAAGTTTACGAAAAGTAATAAAAGTTTCGCCCTAATTGCAGCCCTGTTTTCTCCAACAACCAATAACTACTCCGTAACTAATACAACCTTGCCACGTACCTTGCGCTGCATCATATCGTTAAGAGCTTGAGCTGCCTGAGAAAGTGGATAAGTTGCTGAAATATGGGGTTTGAGCTTGCCCTCGTCCATCCAGGTAAGTAACTCCTGAAGGTAAGCCTGATTGCGGGCTGGTTCACGCGCCGTAAACGCACCCCAAAACACCCCAACGATAGAGCAGCCCTTGAGCAAAGTAAGATTAAGCGGAATACGGGGAATTTCGCCCGCCGCAAAGCCAATAACCAGGAAGCGGCCTCCCCAGGCGATGCCGCGCAAAGCGATTTCGGAGTATTCTCCCCCCACCGGGTCATAAACTACGTCCACACCATTACCTTTGGTCAAAGTTTTGAGGCGTTCCTTCAAATCTTCTTTGGCGTAATTAATTACTTCATCTGCCCCGTGTTGGCGGCAAACTTCCAGCTTTTCATCATCGGAAGCCGCCGCTATAACCCTGGCTCCCATTACTTTGCCAAGCTCCACTGCCGCCAGCCCGACCCCGCCTGCCGCGCCCAGCACCAGCAAAGTTTCACCCGGCTTTAACTGCGCCCGGTCTTTCAGGGCATAGTGGGAAGTGCCGTAGGTCATTACAAAAGCCGAACCAATTACAAAATCCAGATTATCGGGCATCGGAATTAGTTTGGACGCATCCGTAATTACTTCTTCGGCAAAACCGCCCCAGCCGGTAAAAGCAATTACCCGGTCATTCGGCTTGAAACTTGTTACGCCTTCGCCCACTTCCTTGACAATCCCGGCTACTTCCCCACCCGGCGAAAAAGGCATGTCCGGCTTAAACTGGTATTTACCCTGAATAATAAGTGTATCCGGGAAATTTACCCCGCAAGCGTTAACCGAGATTACCACCTGATTTTTGCCTGGCTTTGGCGACTCGATTTCTTCCAGCACCAAACTTTCCGGCGGCCCGTAGGATTTGCATAAAACTGCTTTCACGTTTATTCCTCCTGCTATTATTTAGATTACTGTGAATATTTGTATTTTAGCATAAGCCGCTATCCAGGATAAGACAATTTACGGTTTGAAACTCTTTAAGGCTGGAAGTGATTATTACTTTTTTTTAACGTCCGATAGCATTCCTGAGCCTTAAAAAGCGTTGACATTTCCGTAACATTGAAGGATAATTTAATTACATAATTTTCATCCTAAGATTCCAAATCCACTGAATCTGGTGGGCCTGGTAGGGTATCGATATAATGAAGAGGTGATTTAGAAGGTGGCTAAAGAAACCATAGTCGTTGTAGATGATGAAGCTCCCGCACGTACCGCCGTTGCCCGCATCCTGAAAGCCAGTGGCTACGTCGTACACGCATTACCCGGCGGTCAGGAAGCGATTGATTTCGCCTCTACCCAGCCTTTTGACGTTTTGCTCACCGATTTTAGAATGCCCGGTGGTTTGGACGGGCTGACTACAGTGCGGGCAGTGCGCCGTATCAATCCGCAAATTGTCGCTATTATAATGACTGGTAATAACTCGATAGATTTAGCAATCCAATCGCTAAATTTGGGTGTACACGGTTTTGTAGTAAAACCCTTTACCAGTTATGAACTACTTACCACGATTGAACGCACTATTGAGCGGCAGCAACTTATCCGCGAAAACATCAAAATGAAAGCTCTGGTGGATGTATTCGAGACTACCAAAATGCTGGTTACTGCCGAAAATGACCCGGCCCATTTGCCCCATCTTGCGGCAGAGCAAGCCCTTTCGCAAACTAATTCTACGGAAGCTTTAGTATTTTTGGTAGGTGAAAGTAGCGGCAAAGCACCGCATCTGGAAACCGCTGCGATTTATACCCGTAATTCCGAAGATAATAGTCCTTTGCTGACCGAAACCGAACATTATGAGCAAAACTCTAGCTGGGGTCTAAACCGCTTGCAACAGGTGGCTTTACAGGCTATCGAGCAAGACAAAGCTTTATTCTATATTGATAACGAAGAAATAGACCTAGAAAATACTCGTATGGTGCCGAACCAGCGTCAAAGTTGCCTGATGGTCGTACCGATGCTGGCGCAAGGGCGCAAAGTCGGGGTGTTGTGCATTACTCGCCAGAACACCGAGCATACTTTTAGTGAGGTGGATTTACGAACTGTCGCGATTCTGGCCGGACAAGCCGCCGTCGCCATTGATAACACCCGGCTGTACCGCCGCCTTGCCAAAGTGGAAGCCTTGCGCGAAGCTGACCGCTTGCGGAGCGAGTTTGTTTCTACCGTTTCGCACGAATTACGCACGCCCCTAACCTCTATCAAAGGCTATGCTACTACCCTTTTGCGGGCCGATGTGCAGTGGAACGAGCGGGTCGGGCGCGACTATCTTTCGATTATCAGCGAAGAATGTGATAAGCTGATGCAATTGATTGACAATATCTTGGAAGTTTCCAAAATTGAAGCGGGAGCATTACGTATCTTTCCTGAGCCGGTACAAATTGGCGAAATCGTAGCGCGGGCGGTTGGCGAAGCGCGTCGCCGTCGCCCGGATGCGGCAATTGAATTAAATTGTCCACCCGCCGAAGAAATGCCGTTTGCAATGGCCGACGCGCAACGTATTATTCAGGTTTTGCGAAATTTACTGGACAATGCCTTGAAATATTCACCAGAAAACCCGCAAGTTACGGTTACGGTCAGCTTGCCCTACGATGAAGAAATTGCCGCGCAACCAGAAACAGAGCAAACTTCGCGCAGGATGCTCGAATTAACAGTGAGCGATAATGGGGTAGGCTTGAAAGCAGACGACCAGGGCCGTATTTTTGAACGGTTCTTTAGGGTAGATACCGGCGCTGCGCGACGCAGCGAAGGCACTGGCCTGGGTTTGGCAATTTGTTATGGTATTATTGAAGCACATCATGGTCGTATCTGGGTCGAAAGTGCCGGACTTGGCAAGGGTAGCACCTTTCATTTTACGCTACCGCTTGCCGAGGGTTTGGCTGAAGTCGAGTTAGATTAGTTTTGATAGGGAGATTGTTAATATGAGCAGTAAAGAAAAAGTCGTGCTGGTAGTAGACGACCAGCCCAGCCTGGTACGCCTGGTACGTGACAACCTTGAAACCCTGCAATTTCGGGTAATCTCGGCTTCTGAAGGTGCGAGGGCTTTAGATATTGTCGAAAATGAAAAACCTGATTTGGTTATTCTGGATATTATGCTACCGGGAATGGACGGTTATGAAGTTTGTCGCCGTATCCGCGAATTTACCACTGTACCAATTATTATGTTGACTGCCCGTAACGAAAGAGCCGATTTGGTGCAGGGTTTCGAGGCTGGAGCAGATGATTACGTAACCAAACCGTTTAGCGCGGACGAGCTTTTGGCGCGAGTAAAAGCGGTCTTGCGCCGTAGCGAATATCAGGAAGTTAGCAAATATTCGCCGACCTTTAGCTGTGGCGATATTTCAATTGATTTCGTCCGCCACGAAGTAACTAAAGCCGGCACAGTCAAAAACCTGACTCCGACTGAGTACCGTTTGCTGTATTATCTTGCGACTAACGCCGGGCGAGTAATGCTGCATAGCGATCTGCTGTCAAAGGTTTGGGGGCCGGAATACGCCGGAGCAACCGATTATTTGCGGGTCTACGTCCGCCATCTCCGTACCCATCTTGAAGCCAAAGATAGCGAACCCGTCTATATCTTGACCGTACCGGGCGTAGGCTACGTCCTCAAATGCCCACAGGGACAAGGCCAAATCACCGGCCAGCTACCCCAGGACTAAGGGAAAAGTAGGAAGTCGGAAGTATAAAGTCGGTGGCTATTATCTGATTCCAACTTTATACTTCCGACTTCCTACTTGTTTATTACTGTTTGTTTTCGTTAGCCGAATCCGAATCTGTTCCGGCGGAATTGGTCTGGCGCGTGTCAACGCCGGGGCTGGTGGACGGGCTGGAAGTAGATTCGCGGCCATCAATCGCACTATTATTGAGGCCACCCGACGAATTGGCATCAGTTGCGGTAGAGCCACCGCCCCCAACATTAGTCGCACCCATCATCGGCATTAATTTATGATGGCTACCACCGCCCCGGCCCATAAGTTTCGGCTTTGGGGTCAGCAATTTATCGACTAATTTATGCGCCCCTAAATTAGTAGCATCCGCCGTATGCAAAATATAGCCCAAATTCAAATCTTTATCGCTAACACCCTGCTCCGGGGCTTTGCTTTGCGGTTCTTCCATAAATTAATTTTCTCCTGTCTTTTCCATTGTACACTAAGCTATAATCCTGATAAGGTTAGCATGAAAGCTTTTGCGCGGCAAGTTTTTTCGCGGGCTTTGCGGCTCTGGTATAATCCTTTAGCATAATAATTTGATAAGGATTCGGTTAGTTTGCTTTAGCTTACGAGACTAAGGCTAAAATCTGTAAAGCTGCTTGAAGGGTTAGGGAATGCGAGTAATTAGCGGAAGCGCACGCGGTCATATGTTAAGAGCGCCCCAGGGCATGACTACCCGGCCAATGTCCGATAAAATCAAGGGGGCGGTTTTCTCGATGCTCTCCAATATTTTAGATAAGTTAGACCGCGATTGGGGCCGGGTGCTGGATTTGTATAGCGGGAGCGGTTCGATTGGTATCGAAGCCTTATCGCGAGGGGCGATTTGGGCCGATTTTGTAGAGGTTAATGCCGGAGTTTGCCGGGTAATTGCTACTAATCTGGAACATACCAAAATGCAAGACCGGACGCGAGTCAATAACCGTAACGTTGCCGGGTTTTTGAACACACCGCCGCTTAACACTGGTTCGACTAAACGCGCCGCGACGGGCTTGCACAGGCGCAAAGGCGGAGCGCGGAGCGCGGAAAAACCAGTTTATGCAATGGGGGTAGTTCCCGAAGAAATCCCGGAAAAAGTTATCCCGAACGTTGACCCAGAAACGGACAATGCTAATTCCCAGTCGCAATTACAGTATGATATAATATTCTTAGACCCACCCTACGCCGACCCCAAAATTCCTGATACTATCGCTCACGTGGCTCGTAGTGGGCTCGTAAAATCGGGGGGATTGGTAGTTATCGGTCATTCACCTCGTGTAGTGCTGGCAGAAAGTTTTGGCGAGGATTCGCCCCAGGACAACGCAGTTCGGCTTAATCTTTTGCGCTACCGGCGGCACGGCGATTCAGCTTTTTCGATATTTATAGCAGGCGACCCGGCAGAATATGGCTTTGGCCCTGCCGACGATGAGCCTAAACCCGAAGAAGCTGATGAGGCGAGTGCTACTCTGCCGGATGAGGATGAGTAGAGGAGATTTTAAGTGACAATAGCCCTGTACCCGGCGAGTTTCGACCCGGTGACTTACGGCCACATTGATGTGGCGACCCGTGCTTCACATCTTTTTGATGAATTGGTAGTGGCGGCAATTTATTCTACTACCAAAGGCAACCGCCTTTTTACTATCGAAGAACGGCTGGAAATGTTGCACGCTACCCTCAAGCATTTGCCTAATATCCGAATCGCCAGCTTTAGCACCCTGACTACTAATTATGCTCAGGAAATTGGGGCAAAGGTGATTGTGCGTGGGCTAAGAACGGTGAGCGATTTTGAATGGGAATTGCAATTAACCCAAAATTATCGCACCCTCGCCCCTGACATTGACGTTTGTTGCCTTATCACCAGCCCGAAATTTTCCTTCCTGAGCAGCAGTATGGTCAAGGAAATTGCCCGTTTTGGCGGCGAACTGACCCAGCTTGTGCCACCAATGGTCGGCGAACGGCTTTACCAGGCTTACGGCATCGAGCGCGAGCAAACCAAAGCAAAATAGCCTGACTAAATTAGTGGGTACTTGAGATTTACAGGGTGTGGTCGTCGTCCCGGTTCAAATTTGTTGTAGCATCTGGTAAAATATAATTATGGATATAGATTATTTAATAGACCGCCTGGAGGCGTTAATAACAGCAGGCAAGCGCGTTCCCTTATCTAACAAAGTAATGGTAGATGAGCAGGAATGTCTTGACCTGATTGACCAGATGCGGGCGGTTGTGCCGGAAGAAGTTAAAGCGGCCAAACGGACGCTGCTTGACCGTGAGCGGATTTTGAACGATGCCGACGAGGATTCGCGCCAGATTATAGACCATGCCGAGCAGGAACGCGAAGTTATTCTTTCGCGGGAAGGATTGTTGGCAGAAGCTGAACGGCGGCGCGATGAAATAATTGGTGAGGCCAATCAGGAAGCTTACGAACTTCGTAACCATGCCCAATCGCTTTACGATGAGGCGGTATCCCAGACGCAGGAAATGCGCGAAGGGGCAAATAACTATACCATGCAGGTTTTGCAAGAACTGGATAGCTTGCTTGGTAAACATATGACGATGGTGCGAAACGGCTTGCAAAGCTTCCAGCAACAGGCCCAGCACTATCAGGAACAAATCGAGGATTACCAGCGTCAGAACCGACCCAATTATGCTCCTCCCCGCCCGCCCGCCGAACCTCGCCCGGTAGCGGCTGGTTCATCGCGCCCCAACTCGTCTGCCAGCAATCCTGGTCCTGCACCGCGGCCTAACGGCACAACCAGTACCGCTATAACTTCGATAGACCGGGAACGCGCCGAGCGAGAACGCAACCGGGAGCGAGAACAGGAACGGCCTCGCCCGGCGGCTTCGACCAATACCGCCAATCCCCCCGTTGCCCCCGAACGCAAACCGCCCGCGTCTCCACCTGCCAACAATAATAACGGCGGTGGCGGAGTACGAGGCCCGGTAGCCAACGTCCAGCCGCCTCAATTGCCCGAACGTCGCCCGGCTTCTTCCGGCTCAGGTATAAACCGCAACATTAATCCTGTGCCGAAACCAAACCGCGGCGAAAACAATAACGAAGAGCAGGACGAAATGGACGACGATGAGTTTTTCAAGGGCAATCCGCCCAATCGTCGGCCCGGCGCGCCTCCGTTTTAGTTCAATCGCCCATTTCGAGAGCTTGTTCCAGTAGCGTGGGGTTTTGCAGGATATTGCTTTATCCTGACTACCAGCTATTAGGATAGGTTCTAAATCAAACAAACGAAAGTGAATTTTCAATGAGTGAGATAAAAAATCAGCAAAACGAGCCGGAGCAACCCCGCCCGGCCCGCTCCCGCTTTAATTTTAATAATAGCCGCTTTGCCCCGACTGCCCCTGCCCCTGTCCCCGCCCAGGAGCAAGAGCAGGAGCTAGAAGGTCAGGCACGGCGTGTCCGGCAAAAACCATTACGCCACGAGGATATAAACGGCCCGCTAATTTTCAACGTTGCCCAGCTTTTGCGTGACCGCGAAGGGGCGACGCGTGAATACGATTACCAAAAAGAACACTTACACCTGAACGACCCGGTTGAGGGAGAGGCTTCGGCTACCGATGCTAACAATATTAAGGGGCGTGTCCGTTTTACCAAAGTGCTGGACGATGTTCTGGCGCAAGGGCCGGGCGAAGCAGACGTAGTGCTAAACTGTGTACGCTGCCTTAACGATTTTGATTATCACGTCGAATACGAACTTGAGGATATTTTCAAGCCAAGCATTGACGTTATCACCGGGCTGCCTGCCGCCACCGAAGAAAGCGAGGAGGACGATACCGAGCTAAAAATCGATGCTAATCATTTGGTAGATTTAGGCGAAGCTGTCCGCCAGCAAATTCTGGTAAGTTTGCCAATGCAGCCACTTTGCGGAGATGACTGTCCCGGACTTTACCAATATCTCGAAGAAATCAACCGCGATGTTGAAATTGCGGACGAAGCCGAAGCGGACGAACCACAAATCAAGCCAATTTTCGCTGACCCACGCTGGGCGGCTCTCACAAAACTAAATTTGAGCGATGATGAAGAATAAGTTTCTAGTTTCAGGTTTCTAGTTTCTAATTTCAGGTTGTCCTTACCGAAAATTGACAACCGCATTTTTCTAACAACTAACAACTAACAACTACTTGTGGAGGAGAGAATGCTGCGAGAAGATTTGGAAAGCAAGGCTTTGGAACAATTTTTGGCGGAAAACCCTAATTCGCTGGCTTTGCACGAAGAAGCCGAGCAGTATCTTTGGGGTGGGATTACCCACAACTCCCGCTATGCCGAGCCAACCGGGGTCTATATTGACCGGGCCGAGGGCGCGTACAAATGGGACGTGGATGGTCATCGCTATATTGACTACTGGATGGGGCATGGTTCGCTAATTCTGGGGCATAGCCACCCCACTATTCTCGCGGCGGCAACCGCACAACTGGCAAAAGGCACGCACTACGGCGCAAATCATGCCGGAGAGGTGCGCTGGGCTGAACTAATTTGTCGCCTTGTGCCTTCCGCCGAGAAAGTCCGCTTTTTCAATAGCGGGACGGAAGCAACCATGATGGCTTTGCGCTTGGCCCGCGCTGCTACGGGTCGGGCCAAAATCTTAAAAATTACCGGGCGTTTTCATGGCTGGCACGATTATAACGCAGTGCAGCAAACCGCTACCGCCCCAATTGGGGTGCCGCAAGCTATCGCCAACACAATTGTCGTTACTCCCGCCGATTTGCAAGTTATCGAAAGGCAACTGGCTGACCGGGAAATCGCGGGCCTAATTCTGGAAGCTGACGGCGCAAGCTGGGGAGCAGTTCCTAACCCGCCCGGTTTTTTGCAGAAGTTGCGCGAATTGACCCACAGCTACGGCACTATTTTGATTTTTGACGAAATCGTAAGCGGCTTTCGCTACAGTCCCGGCGGTATTCAGGCGATTGAGGGCGTTACTCCCGACTTGACCTGTCTGGCGAAAATCGTGGCGGGCGGCTTGCCGGGCGGCGTAGTGGCGGGTCGGGCCGATTTGCTGGAAGTCTTCAGCAACAAAACCGCAGGCCCAAAATTTATTGCTCATCACGGTACGTTCAATGCTAACCCGCTTTCGGCGGCGGCGGGCATTGCTTGCTTAAATATCCTGGGGGCAAGCGATGCTAAAGAAAAAGTGTATGGCTATATTGAAAATCTGGCCGACAAGCTGCGGGCCGGGTTAAATTCGGTCTTTCAGGAAGCCGGGTTAAGTGGCAAAGCCATGAGCTACGGGCGCGGCTCGGTCTTTCACGTCTTGCTGGGTGGCGAACAAGTGACCGAATGGCCTGCCGATGGCAATATTATGCACCCGGATTTTGCCGAAGAACTAGCCCGGCCCGAAGTCCAGGATAGCCTCCGGGCCAGTATACCCAAACCAGTTTTAACCGCGCTACGGCTGGAACTGGATACTCGCGGGGTGCAGCTTATGGGCGGGCATGGCGGCTTTATCTCGACGGCTCATACCGAAGATGATATTAACCAGACCGTCGCTGCCTTTGCCGGGGCAATCAAAAATCTAAATCTATGACAATTGAACAAATTAAATTGCCGCCTTTCTTTTTCTATAAAGCCGGGCGGCTTTACCTTGAAGAAATTGCCCTTGATGAGCTTGCCACTAACTATGGCACGCCCGCTTATGTTTATTCTGCCGGAGCGTTGCGGGCGGCTTATACCCGCTACACTGAAAGCTTTGCTGCCGTCGGGCTGGATTTAAGCGTTTGCTATGCCCTGAAAGCTAATTCTAATCTGGGCGTAATTCGCCTGTTTGGGGAAATGGGGGCAGGAGCAGACGTAGTTTCGGGCGGCGAACTTTACCGGGCTTTGCAGGCTGGAATTGAGACACAGAAAATCGTATTCGCCGGAGTAGGCAAAACTGCCGCCGAAATTGATTTTGCCCTTGAGCAGCAAATCGGGGCGTTCAACGTCGAATCGGAAAGCGAATTAAGGCTAATCGAGGCGCGGGTAAAAGCCAGAGGCAAGGGCCACACAGCGCGGGTTAGCTTCCGGGTCAATCCCGATGTAGAAACCCACACCCATCATTACATCACCACCGGGCGGCAGCACAATAAATTCGGTTTGCAACCCGCTCACGCCCTGCAACTGGCCCGCTATGCTGCCGCTTCCCCCGCCTTGCACTTTGTCGGGTTACAGGCGCACATCGGTTCGCAATTGCTCGAAGTTGCACCTCTGGCCGAAGCTTTCCGACGATTGCTAACTCTGGCGCAGCAGCTTGAAGGTGAGGGCATTGCTGTCGAGCATCTGGATTTGGGCGGCGGCTTGGGCGTAACCTATCAGGACGAGCAACCCGAACAGCCCGACGAACTGGCCGCCGCTATCGCCCGAATTATGCAGGAAAACGGCGGACTAAAAAAATATCGGCTTTTGGCCGAGCCGGGCCGCTATTTGACCGCCAACGCCGGGTTATTACTCACCAGTTTGCTTTATCTGAAGCAGGAAGGCTCGGACGCGCCTTGCTTCGCCATTGTGGATGCCGGAATGAACGATTTAATTCGCCCGGCCCTTTATAGCGCAAAGCACCGCATCGTCAGCTTGAGCGAAAAGCCGGGTTCGAGTGAAAAACTTTACGAAGTGGTCGGCCCGGTCTGCGAGAGCGGCGACTTTCTGGGCAAAAATATACCCCTGCCCGAACTACAGGAAGGTGATAAATTGGCCGTCCTGAGCGCGGGAGCATATAGCTTTAGCATGGCTTCCAACTACAACAGTCGCCCTCGCCCGCCCGAACTACTAATAGACGGCACTCAGGTCAAAATTTTGCGCAGCCGCGAAACTTACGCCGATTTGATAGCACTCGAACAATAATTATTTATCGTAGGAATGGGAAGGGGTAATAATGAACGAAGAAGTTATAGCGTTCTGCCCTCTGTGCAATGATAATGCTACAGTTGAGAAAGTTAGCTCAATAGTTGAAAAAGCTTTAACCATATCAACCACTGGGAGAAACAAAGCAATAAGTTGGGCTGGCAAAACTTATTATGTGTACGAAAAAATGGCATCCGCACCTTCGCCTTTTATGGCTTTTGTGTTTAACCGGGCCTTACCTGCTTCTCTACGCAACTTGCCCTCAAAATAAGTGTGCCAAGCGAAAGTCCTAAAACTAATAGAGTAACCTGCTTAAAGCTGGCGAACCTTCGAACGATTGCAAAAAGAGGGTTTGAGGTAACGGCGTTACCTCAAACCCTCTTTTGTGCTTCAATTTAAGCTACGGCCATTTCTTTTTCAGCTTCTTCAACTACCGAAACGGCGGGCAATTCTTCGACTTCGCTTTCGATGGTAATTGTTGGCAACCAGTTCAGGAAGGCTGGCATCCACCAATTAAATTCACCCATCAAGCGCATTACTGCCGGAAGTAGCATTGAGCGAACGATAGTCGCATCCAGGAAAACTGCTACCGCCAGACCCAAACCAAGTTGGCGCACGCTTGGGTCGTCCAGACCGATAAAGAAGTCTCCAAACACTACTACCATAATCGCTGCGGCCCCAGTAATCGTACCACTGGTGATGCTGATACCTTCGGCGACGGCCTGGTTCGAGTCGTAGCCTTTATCGCGCAATTCCTTGATACGGGTCAGGATGAACATATGATAGTCCATCGAAAGCCCGAACACGATAGCGAAGATAAAGACCGGCAACCATACTTCCATTACCCCCGTAGGTTTTACCCCCAGCCAGCCATCTTGAAAGACCAAAATTACTATCCCATAAGCGGCACAGGTCGAAAGCAAGTTCAGGATAATCGCCTTAACTCCAATTACCAGCGAACGGAAGACCAGTAGCAGCACCAGAAAGCTAAGACCCAGTACGAAAACCCAAACCGTCGGGTTCATAAAGAATTTAGATTCGTCAATTACTTCGGCGGACATACCCATTACGTAAGCTTCGACTCCGTTTACCGTTTTCAAGTTTGCCGGGATAACTTCCTTACGGATTTTGGTTACGGCATCCTGGTTTTTCTGGTCGTTCCACGAACCCGCTTGCAAAAAGGTCATTACCGCTACTTTGCCATCCTTCGAGGGGATAATTTCCACCGGGCCGTTAATGTTGGGAACTTGCAGGGCGGCAGCTTCAAACTGCTTCATAGCTGCTTGCGTTTCGGGTTGGTCGGCTTTAGTAATTACTACCAGCATGGTCAGGCTCGTACCCTGCGGCCATTTCTCGTTCATCACTTTAGCCGCTTGCTGGCTTTCCAGCTTATCGCTATCAGATTGGGTAATTCCCAGCCGGATGTGCAGCAAAGGCGAGGCCAGCCCTACCAGCAAGCTTACTGCTACTAGAGTAGTAACCACCGGGCGACGCATTACGGCGTGAACAATCGCGCTCCAAACGCCCTTGCCTTCTTCGCGTTCGCGGCCAAAGTAAGGGATACGACCCCAGTTAATGCCCTTGCCCAAAATCGCCAGCATCGCGGGCAAGAAAGTCATGCTGCCCAGTACCGCCATTAGCACTACCGCGATTACGCCGAGAGCCATTGGGACAAACAAGCTACCCAGAATAAACAAGCCCGAAATTGAGATAGCTACCAATAGGCCGCTAAAGAAAACCGCTCGACCCGCCGTACCACAGGCTACTTCGATAGCGTCCAATTTGTCACGCCCTTTACGGCGTTCACTGCGGTAGCGACTGATTACAAAGAGCGAATAATCTACCGCGACAGCCAGACCCATCAAAACCATCAAGGTCATAGCAGTAGAAATGTCTTTGTCGCCAAAGAAGCGGGAGTAGGCTGTCAAAATTCCTATCGCCCCAATAATTGCGGTCAAGGCCAGTATCAAAGGTACAATCGAAGCGACAAATGCCCCAAAAACTACCAGCAAAATCACAAAAGTCGGTATAAGCGTAATCAATAAGGAATGGTTCAAGCTTTCCTGTGCGTCGGCGTTGGCTTCCAGATAGTCGAGCGTTACGTTAGAAGCCAGCACCTTGTATTCCGGGTAATGCCCTTTCAACTCTTTGATTTTAGGGGCGAAAGGCTCGATTTTTTCCTTCATCTTCTGCCAGTTCGATTCACTGGGAATCTGGCCGTAGATGCGGACGGTTGTGCCATCCTCCGAAATTAAGCCAGCTTGCGGCGGTACCTGATAAGGATTAAGCAATTGCGAGAAAAGCGGCTTGCTTTGGCCGTCCTGGGTAACGTTATAGGTGTTTAATTCTTCCACCATTTTGCCGACAGTTTCTTGAAAAGCCGGGTCAGTCGCTTTTAGATTAGGATTGCTTACAATCAGGAAAAACTTTTGGTTAGGGTTAGCTTCCCCGCCGTTATCCTTCAAAACTTTAGAAGCCTTTGCCGTTTCAAAATCCAGTCCGGCATAAACATCGCGGTCAGTCGCAGACTGCGGCACAAAGCTACTACCAACCATTAGACCGATTATAAAAACGAACCATAGACCAAAAACTATCCAGCGGTGGCGCGCGCTCCAGCTGGCAATCTTAACTGTAAACGGTTTTTTCCCAGAATAAGTGGACAAATTACTTCGATTTTGCATTGCTGAAAATTGCTCCTTCATTTAGCCTACATAGTACACAAAAATCACTTACTCAATTCTAACTGCTTTTATTGTGCATGACTTTATATAGCAATAATACTTTATTATATTCGCACAATATTTACATTAGCGTTAAGGATATTTTTTAGTAGTAATAAGGCGAATACCCCTCTAGGGCTAAAGACCTAGCTCAATGCTCCTTTGGCGTAGTTCAGCCCGGTAACTTCTTTCCGGCGGACTGAAATTCTTCTCGCCTCGCCTGTTAGGACACAAAGAGTTTTGCCAATGTTTCATCAAATCTACCAGATTTTTGAACATAATAAAAAGGCAACTCAATAAGGTAACTCTATTTTAAGTTTATTTACTGCTTCAAATTATTAGTAATCTTAAAGGAATTGCGACTTGCACAATCCATTTTGGTTTGCTACTGGAATTAAAGGTATAATATAGCCCTCAAGTTGATTTGTTTTTGAAAATAAGCTGGGAGTGAAAAGAAAGATGAGTGATTGGCAAAAACGGAGCTTTGGCAATACCGAGCTAACAGTATCGGCTTTGGGGTTAGGAACGGGGCAAATCGGCGACGGGAAATTATCCGAGCAAGAAGTTAGCGTCTTGCTAAACGAAGCTTTGGATGCGGGGATTACTTTATTTGATACGGCGCGTGGCTACAATTTGTCGGAAGAACGAATCGGGCGACATCTGGGCCAGCGTCGGTCTGAATTTGTGCTTTCTACCAAAATTGGCTACGACATTCCCGGCCATACCGATTGGACAGGCCCAATTATTACTGCCGGGATAGAAGCAGCTTTACAAAAATTACAAACCGATTATATTGATATTGTACATCTTCATTCCTGCTCAGTAGAAATTTTGGAGCAAGGCGAGGTAATAACTGCTTTACAACGTGCAGTACAAGCCGGAAAAGTGCGGGTCGCGGCTTACTCCGGCGATAACGAGCCACTTGAGTGGGCGGTAGAACACGCTCCCCAATTTTTCCAAAGTATCGAAACTTCGATTAATTTTTGTGACCAGCGCGTAATCGAGCATCAGTTATTAAAGGCTCATCAGAAGAATCTGGGGGTTATCGCCAAACGACCTATTGCTAACGCCCCCTGGCGATTTGCCAGGCAACCAATCGGTGATTATTCCGAAGAATATTGGCTGCGCTGGAAAGCGATGCAACCTGATGCGCGGGGGCTGGATTGGACGGAACTAGCGCTGCGTTTTACTGCTTTCTTGCCGGGTGTGAGTAGCTGCATCGTCGGTACGGCCAGCCTTGAGCATTTGCGTTATAACCTGAAACTACTGGAAGCCGGGCCGCTTCCTCCCGACCACGTAACCGAACTACGTCAGGCTTTCCTGCAACATGACCAAAACTGGGTCGGGCAGGTTTAGGGGGTTATTAGGCTTTGAAACTTATAGAATGTCGGATAGGATGCGGAGCCTGTTGCATTGCTCCTTCGATAACTTCGCCAATACCAGGGATGCCGGAAGGAAAGCCCGCCGGGATGCGCTGCCTGAACTTGAGCGAGGATAATCGCTGCCAGCTTTTTGGGAAGCCGGAACGCCCGGCTTTTTGCCTGAGCCTTCGCCCAAACGAAGATATGTGCGGTTCTTCTCGCGCAGAAGCTTTGCAATTGCTGGAACATTTGGAGCAAGCCACCACACCGAATAGTAACAAGTATAAAGTTTGAAGTTAGTACAAAGACAGTTTGTGCCTGTGGGATTACTTGGCAATATAATAAGAGGGATTTCCATTCCTGGCAAAACGGGTTTGGATAAAATCGGGAAGGGTAATCCCTCTTGTATTGTAGCCTCTTGGCCTAAACCAACTCAAAAATCAAAAATCAAAACTTTTATTTATCGCCGTAAAGCCGTTCGATAACTTCATCCTTGATAGTAAAACTATGTTCCGGGCCGGGAAAAACTCCGGCTTCGACCTCGGCTTTGTACTCCTGGAGGGCTTCGCTCATCAAGGCGGCAGCCTGAGCATATTTTTTGACAAAGCGCGGGGTGAAGCGGTCATACAGGCCGACTAAATCGTGGAAAACCAATACCTGTCCGTCACATTCCGAGCCTGCCCCAATCCCAATCGTCGGAATACACAAGCTGCGGGTAATAAGTCCGGCCAGCCGGTCAGGGATAGCTTCGAGAACGATACAAAAACAACCGGCCTCTTCCAGAGCGCGGGCATCTTCCAGAATTTTCTGCGCTCCGGCAGCGTCCCGGCCCTGCACCTTGAAACCGCCCAGTTGCGAGGTAGTTTGCGGGGTTAGCCCGACATGACCGACAACGGGTATTCCGGCCTGTACCAGAGCGCGGACGGTGCGAGCCATTTCTTTGCCACCTTCCAGCTTTACCGCATCCATTCCGGCTTCCTTCATCATGCGAACGGCATTGCGAATGGCTTCTTTTGGGCCAGTTTGGTACGAGCCAAAGGGCAAATCGCCCACCAAAACCGCGTTTTTCGCCCCGCGCCGGACAGCTTTGGCATGGTGTAACATTTCTTCCATTGTTACCGGGACGGTGCTATCGTGACCCAAGACTACCATTGCCAGCGAATCACCGACCAGCAGCATATCAATCCCGGCCTCATCTGCCAGAAGCGCGGTTGGGTAGTCGTAAGCCGTGACCATTGTGATTTTGCGGGGAGAAGTATTGTTAGTTTGAGGTGCGCCTGAGCGGGCAAGGCTCTTACGCCCGGCTAATTCGGGGATAGTTTTTTTCGCCGTTGAATTCATCTTCAGTTTTCCTTCCTGCCTGCCGTCTTTTGCAAGTACAGCGGCTTTGCTAATTCTCGATTTACGCTAACATTGCGCCAGGCCGTTTTTAGCAACAAACGAACCTACTTAAATTATACACGCAAGCAAGCTAAATGAAAAATTAAACAGGCCGCACAAGGCAAATTTGCCAGACGGTTTGGAGCAAAAAATTGTCTGGAGAATTAAGGCGCGTCGCGCTCTTCTTCGGTATGAGTGGCCCGAAGTTGGGCGATACGTTCGCGTTGTTTTTCGCGGGCTTCCTCGAAAACCTCGTGGCCGTCCTGAGTTTTAAGGGTAACTTCCTTGTTATCGGCTACCCGAAAAACGGCTTTCAAATCAGCGGGGTCGGTAGGTAAAAAGCTTTCAGGTTTACCCTGCGCGTCAGCATCCGCGTCGGGGTCGATATGCAAGGGCTGGTCATTGCCTTTGCCGATTTTCTGGCTATCGTCGTTCTCCTCAGTTACAGGTTGGCCTGTTACAGGCCAATTCTCGGCAATAACGGGTGATTTTTCGGCTTCGGTCAAATCCAGATAGCGCGCATCGTCTGGCCCGGTTCTTTCTTCCATTTCTTGTTCTCGCATAATCTTGCTTCCCCTTTCCCTGCTTTTAGCTTTTAATTCTAAATCTAAAAGGGCAAGTTTCAGGCCAGAAATTGGGTATTCAATTTTGCAATAATAAAGTCAAACCGAGGCTTTCAGAAAAATAGAATTAGAAGCCAGATTAAAGCCGCTATTCCAACTAACCCGCCATAAGCCAAAGGCGAAGTCGCCGCCCGGTTTAGCAAAAGTTGCCAGCGTTTTTGAGAATCGCGAGCAAGCCAGATGAGCAGGCCGAGCAGGGCATAGTAATAAAAGAGCCAGATGGGGCTAAAGGTGGGCAACATCGTTGAGGCAAAAGGCAAACTGGCGAAAAATTCTACCGTACCGATAAGATAAACCAGAAAAATCCAGACTATCGCGCCCGCTCCAACCGCCAGAATAGGCAACCAGCCACCAAAAATCCAGCCAAAGCCCGCCGCTATCAGGCCCACCGCCATAATTGCTTCAAGGGCGGGGACGGCGAAAACGTTTGCCAGCAGCGAAACAAACGAAATCTGGTGAAAGTAAAAGGCCGCAAGCGGTAGCACCATAATTTCCGCTGCAATCGTAATCAGCAAGCCTTCCTTGAGCAAGGGCGGCCATTTCGCAACAAATTTCCAATCTTCCAAAGGACGGGCAATAATTATGAGGCCAAGCGTTGCCAGGAAAGAAAGCTCGAAACCCACATCCCAGATAACGCGAGGCTGAAACAAGCTCATAATTAGTGCGCTGGCTTCCAGGCCGAGCAAGGCGGCGTATTCCCGGCCCAATAGCAGCCCACCTAACGACAACGCCCCCATTAATCCAGCCCGCACCACTGAGGCACTCGCCCCCACCAATATTACGTAAGCCGCGATTATGAGCAGAGTAATAATTAGGGTTGGCTTTTTGCTCACAAAACGACCAAGCACAAAAACGACCAGGCCGATAACAATCGTAATGTTTGAGCCGGAAATAGCGACGATATGGCTCGTGCCGGTATCCCGGAAAGCTTTGTTTAGCTCTGGCCCAATCCCGCTTCTGTCCCCTAAAAGCATCCCGACCAGCAAGCCGCCTTCTTCTCCTGGCACGAATTGCTGAAGATTGGCAGTTGCGCCTACCCGTAGCGAAGTAAACCATTGCGCCATCGTCAAGAAAAAATCTTGTTCAGTAGCGATTTTGCGGGTGGATGAAGGATAGTTGACCGTAACGAAAAGCCCTTGTCGGGCCAGCCAATCCCGATAAGGGAAATTATCGCCGCTAATTTCGCGGGGTTCTTCCAACTTGCCGACTATTTCCAGCAAATCGCCGGATTGCCGGTGCGGGCGGGCTGCTCCCCGTACAAAAACTTCGCCGGAAATAATTTGCGGATTGGCAGAATTGGCCGGAGCGAAAATCTGGCGCAAATTCAAGCGATAGCTGCCGCTTCGCTCGGTGTAAACGGGTTCGCTGGAAACTACCCCGACCAGCTTTACTTCCTGACTATTGGCAAAAGAAAGCAAACTTCCCGGTTCTCTGGAAGGCTCGGCCCAATTCATCCGTAAGCCACCCAGACAAAAAGCCAGCAAGCAAAGCGGCAAAGCGGCGGATACCGCCAATCCCGGCAAATACGAATAACGCCTGTTGTAAAAATAGGCGTAAAGTAACAGCAGCAATCCGGCGGCAAAGCCAATCGCCAGCCCTGCCGTCGGAAGCTGCAACACTACATACAAAAATATCCCGGCCAGCCACGCCGGAACAACCAAAAGCAACGCGGCCATAAGTTAGTTTTGAGTTTTAAGTTTTAAGTTTTGAATTCAGGAACCACGCCTTTATTATAACAATATAAAGCTCAAAATTCAAAACTTAAAACTTATTTTAGCGCAGGGCCAGATTTTGGTGCATTACGTTTTCGACGGCGGCTCGAATAAAATCGGGCAGCAAGCGATAATCCGGACCAATATCTTCGGCGAAATCCACCCGGTAGTTAGTGGGTCGCGGCTTGATGGTTTCCAGCCAGGCGGTATGCACCGTGAAGGGCAAACGTAAACTGGGGTGAGCCAGCTTCGCGATTGGCCCTGCCGCCAGCTTTGTAGCGTCGAATAACCAGACCTGAGTCGAGTCCTCGCTCCAAACGTGGGTTAGCACGTATCCGGCGGTATTGTTATAACCCGGAATATAGGTCGGCGACAAATTTACCAAACCCGGCTCAAAAGCGTAACGGTCAACCGTCGTCATAGTGCCAAGCTCAACGTGAGTAAGATAGGAAGGAATCACCCGGTTGGGCAATTTGTCTGCCGGAACAATCCGATAAGGATGGTCGGCATACAGCTTTAGCATACGCTCGGTTACGTTAGCCGGGTCGTGGCCCAAGTAGACGTTAAAAGCATCGGTGGGTTTGCCCAATTTTTCGGGGCGCAAATCGCGGGCCTGTAACGCCAGCCCCCAAAGCTCATCCGGCTCAAGTACCAGTTCACTTTTTTCAACTTCGCCAGTCTCAATATTAACCCGGTACTTGCCGAACGGCACAACATCGGACAGGGTATAAACCCCAACCGCCGCAGGGTCTACCGCTTGCCCGGTGAAAAAGTTAGTATCATCGGGCTGCACTACCGTTGGCAATTCGGTACTGTTGGCGTGCGCCAGATAAATCGTCAAATGCGTGCCGTCATCGTCATATTCGGCGTATATATGCCCGGCTTCAAGCGGAATACGCACGACTTTAGCCTTTATGTCGGCCACCCCTTCCACCATATCGGCCTTGCGAATAATCGCAATATCGGTGTAGGGATTTTGGGCATGGGTGCGCGGCAAGCCGTAGCGTTCGCCCGGTTCAGTGGGATAAACCGCCGAATCCAGCCAGAGTACAAAATTGCGGGTAGCGGTAGTTTCATGGATATACTGGCCGAATTTTGAAGGGGTGGTAACGTGCCAGCGTTGTACCGCCCCTTCTCCATCCCAACGAGCCACCCACATATCCAGCTCATTATAGGTCAGCGAAGTGCCGTCGCGGGGCGCACTGGTATAATTCACGGTATAGGTTTTTTGCTCAAAAGCATCGTAATAAGGATGAGCCGGAGTGCGAATGGCGGGCTGTACTGCGCCGGGTAAAAAGGCTTTCCATTCGCGGGCATATCCAACGCTGGTAATATAATCCAGATTAAACGGGTCAATCTCCACCGGGCGGCCCACGTCAAAAGTCGCCAGCATCCGCCCATCCTGAATTGGCACAAGGGCAGTATTGGCAGCGTTAGTTATCAGGCCAATCATCATCATCAGGCCCATATTTTGGCGCACCTGTGGCGGAAGTTGCCCGACCACCCGCGCCCCTTCGGTCAGCACATGGTTACTTTTCCAGGTCAGCGAATTATCCGGGTTTGGAGTCAGATTTAATTGATGCACCATACCGGGCGAATGAAAAAAGGGCAAACCCGGCATCCCCGACGGCCCAACCACGTAGGCATAACCCGTCACATCCTGCGGCCACTCCCCTTCGATTACCTGCAAATCAAAACTTCCGGCAGGCATAGCCGGATTCCTCATCATCGAGCCAAGTACCGACATTTGTTTCTCCTCTTGCTTTTAAAATAATTAGTAGGTAGGACACTTAGATTATACACATCTTCCCGGCGTTGGTCATCCCCTCCGGGCGTTGTGGGTGAGGATGAAAAAGTGGTAGTTTAGTCCCGGAATCAATTTTGGGCAAAACAAAGTCAACTGGCAGAGCAGCATCCTACAGGGAAAGCGGCATTCTTGTAGGATGTGGCTCTGCCCATTGATTTTACCCGAACATCAACTGGCGGAGCAGCATCCCACAAATCAACTCGCGGCTCGAAACTTGAAACCCTGTTCCCTCTAACAACTACTTATTATATCGCCACTTGTAGTATTGAAGGCCAACGTTGCCCATTTCGACCTGAAAGCCCCCGCCGTTAGAAGGAGTATAGGTCATGATACGTCGCTCGAAAGCTTGTACCAGCACATCTTTTTCCTGATTGTCTACGCGAACCTTGCACCAGTACGGTTCACCAATCGGGAAGCCCATCGCAAAGACCCAATCCACTACCTGACCGTTGCCGACTTTGCCATTTTCCCAAATTGGCCCGTTCTGCTGGAAAAAATCCCAGAAAGGCGAGGCGATATTATGGCCCAAATTTTCGTCATAGTAGCCATAGCGGACGTTAAATTGGGTATATCCGGCGTTCTGCCCAATCTGACCATTACCCGCCATTGTTTCGGTAACAGCTTGCCCGGTGCGATTGCCAATCCGCTTATCGCCCGCCAGCGAAGAAACTCCGGCCATACTTGCGAAGGTAGGCGTACCACCGTTATTGTTCAAATCGCCGGCTACCGGCACATTAGCTGGACTGCGGTTTTCTTCCGCCCCGTCACCCGTCTGGATTTTGCCGCGCATCATTTCGCGCACCAGCAAACCATTAGTGACAAAGAATTGAGCGTTCGGGTCGCCAGTGGGCTTGGTTATTTCCATCCGGCTTTTATCAAAATAATACACCAACCGGGAACCGCCCGGCCCTTCGGCATACGGTTCGCGCGTCGTAAAGAAATTCTCCGGCCCCCAAAGCCAGGTACGCGCCAAAATCCCGGCGTTTACCGGCATATCCGTCCGACTCCAGATTTTCTGAATACTGGTATCTCCGAAAGATTTATTCGTACCCTTGTATTGGGGCATATATTTAGCGGTTAAATCAAGGAATTGATTACCCCAGGCTTGGCCGCTTTCGATTGCGCTGCCCTCGTACCACTCGTTCCAGGTGCTAATCGTAATCATATCGGGCTGGCTGTTAATTGCCGCTTGCCAGCTTCGCTCATAATAGCCGCCGCCCTCGCGGTCACGGAATTCGCCCGGTGAACGGAACTTGCGGTCATCGTAGCCGGGAGTAACGCCCGCCGTCCAAAGCTTGCGCTTGCCGCTTTGAGCTTGAAAAGCGTTTACTTCGTTGCGGAACTGTTGGTACTTACCCACCGGGTTATTATCCCATTTGGCCGCGCTAAACAAATGGATGCTATCAAAAGCCTGTAAAACCGTATTGGTATCAATCCCGTCCGCCGACCAGATTAGCTCGTTGCCGGGGTCAACCTGCTGACGAATATTGTTCCACGTCCCAGCATTACCTACCGCTTCGGGTCGCCAGAAGAAAATAACCGGCTTGCCTTCGTAGTGGAAATAACGCGCATCGCGGGTATAATTATCGCGGATAAAGCGCAAATTATTGACAGTATTGCCAACAGAATTATCGTTAATCAGGCTGGTTTCGTAATGAACCGCAACGCTAAAGCCGCCGCTTGCCATATTCAGCATACTTTTAAAACGGTCAGCCCAATCGCCGCTTTGCCCGTTCCAGGTAATCGCAAAAGCATCAACTCCGGCATTGCGGGCGGTATCCATCTGGCCGCGTACGAAGTTCATATCCCGGCTATCATAGCGGGTGCTGGGCAACGTTGCCATTTTGCCACTATTCCAGAAATCGGGGTCACGGGCATCGTACCAGGGGTAGTAAAAGGCGACCACCGCCCCGGCGGTACGCCCGCCATAGGCCAGAGCCGGAGCGGATTGGCTAAAAGTAAACAAGCTTAAAACTAGCAGCTCAATTAGCAGCAAACCCGCCAACCGCCCGCGCCAGTTCAGCCGACCAAAATTCTTTAATTTCAAGATAAATTCTCTCCTCTAGTCCAAGTAATTACATGTGGTTAAACGTATCAATAATATATCATCATTTAAGACTAGAGAAAATTGCACAAAGGTACTATAAATAATTACAAATTCCCAACATTCAGGCTAAATTTAACTGAAAATTAGATAAACTAAGTATGATTATTTATTTTCTAGTCAAAAGAAAAGGACGCAGCAGGTGCGCCCTTAAATTATAGTTTAAGCCTTGATTGAGCTTTAGCAGCGAAAACCTGAGCTGAGGTTGAGCATTGCCTGGACTCAAACTAAATACTCACTCGTCAGTATTGTGATTTCTAGGCTACTAAATCTTGCAAAGCCCGTTTGTTGGTAAGTACGATAGTGCGGTTTTGGACGTTTATCAGATTTTTCTTTTGCAGCTCGATTAGCTTGCGTGTGACTGTCACCCGGTTTGAGCCTATCATGTCGGCTAGTTCTTGATGGGTCAGACCCAGGTCAATCGAAACTGCGCCATTACTTTGCGAGATACCAAATTCAGTCGCCAGCTTGAGCAAAATATTGACCAGACGTAAGGAAACATCCCGACCTAGCAACCCTTCGATTAAAACCTGGCTTTGGGAAAGCTGTTGTGAGAAGCTGTAGATAATACGCGAAGCCAGCAAAGGCGATTGCTCCATTAAAGTTTCCAAAGAACTTTCCTGAATACAAGCAATAATCGAATCTTTCATTGCTTCGGCATAAACATCGTGAAAGTAATTGTTCTGGTTGTTGGATTGGGCAAAAACGTCGTTTACACTCAAAATCGAGAGCGTAACGGCTCGACCATCCGGCAAAATTTCGTACAAACGCACTCGCCCAACCATTACAAAGTAAAGGACGGCCCGGTTATCGCCCGGCTGGAAAATTTTCTGGCCTTCCTGATGACGGGCTAGTTTGAAGGCGTGGATACTTTTGATTAAATCGGGCAAGCTGGTACGTTCCAAACGCTGGCGACGGGCTTCGACGCTTTCTGCCGCTAATTCATCCTGAATTTGGCGACTTTCGTCCATATAGCCGGCCAAAATAGAATTTTCGGCGCGGGAGCGAATAGTATTAAGCTTTTCGGTAAGCGGTTTTAACAGACCGGGGTTAGTTTCGATAGTGGGAGTAGAGCTAATAACATCCCACATCAAATTCATCATTTCGGAAGTTTGCCCCACTACTGATTCTATCCGGCTGGAAGCTCGCGCCTGAATCCGGCCTTCGCGTTCCAAAAGCTGCAAATAATCTTCGTAGCGGCCTGTTTTTAAAGCCTTGAGCAAGTTATCCCACATAGCAGTGTGGCGGCGGCGGACGTCAGCGTCCACTTTAGCTACTTCAAAACCGAAGCCACGCTGTTCAATCATTTCGGCCCATTTCTTACGGAAAGATGCTTTCGCTTCCGTTAAGGCTTTGACCAATTCTTCGGACATAGCGTACCCCTATTCCAGGTATAGTTTATGTACCCATTATGACGTAACCAAATTCACGTGTCCCATAAGTTAAAGTCAAATGCGGGGTGTATGGATTAAAGGAACGTACAACTAACTCAAGTACCAGCTCTTGAGAAAGATAATAAACATTATTTAGTTTTTATAGAAAAGGTTTGCTGTGGCAGCTATAAGACTATCAGGCCAGAGCAGGTTAATCCAAAATCCACACTCAATTTACGGAATTATAACTCTTTTGTTTATTAATTACAAGTGAGAAAGGTTAAGATTTTTGCCAATTTTGACCAAAAATAAAGAAATCGGGTAGAATTAGTAAAAACAGGCGGGTAGTATAAACTACTGCTACATAACTAAATTTAGGGTTAAATTAAAGTACGGAGCGGACTTCCATTCTGCATAGCCAAACTGCACGAACTTTGTTAAATTACTAGCAGGAGCAAAATTAGCATGTCGCGTAATAAAGTGGTATTAAAATCGGGCGAAGGGCAAGCCCAGGTAATCATCGAACCGCTTCCTCGGTTAGAAATTACCGCACGTCCCTTAAAAACTACGCTAAGTTACAGCTTGCGCTTGATGAAACCGATCACCTGGTTTGCGCCAATGTGGGCCTTTTTGTGCGGAGCAATTGCCATCGGGATGGATTGGGGCGATTGGAACAATATTATTAAGCTCATGCTGGGAGTGGTTTTGGCCGGGCCGATTTTATGTGGGCTTTCACAGGTTCTTAACGACTGGTTTGACCGTGAAGTTGATGCAATTAACGAGCCGCAGCGTTTGATTCCTTCTGGCAAAGTTTCCAAAAATCAGGTAATGTGGACAGTGCTGGTGTTATCGGTTATAGGCGTGGCAATTCCGGCTTATCTGGGCGTACCCGTTATGGTGCTGGCGGCAGTTGGCTTTATTCTGGCGGTAAGTTATAGCGCACACCCCATTCGAGCCAAACGTAACGGCTGGGTTGGCAATGCCTTTGTAGCCATTTCTTATGAAGGTTTGCCCTGGCTGGCCGGGAGCGCAACCTATGGCCCAAATCATCACGCTGCATGGTCGGCAATTAGTGGTCTTAGCCTGATTGTCGCTACTATTTATAGTTTCGGCTCACACGGCATTATGACGATTAACGATTTTAAAAGCATCACCGGCGACATTCAAATGAAAATTAACACTATCCCGGTACTTTATGGCATTAAAACCGCCGCCTTGATTGCTTTGATAGTTATGGATTTATCCCAAATTGCTACAATAATCGTATTAATTCTGTCTGGAAAATACCTAAATGCCGGGTTAGTAGCCCTTTTTATGGTAGCCCAACTTCCACTTCAAAAGAGATTCCTGCGTGACCCCAAAGGAAAAGCGATTTGGTACAACACTACCGGCACAACACTTTATGTCTACGGTATGCTGATTGCCGCAATTGGTCTGGGAGTAAGCTAAAAAAGTGCTGAGGACTGAGGACTGAGGCGAAAGTAACAATAGAAATTGTAACAAGATTTTGTGACGGCCTGACCACAAGAATTATTGCTGGTCAGGCTCTTTTTTTGTGAGCGTTGACGTTTTACAATAGAACTGAATAACTGGGCAAACCACAGGTTTTAGGGCAAAATACTGGCTTGCAAAAAATTGACGCGCACCCATAAGACAGGCTCTTAGTTGAAAACATAGGCCGATTGTGCTAATCTTTCGGAGTAATTTGATTAACTGAAAGGAATTTGGCATAACAAATGACGCTTGATATAAATAAAACAGTAAATATAGAAACTGTACTGAAATTAAATGAGCTTGAACCAGAGCTGCGGGCTAAAACTGAAAAAATGGTGGCGATTATAGAAGAAATGGGCGCACTTTTAGTCGCTTATAGCGGCGGGGTAGATAGTGCCTTAGTCTTGAAGGTCGCTCACGCAGTTTTAGGGCCGGAAAGGGCGGCGGGCTGTCTGGCAATTTCTCCATCGATACCGCCCCGTGAAATAACGCTGGCCCAAAAGCACGCCGAAGAAATTGGCGCACGCCTGCTAATTACCCATACTAACGAAATGGAGAAAGAGGGATATGTCCAGAATAGCCCGCAACGCTGCTACTTTTGCAAAAATACTCTATTCACCGAACTGCACGACATTGCCCGCCGTGAAGGATTCAAGTATATTGCTGACGGCTTTAATGTAGATGACCAGGGCGATTTCCGGCCCGGTATGCGGGCGGCCAAAGAACTCGAAATCCGTAGCCCTTTGGCCGAAGCCGGTTTTGGCAAAAGCGATATTCGGGCTTTGTCCAAAACGCTAGGCTTACCGACCTGGAATAAGCCTGCCGCCGCCTGCCTCTCTTCGCGTATCCCCTATGGTACGCCCGTAACGGTAGAAGCTTTAGAGCGGATTGGCAAGGCCGAAGAAGTTTTGCAGGATATGGGTTTTGCCGGAGTACGGGTACGGCATTACGGCGATATGGCCCGCATCGAAGTTCCGCCGAGCGAAATTGCCCGTTTTGTAGAAGAAGGCACTCGCCAGCAAGTTTCGCGCAGCCTACACACTATCGGCTATACCTATGTTGCCCTTGATTTGGATGGCTACCGGAGCGGCAGCCTCAACGAAGTAATTTTGGTGAAACGCAAGAAATAGCAAAACGCAAATAGAAGAGAGCTAAATCTTTGAGTTTTTTTATTCGCCGCAAAATGCTGGAACAAATCGAGGAACAGGCTCAACGCGGCTTTCCCTATGAAGTATGCGGGTTTATGGCTGGCACGGTATTGGGGCAAGGGCAGGAAATCCGGCCCGCCACCAATATCTCAGGCCAACCCGAAGTCGAATATCAGGTTAGCCCCGAAGAAACTTTAATGGCTTTGCTAAATTTCGAGGGGCGCGGCCTAAAATTAACCGGGGTTTATCATTCGCACCCACGCTACCCGGCTCGACCAAGCGGCACAGATTTGCGGTTAGCCGATATGCCCGGCGCGGTCTATTTGATAACTTCGGTTTATGATACACCAGACGGAAAATTGCTTTGTGAAACCCGTGCCTGGAAACTAGAACGTGGCAAGGCTCTTGCTATTGAATTAAATATACAAGTTTAGGACTGGAAGTCGCAGGAATGGCTAACAAGGTAGTAGAAAAGCAAATCCGCCCAGGTGCTATCAACGCTTTTCATGACCGCAACTGGGAAGTGCTTTTTGTTTGTTTCGTGTTTTTGGTATCACTGATTGCAACGGTGGGAATGGTGCTGATTTCAGCTTTTGACCCACTAAACGACAGCCCTTACCGAATTTTGCCCGCCGCCGCCCTGATGATTATGGTCGAAATCTGGCTGGTTTTCAGCTTACCGTTTTACAATAAACTAGCCTTTTGGGGCGCGATTATCTTTTTGGGAACCTATTTGTTTTTCGCCGTACCTTTCGCTTTCTTGGGACTTTTGCCAACTGCAATTAATATTGGGGTAATTGCCTTTATCGTAATTTCGCTAATTTGCGGTTTGCTACTTTACCGGCAAAAAAATTTGTTTTTACATCCGGCCTGGGCTTCTCAAAAGGATGAAAAACGTTAAATAAATTCAAGGTACTTTTGGACTATTGTAGCTTAACATTAACTACGCTACTATTTACCCAGATGGTACTTTAACCGGGAACAGGACAAGTTGGCGGGTATCGGCACTTTTGGACAAATTATCTCTCCTCCTCTCAAAAGGGTTTGCTCGTTGGTAGCCGAGCAAACCTTTTTGAGTTTCAGTTAATTTCTGATTGTAGTACAATAGCATCGTATGATGTATAGTATAACAGCCGTGGCATATTTGCTCCTGGCTCAGTTTATTATCTAATTTAGAGAGGGTCGCTTTATGTCGCAGCAACAACCGCCCGAATGGTGGTCACGCAAGCAAGGCCCGCGTTTGGGTTGTGCCGATGTGACAATTGTTTCTATTGCTGCTATCGCCGCATTTGTTGTACTTATTTTGGTACTGGGTCGCTCCGATGTTTTGCTGGAACGATTGCCCATTGCCAATGTAAACCCGACGGTGGGCGCGGCTAAATCGGTTAGTCCCAACGAAATTATTCCTACTGCCCGGCCTGCGGTGTTGCCGACTGCTACGCTTGCTCCCGCCCCTTCGCCGACTGCTGCCCCTCCCTCGCCGACTGCCGCTCCTCCGCCTAGCCCTACCGTCAGTTTCAAGCGGGCCAGTATCAAGCAAACTTGTCGTTTGCGGGCCGATGCAACAGTCCAGACTGACCGAAACGTTTTGCGCTTCCTGCAACCTAATACCGCCGTCAAACAATTAGGCGACCAAAAAGCTAACGATGGAGTAAATTGGTTTTATGTTGAAGTGGATGATGGTACAGGAGCAAAAGGTTGGGTTCAAGAAATTTGTTTTAGTTAATTTTTAATTTTCGCCGAAAAATTTCGAGTAAAACTAATGACTTTTCGCCAATCGTAGTGTAGAATATATTCAGGAATAAAGTACCAGTCCAAAGGTACTAAGCGAGTGCAGCTTACCTCAATTTATTTGCTATAATGTTGGTACATCTCGTAAATGGATGTTGCTAATAAAAGTCGGTTTTTGGCACAGATTGTGCTTGAGCATTGATTACCTGATTATTAAAATTTCGTACTTAACCTGCTGCGTTGGCAGTAAGCTAGTCAGGAGTGAACCCTGTGACTGACGGTGACAGTGCTGGTAAACTCCTGCGAGTAATGATGTTAGGCGAAATTTATGGTAAGCCAGGGCGTAAGGCGATAGCCAGTTTTTTGCCCAGATTGCGCCAGGAACAGCGTTTAGACCTGGTTATTGCAAACGGGGAAAGTGCTGCTGGGGGATTTGCTCTTACTATCAGCACCGCCGAAGAATTACTTAAAAGTGGAATAGATGTTATAACGTCGGGCAGTCGGGTCTTTGACCAGCGCGAGATGTTAGAATGGCTAAAAACCAGTTCGCCCGCGTCGGTGCTAAGACCGCTTAATTACCCGCCCGGCACACCGGGTCACGGTTCGATTATCAAAGAAACAGGCAAAGGGCCAGTTGAGGTGCTTAATCTTAATGGCCGGATTTATTTTAACGAAATGGATTCGCCTTTTCGGGTAATTGATAAGTGGCTGGCAAACCGGGTCAGCTCAAGGCCGTTAGTGCTAGATTTTCATGCGGAAGCAACCAGCGAAAAAGTGGTGATGGGTTGGTATCTGGACGGCAGGGTTAGTGCCGTATTAGGTACACATACGCGCACCCCTACCGCCGATGCACGATTATTGCATTATGGTACGGCTCATGTTACTGACGTGGGAATAATTGGGCCATTTGATAGTGCCGCTGGAACGGAAGTGGAAGTCGCCTTAAAACCTTTCACCTCACACATTTATTCCCGCCCGAAAACGTCCCAAAAATTCTCTGGGCCAGTAGTCTTTAACAGTGTAATAGTGGAAATTGAACCTGCAAGCGCAAAAGCGGTAAACATTAACCGTTTTGACTTAATGCTTGAAGACGAGTCGATGTAGCAGGTTTTATCTGATTGCTTGTGCCAACTGTGTGAGTTGCAAGCTTCAGAGCCAAGGATTAACTCACTCACCAAGCAAAACTTCTAGCTTATCGAGTAGTTAACGCGCTCCGTGACCGTCACTTTAACGTTTAGAACAACACGACAAGGAGAGAAGCCATGGATCCCAAGTTTTCAAATTATCGCATGAACGAACCAGGGCTGGAAGCCGCTTACCCGGTAGAACGTGGCGCACCAGAATATACGCCGCCCCCGCCCCCGACAAGGCACCCAACCCCGCACCCACAACCCGATTTAGCTCCCGGTGAGGTAGAGGTTTTGAAGGTTTCCGGGAAATCACGGCCCAGCTCGGTAGCCGGAGCTATTGCCGGAGTTGTCCGGCAGGCTGGTCGGGTCGAAATTCAGGCCATCGGTGCGGGCGCAACCAATCAGGCCGTCAAAGCGGTAGCGATTGCACGCGGCTATCTTATCAGCAGTGGCATTGATATTGTGTGTATTCCGGCTTTCATTGATGTTACCATTGATGATGAAGAACGCACCGCTATCAAATTGCTGGTCGAGCGTCGCCCCGGCTACGGCGTGCAATAAGCAAAGCTTATTTGCCTAAAACAACTAAATAGACTTAAAATAAGGGCGGGTTAGTTAACCCGCCTTTTGAATCTATAATTTTTGACCAGAGGAACAAATAAAATGGCAAGCCTGGTAGATTTACATATGCATTGCACCGCATCGGACGGGGCGCAAACCGTCGACGAATTAATCCAGATGGCGGCTCAACTTGGCCTCAAAACAATTGCTCTGACCGACCATGACACTACCGCCGCCTTAGACCGGGCGCAGGAACTCGGCAGTTCGCTCGGTCTCGAAGTTATTCCCGGTATCGAACTTAGCGCGGAAGAAGGCGGCGAAATTCATGTATTGGGCTACTTTCTTCAATACAAAAATGCCGTGTTTCAAAAAGAACTGGAACGGTTCAGATTTGGACGGTACGGGCGAGCGCAGCTCATCGTCGAGAAATTGGCCGCCCTCGGAATGCCGCTCGACTGGGAAAGAGTGTTGCAAATTGCCGGAGATGCCGCTCCCCAGCGTCCGCATATTGCCGAAGCCCTCAAGGAAAAAGGTTATGTCAATTCGGTAAACGAGGCTTTTGAAAAATGGCTCTATAACGATGGCCCGGCCTATATCGAGCGCGAAAAAATCACGCCAATGCAGGCAGTTGAATTAATTCGTTCGGTAGGTGGGCTGGCAGTGCTGGCCCATCCCCAGTATATGAAGAATCTGGATAGCGTACTCCCGAAAATGGTGGAAGCCGGATTAAGCGGCATAGAAGTATACTATGGACATAACACTGATGAGCAGGTGGCCCATTTCGGCCAGCTTGCCGCCCAATATAATCTGGTGCCAACAGGAGGCAGCGATTGGCATGGTCGCCCCGACGGTGGACAGGTAATGCTCGGTAGCCGCAACGTACCCCCCGAAACCATCGATAAACTTAAAGCACGGCTGGGGTAGTCGGTTCAACCCTAAAGCTTTAGGGCCTAAGCAACTGGTATAACAACTCCCAACCCTTCTGGCATAACTCCTGCTTCTGTTTAACGGGATTGCTAATAACTAAAAACAGGAGGAAGAAAGTTGGCGAAAATAAAAGGGGTTATTTTGGATGTGGACGGTACGCTGGTAGATAGTAATGACTCTCATACCCAGGCCTGGATTCAAGCTTTCGGAGAATTTGGCTTCAAGCCGAGCTATGAGGAAGTACGCCATTTAATTGGTATGGGCAGCGACAAAATGCTACCGACTATTACTGGCTACACCAAAGAAAGCGTGACCGGCAAATTAATCAGTCAACGCTGGGACGAAATTTTTAAGGAGCAATTTTTGCCACGCTTGCGGCCCTTTGACGGAAACCGTGAGCTTTTGCAAAAAATGAAGAACGAAGGGCTAAAATTAGTAATAGCGAGTTCGGCCAAAGAAGACCAATTAGAAGTCTTGCTGGAGGTTGCCAAAGTAAAGGATTTGATACAGGAAAAAACTTCTTCGGACGAAGCTAAAAATAGCAAGCCTGACCCGGATATTATCGAAATAGCCTTGAAAAAAATTGGCGTGACAGCAGAAGAAGCAATTATGATTGGCGATACACCCTATGACATTGAGGCAGCCCGCAAACTGGAGATTGGTACAATTGCTTTCAGGAGTGGTGGTTGGGAAGATAGCGAATTAGGCGGGGCAATTGCGATTTACAATGATGCCGCCGATTTGCTGGCCCATTATCACGATTCACCTTTAGCAGGAGACTAATCAAATTTGGGGCGTAACAGATTCTGTAACGAATTTGTAACAATTCAGCCAAAGCTCTTGGATTTTTAACTATTGACACTGTATAACAGACGTGTAATACTCAAGGGGAAAGAGCAAAGCTGTAGTAGAGAGTTAAACGTCGGGTCTAAGTCTTACTAAACAACCAAGCATAAACGATTGCAGGATTAAAGTATGAGAAATTTTGGCCGGGTTATGCTGGCAAAACCCTTGCTTGCGGTCTCCATTTTTTTAGTTACATTAATCTTTCCACTTTTTGCCGCCTCGGTAGAAGCCCAAACCGTTAATTTGCTGGTTATTTCCAATTCGGCCAAAGGCCGTTATGGTTTCGGCCTTTCTTTTACCCTCCAGGCCCGTAGCACTCGTGGCGAAATTCGTTATGCCGAACTGCGGGCTACTTTGGGGAAAAATCCGCAAGAATATATTGTTGGAGCAACTGTTACGCCTGGCTCAGATGCCGAAGCGCGGGCCGATTTAAACTATGATAAAGTGCCGCTTACCGCCGGAATGAGTGTTTCCTGGTATTGGATTTTTACCAATAGCAGTGGAGATAAAGCCCGCACCGAAGCTAAAATTATTCTTTATGAGGATACTCGTTTTAACTGGAAGCAACGTAGCGGCCCGGCAGTAACAGTACGCTGGTACAACGGCAACGACGATTACGGCAGCTTGATGTATGTGCTGGCTAATGACGCACTGGCAACCTATAAACGCCGCTTTAACATTACCACGACTGACCACATTTATATCTCGATTTATGGTTCAAGCCAGGAATATCGTGACGCTGCCCCGGATGTACCAAGTTGGTCGGGTGGTTATACGCTGGCTGAACGTAATGAAATTTTGGCAATTGCTCCCCAAAATCGAATGGCAAACGTTTTGATTGGCGAAGGTATTCCCCACGAACTATCTCACGCCGCCTTGTTTCAGCATCTTGGACATAAAGCTCCCCCGGTCTGGCTGGATGAAGGCTTTGCGGTGTACAATCAAAACGTTATTGCGCCGCGCTACGACCAAATTTTACAAGCCGCCTACCGTCAAAATAGCCTTATTCCGCTTGCCAGCATGAACAAAACTTTTCCGCTTGACGATACCAGTGCCGAACTTGCTTACGCCGAAGGTCGCAGCATGGTTACTTTTATTATTAACAATTATAGTGATGCAGTATGGGCCAATGTATTAGACCAGTTGCGCTACGGCGATATAGACCGGGCCATGCAAAAGGTTTTGGGGCTAAATTTGGTAACAATCGAGGAGCAATGGCGTAATTGGGTTGGCGGCAAAAAATTTAGCCTACCGCCCGCTTTACTTTCCGGGCCTGTGCTGGATCTGCCACCCGCTAATCTGACAAACCAGGCTGGCCTTGTGCCTTTGCCGACTTCTATTAACGGTTGGTTCGTGCTAATAGGTATTGGTGGAGCAAGTTTGATGGTAATGCTTATTGTTTTGCAGCAACTGCTAAAATCACGCAAACCAGCTATTCAAGCTCCAGTTTTGCATTATCCCCAATCCCCAGCCCCGAATTCAATAAATCAGTCCGAACCTTATTTTGTTATGCCCCCGGTCAACAGCTATAGTTATCGGCCAGATTTTAGTTCAGATACAAGCAACCAGAACCCGAATTCGCGCCATGCCTTCGACGCTGAAGCGGCCTCGCTAGAGGAGATGCTTACCAGATTAGCCCGAACCGAGGACAAATAGCCCCTATATTAAATAGAGGATTTCCAATCCCGACGCTACCGATTTGGGTAAAGTCAGGATTAGAAATCCTCTTACAACTAAACGGTTACAATTTCCTGCCCTTAGCTGGCCTGTTCCATATCGCTATCGGCATCAAAGTCTATCGCGCCATTGCCCATTAAACCGCCGCCAGTAACTTTGTCTAGGCTCAAATCGTCCTCGCCGCTATCGATGCCCAAAGCGTTTTGGCTACCGCGTGTTACCGAGTCGTCCTCGGTGTAAAGTTCGCCCTGCGCGGCATCGGCCAAAGTAGTATAGCTACCCTCAATGCGGTTGCCCATATCGCCATCAATATCTATATCATCGTCGTTATCGTAACCGACGCTAAAGCCTTCTTCCATGTGCATCCCGACATCATCCAAATCGCCAGTAGACCCGGCCAAAAAGGGATCGTCGCCAATCCCGGAAGCTCCGCCCGGCCCGGAAAGCTCGTTATATTCCTGGTCATCGTCGGCAGCTCGCCCGTACTGGCCTTCACTATTGCGGCCCGTATAATCTCTAAAGCGTTCCTGTGTCATAATCAATTTTTTCCTTTCCTGTTTTATGCATTCTATTTAAATCATTATTTTAGCTAAACCGATGCATACCACGTGCCACCCTCGTCCGCAGCAAAAAAGCTTTCTTCCCTACAAATTATGAAGGAAGAAAGCTTTTTTTAATTTATTAGCCAAATGTGGAAGAAATTTCCAATTCCGATTTTACCTAAACCCGTTTTACCGGGAAGGGTTATTCCTCCTACAAGCAAGCTGCCAGAATTAGTTTATCTGGAAAATCGGCCCATCACCTTGCCAGCTCAGTAAAGCCCACGAGGTGTTAAAAAGGCCCATCCGTACCTGATAGGGACCCGGAGTGGCCGACCAGGTGTTGACGAAAGGAATGGTCTGACCCGCCACAAAAGTTTGAGTGGTAAACCATTGCTTTAGCTGCACCCCGGTTGCCAGGTCATAAAGTTCTACATCCAGAATATATTGACCGTTAGCACCAACAGGAGCAGTAAAATTCGAGTTAATGGTGACAGTGTTACCCGAAGTAAGCGTCCCGGTCACATTACCAGTCATTTGCCAGGTTGCCGGAACTACCCCTCCACTAACCGGGGTCGCCGTCGCGGTTGGAACAGCCGTCCGGGTGGGCGTAGCAGTGGCGGGCGCACTGGTGCGGGTAGGCGTGGCCGTCGCCGGAACGCTAGTCGCGGTGGCAGGCGCACTGGTTGCAGTTGCCGTCGCCGGAACATTAGTCGGGGTAGGGGTGGCCGCCGCGCCACTTCCGCTAGAAACGTTTACGTTATTGACTACAAAGCTGGTTGGGGTAAAGGGCGAACCGCTATACTGCATCCCGAAGCTGGCCGAGCCACCTGCCCCAATCGAAGCATTATAACCCGCGTCCTTACAACTAACCCGATTACTGGCAACTACACAGGTTGAATTCCAGGAATTCGCCAGACTACCCGAAGCAAGCGGCCAGCTAATCGTCCAACCATTAACCGGGCTGCTACCAGTATTGGTAATTATAACCGAAGCGTTGTAGCCACCGGCCCATTGATTATCAATGGTGTAAGCCACCTTGTACTGACCACCGCTACCACCTGCCGGAGTAGTCGTGGCAGTGGCGGGCGCAGTGGTTGCCGTTGCCGTCGCTGGAACATTAGTAGCCGTCGCGGTTGCAGGTACTCTTGTGGCGGTAGCGGTAGCCGGAGCAGTCGTGGCTGTCGCCGGAACGCTGGTAGCGGTGGCGGTAGGTGTAACCGGGGTCGGCGTGGCGGAAGGGCTGCCACCCGGCAAGCTCACCGCACCCCGGTTGTAATAAGCCTGACCCTGCAAGCGCAAATAGCCACCATCATCATCACTGAGAGTAGCAGTCAGATTATTGCCGTTAATCGCGGCAGGGTTGCTAATACCATCGGCGGCGGCATCATCATAGCCGGTTTGCTGGCCTTCGCCCGCTCCGAACAGGATACCTGTAATCCCGGCGTTCGCCAAATCCATAATATGCTGTGTACCGCTACCGTTCAGGTAATATTGTACCCGGTTATCCTGATAATGGTTTTTGGTATTATTTTCGCTACGGTACAAAGTATTGCCCAACGGTACTTGCCAGAGCATCCCGCGTTTGCCCGTCGCGCTGGTAATCGCGGCTACGAACTGGTGAAAGCGATTAAAGTTAGGGTAGGTTGTATTGTTCACATCCCACCAATGATTCGGGTCGCCCTGGCTCTGGTAAAAAGCAGCATCGCGGTCAGCAACATCGTAAAACATCAAATCGAAGTTTGCGCCAGTTTGCAAGTAGAAATTGGCGGTCTGCTGGGCTGCGCCAGCTACATTAAAGGCAGCATCGTGGCTCGTGCTAATATCGCCGTAAGTCGAGGCCCAGGGCGAAATATGGAAGCCTAGCAAAGCATTGGGAGCATACTGATTGCGTAAGCCGACCAAAGCTTTGGCAAAACCCGAAACAGTATTGGGGTAGCTGGCAACGTCGGCCAGGCCACTACTGGCAACTGCCGCCGTTATGTTATTGGGGTTAGCCGAGCGCATTTGCAAAAAGCCCCACAAATCCGGCTCAATCTGGACTATAACGGTTTTGCCAAAAGCACCTGCCTGGGTCATCAACAACTTGAAATCACTAAAATAAGCGTTCATAGTGGAAGGATTGTTCAAGTTGTTAAAATCTTTGTCGGGTTCAGTACCACCACTGGCGGGCGAAGATTGCAGCAATTGGTAGTAAGTGAAAACGGGAACGTAACCGGCACTGGAACTGTTTTGCATATAATAAGCGGCAAAGGCACCCGCCGGAGTATTCCAGGTAGACCAGCTTGACCCGGTATTTGCACCACCCCCAAGATATTGATAGCGGGTGTCCCAGCGTGCGCCGCTGCCAGTCATCCAGCTAATGTTGCCAGGAGAGCTGGATAGACCGAGTGTAAAAGTGGATTTAAGGCCAGCCGGCACAGGCGGCAAAGTGGCGGCCTGAGCATGTTGCCCCGAAAAAGTGTAAGTAATCATCGCGTTAAGAATTAAAATTGCAAGCAAAGTAAAAAGAGCTACAGCTGATATTTTTTTAGGCACAGAAAATCTCCCGACCAAATGGTCTTAGCTACTATTTTTCCCAAAAGTTTTTATAAGTTTATACTTACTTATTAATCACGCTTGTAAGCGAAGTTGCCAATAATTTACCACAAACTTGATTAGGCTGCATCCCCCAAAAGGTACAACAGCATAGCCAATATGGGCTACAACGATATTAAATCTTGTTAGTGAGGATGTTATGAAAGCTTGAACTCAAATACCACGATTGTTATGAAAAAATCATAAAGATATGAAGGTTATGAAGATTATAAGAGTGGTTAATTGATTAGCGGAATAAGATTTTACAGGAAGGGAGGTTCTTGTAAGATATGGCTCTGCCCATTGATTTAGCCTGAACCTCAAGATAGGGGGTAATCTCCCAGCCTTAAAAGGCGGGGCTAATGTCATGAAAACGCGGCTAAAGCCAAGCCAGGTTAGGGCAGATTTAGCTCAATTGTCCAACATTGGTTATTGGAGGATTGAGCCAAATTTAGCTAATCGTCAATCCTCTGGTTATCTAGCCAAACCCGGTTGCCGCTCTTTAGGGCCGTTTTCATGTTAGCAGCCCCGCCTTTTAAAGAACGATACAAACACAATTACTTAAACCCTATAGTCACAATGACAGTGCTAACGGTCGGTTTAGTGGGTCGAAATCTGTATTGCAAAAAGCTCTGTCGCACTCAGGAAGGAAGGACGAGCTTTCAGAAAGTAGCCGAGCTACTTGCAGCTTTGCCATATACTTTGTTATAATCGCTTCATTCAGAATCAATCTTTCTCAGCAAAGCTTGAAGGCAAAGTTTGAAGAACCTTCGTCTAGTCCCTCCGGCTATCGGTGAATTTAGTGTATAGAGGAAACGAAGGGGAAAATAAGGCCCGTATCGCCAGTTCTTTGATTTACAGTTTTTTAGATGTAAATCAAAAATCCTTCGCTCCCGGTAGCAATTGTTAATTTGATGTGTTATAGGTATTCTCACTTAGGAGGAGAAACATGCGTTGGCGACGATTATTTAGCTTTTTGACGCTGGCTGCCGTTTTAGCCAGCTTACTGGCAGCTTGCGGCGACCCTACCGCGACCCCTGCTGCTACATCCAGTACAACGGCGGCGACTACCACTACCAAAGCCGCTACTACTGCCGCAGGTGCTACTACCGCGACGGGAGCAGCCACCACTGCCGCTAGTGCAGCGACTACTGCTGCCGGAGCTGCTACCACGGCGGCGGCGGCTGGGGCTGCTACTACTGCCGCAGGTGCGGCTGCTCCCGGCAAAGCTGACCGGGTAGTAACGGGTGGGACTTTTCGTTGGACGATGACTGGTGAACCTGATAGCCTCGACCCGCAGAAAGCTTCGGCGGAAGAAGGGGTAAACGTGGTCAATATGCTGTTTGACGGGTTGACCCAGTTTGACAAGGACGTAAACGTTAAGCCTTCGATTGCCGATAGCTGGACGATTAGCCCGGATGCGACGGTTTTTACTTACAAGCTTCGCAAGGATGTAACTTTTAGTAACGGCGACCCGGTGAAAGCTCAGGATTTTATCTATTCCTGGAATCGGATTGTTCAGGACGAAAAAGCCGATTACGAATTTGTGTTTAGCGACATTAAAGGCGTGGCCGAAATTGAAAAACTAACCGGGGATGCCCGCGCCAAAGCCACTATTCCCGGCACAGTCGCGTTAGACGATTATACCCTGCAAGTTACCCTATCCGCCCCGGCAGTGGACTTTGTAACGCGGGCAACACTCTGGCCCTTCCGCCCGGTAAGCAAAAAAGCGATTGAGCAATTCGGCGACAAGTGGACAGAAGCGGGAAATTTGGTCAGCACTGGCCCGTTTGTCTTGAAGGAATGGAAACATAACCAAAGCTTGCGGCTGGAAGCCAACCTGAAGTATTGGGAAGGCCGTCCCAGTGTGGACGTTATCACGATTGATCTGATTAAAGAAGCGGCTACCGCCAAGCTGAAATACGATAACGGCGAATTGGACGCTTATCGGGTAGGCGTGGCCGATATTCCAAAAATCAAGAACGATGCCAAGTTAAAGACCCAGCTTACCCTGGTGCCGCAGCTTCGCAGCAACTGGATTAGCTTTAACTTTGACAACGACAAAAGCCCTTTCAAGACCAATAAAGAACTCCGCAAGGCTTTCTATCAGGCGATTGACCGCCGGTTGGTAGCGGAAGGCGCGTTACAGGGCGGTGGTTTGGCACTCAGTACCTTCCTTGTTCCCGGTATTCCGTCCTATAAGGAATACAGCCCTTATCCGTTTGACCCAGCCAAAGCCAAAGCTAGTCTCGCAGCCGCCGGTTTCGATACTCCCGAAAAGGTGAAACAACTGGAAGACCAGCTTAATAACTTTGGCGATGCGGGCAAAAGTGGTGGGTTTGCCTATACTCCCGAACGGACAGGCTGGCAACAGGCTTCCGAAAGTTATGTGGCCCAATGGAAGCAGAATTTGGGGATTAACCTCAAGCTGAACCCTGACCCAACTTTCAAGACTTTTCAGAAGCGGCGCAGTACCGACCACGAGTTTTTGATTTATTTCGGTAGCTGGGGTGCGGACTATCCCGACCCGGCTAACTTCTACCAACCGCTTTTCGGTTGCGAAACTACCAACCAGCAGGGCGGCAAGTACTGTAACAAGGATTTTGACACGGCCTGGAAAGCCGGGTCGGTAGAATCCAGCACCGAAAAACGGGCCGGTCTTTACCAGCAAGCCGAGAAGCTTTTGCAGGACGATGCGGGTATGATTCCGACTTATGCCGGAGTTTACGCCGTCCTGATTAAGCCAAACGTCAAAAACTGGGGTTACAATCCGAACGGCCCATTCCCATTCAAGGATTTGCAACTCCAGAAGTAGCGTTATAGTTGTTAGTTGTTAGTTGTTAGAATTAAGAGTCTATTTTTGTAAGATATTGCTCTGCCAATAGATTTTAGCCGAACATCCACTGGCGGAGCAGTGTCTTACAGTAACAAGTCGAAAGTGTGAAGTCGGAAGTAATTCGCAACTCAAAAATTCCCACCGACAACCGACAGCCTTTCTAACAACTAATAACTGACAACTCATATCCGAGGTAGAGCTTTGGGAAAATATATTATCAAACGTTTGCTGCTGATTATCCCGGTCTTTTTTGGGATTACCCTGATTACATTTACGATGGCCCGCAGTATTCCGGGCGACCCTTTTAACAGCGAAAAGCTTTCGGAAGCGGCCCGCCAGCAAATTAACCGGGCTTACGGCCTTGACCAGCCGATTGTGCAGCAATATTTTACTTATGTGATTAATTTCTTTCGGGGCGATTGGGGGCCATCTTTCGAGCGGCAAGGTACCGCCAAAGTTACCGAAATTTTGTTTGGCTATAGTTCGGCTAATCAAGCTGCCAGTTTGCCCTTCTGGTTACAGGTAATTTTGGCGACAGCATTAGTGGTTGGTATCTCGGCTTTGCTTTGCCTGATTTACGCCCGCAGATGGCACAAGGAGTTCTGGTCGGTATTCCAACGCTGGCTGTTAGCTTCGGTGGTTCTAGGCATAATCGGCTATTTGCTGTTTTTTATTTTTACGGCGGATTCCAGTCAGGCTGGAGGCTTTTTGTTCTCGCTACGATTGGGCATTATGGCCTTTATCTTTATGATGGTGGTCGGGATTACGCTTGGCACAATCTCCGCCCTGCGCCAAAATTCGTGGGTGGATTATTTCCTGACAACGGTAGCCTTGATTGGCTTTTCGATACCAAGTTTTGTACTAGGATTATTGGCCTTAATTGTAGTATTATTGGTAAATGTTGTGACTGGCAGCGAATTTTCGATTGCCCCAACTTCCCCGACTGTGGTAGATTTGTTTTTACCTGCCGCGCTGCTTGGCGCACGCGAAGCCTGTATTATCGCCCGCCTGACCCGTTCCAGTATGCTGGAAGTTATCCGTCAGGATTACATGCGAACGGCTTATTCCAAAGGTTTGAGCGGTCAAGTTATTGCCTGGCGGCACGCCTTGAAAAACGCCTTTATTCCGATTCTAACGGTTCTGGGCGATAGATTGGCCGGATTGCTAACGGGTAGCGTGACAATCGAACGGGTTTTTAATATTCCCGGTATCGGCAATTATTTTGTATCCAGCATTTTGGCCCACGATTACCCCATGATTTTGGGAACGGTGGTGCTGTACGCCATGCTGGTGGTAGTGATAAATCTGGTGGTCGATTTGCTTTATGGCTATTTCGACCCGCGTATCAGTTATTCAAAAGGGAGTGCGGCCTGATTATGGCAAAAAGTACCGAAGAACGCGGTTTGGCTGGTTGGGGCGAAACCCAAACTAGCCCGCCCGATAAATCCGGCAATCTGGATGTTTTGCTAAAGGGGCAGGGCAGTCGTAGCCTCTGGGGAGATGCCCTTAAACGGCTGGCTCGTAACAAACTGGCGATGTTTGGGCTGGTACTGGTTTCGCTTTTGGTGCTGATGGCAATTTTCGCGCCGCTTATTGCCCGCTACGCTCCCGACCAAAACTTTACCGATACTAATTCGACCAAGCCACTTTACGAGCAGAACTATCAGCCCCCTTCGGCGGAACACTGGTTCGGCACCACCGGGCAAAATTACGATTTGTGGTCGCGGCTGGTTTATGGCTCACGCATTTCTTTAAGCGTTGGTCTGGTGGTACAGTTTATCGTTTTGCTGATAGGAGTGCCGCTTGGCCTGATTTCGGGCTATTTTGGCGGCTGGTTCGATATTCTGGTTATGCGCCTGACCGATATTTTCCAGGCTTTCCCTTATTTGTTGCTGGCTTTGCTATTTCTTTCGGTTTTTGGCAGCAGCATTATTTGGGTCTTTATCGCGATTGCGGTTAGTACCTGGCCGATTATGACCCGGCTGGTACGCGGGCAGGTTTTGGGTCTGAAAAACAAGGAATTCGTGGAAGCGGCCCGCGCTACCGGCGTTTCCACACCCCGTTTGCTAATCAAGCATATTTTGCCCAATACGCTCGGCCCAATTATCGTCGCTATCAGTTTTGGCGTTCCCGAAGCGATTATTATCGAAGCCTTTTTGGGCTATATCGGGGTTAGCGGCGACCCTTCTGCCCCTAGCTGGGGTCGTTTGGTCAGCGAGGGACGCGAAGCTTTCCAGAGCAACCCGCCCACTATTTTGCTGTTTCCCTGCCTTTTTATTGTGCTAACGGTAATGTCGCTTAACTTTTTGGGCGATGGTCTGCGCGATGCGCTTGACCCCAAAATGATTGGCCGAAAGTAAAATATTTCGAGCTAAAAAACTTAAAATTTGTAATTACTCAGCCAGATAGAGCAGGTATTAAGGGTCAACCTCAATGCTTGCTCTACGGTTTGCTCACTTGGTATTATTACCTTCTTTTAAAATATAAACCTCAGTAACTTTTCCTGACTCAGTTATAGAACCCTGATAAGTAAAACCTTGCTGTTTTTTAAACTCTTGAAGAGAAGTGTTGAGTTGCATTGCATATTGTTGTACCTGATTTTGAATTCTATCAATGCTTTCTCGAATTTCTGGAGAGATAGGAATGTACGAAACTGCTCTCGATTCTTTAGCATTAGTAGAACTTAAAGTTTCTATGTTTGAGCTTGCCGCAATCTTTAAGGAAGCAATTTGTGCTTTGGCTAATTCAAGCTGCTGAGTTGCGATTGCCGCTTCAAGCTGTGCCTCAGCCTGTAATTCTAAATCCAAAGCTTTTTGTCTTAATTGTTCAGCACGATTGCTACTAAATTCTTTGTCAATCAGTGCCGATATTTCAGCTTTAGAAAGCTGGTCAAAATCAGTTACAACTTTCTCACTTGACATCATCAATTTCCTTTTTGTTAGCAGTTTCAGAAATTGCTTTAGCGGTATCTGTAGAACCTTCTTGAAGCTGATCCTGATACTTCCGCATCAACTTTTTAATAGACAACTATTCTAAAGTAAATTCCTCTGATACTTCACGCAAATTTCTAATATCCCGCCTTATAGAGTTTATTTCTAAAGGATTTCTTTCACTTATCAATCTTTGTTGCTGGGCGTGAAGTAAACTAAAAGTTTCTTCAATAAGTTCTTCAAGCTGCTGCTTCCGCTTAAACAGTTTATCTATCATTGTTCCCTCTTAAATTATATCAGAAATTAGATGTTTGTAGCATTATCATACGATTGTACCATCGAAATCCTTTTAGAAGTGTAGTAGAAATTACTGCGTTCGCCGCCCTTTCCCCCTTAAAATTAGGTTACTACACCATACAAATGATAAAATATATCCCGGTATTATTTTGGGCTGGAATTAAAGAGAGGTAAAAACATTGTTGACAATTGATAATGCTACGATTGAGCAACGCGGGCGCGGAGAATTACCCTATCGGGTTTTTCTGGCTTTGGGCGGAAATCTGGGCGATAGGCGGGCGAATTTACAAGAGGCTTTGCAACGCTTGCGGGCGGGCGGGCGTTTACGCCTAACCCGGCTTTCGAGCTTGTACGAAACTGAACCGTTTGGCTATTCTGACCAGCCCGAATTCCTGAATATGGTAGCCGAAGCTCAAACCGATTTTACCCCTCTGGAACTTTTGGATTATGTAAAGCAAATCGAAGCTGGAATGGGTCGCCAGCTAAACTTCAGGAACGGCCCGCGTCCGATAGATTTGGATTTGCTTTTCTTTGATAATACTGTCTTTGAAACGGAACGCCTGCAATTGCCCCATCCCCGAATGCGCGGGCGCGGCTTTGTCTTTGCCCCGCTTGCCGAGCTTGCTTCTGATTTAGTTCACCCGGAGTTGGGGCTAACCGTCGCCGAGCTTGCGCGGGAAATAGATATGCAAGCGGCGGGAGTAAAACGTTATACCGCCGAGCCGCCCCTGGAATTACCTGCCCCACGCTTTTTATTTGTGACGGGCAGACTGGCCGAAAGCTGGTTGCTGGAATATTTGACGGATTTGGGCAATCGGTTGGGCTTTGAATACCAAATCGCCCAACTGCCGATGGATGTAGCGGCTTTTATGTCGGTACGCTTTATCAGCGATAAGCTAAAACTGGGCGAAGAAGAGCGGGAAAAGCTGGATTTAATAATCGTACCAGGCTGGGCGCGAGGCGAACTGGAACAGCTTGAGCAAGCCGCCGGAGTAAAAGCGGTGCGCGGCCCCACCGAACTGGCCCAACTAGAGCCGTTTTTGCAAAAGCTGGTAGCCAAAGAAAAGGGCGAAGCTAACCCCGCTAACTTTTGCCCTTCTCCCCTGACTGAAACCCAGCTTCGAGCGATGCAAGCTCGCTTAACCGATGGTAATATTAGGATTTACACCGATGGCGAACGAATTTACGCCTTTAACAACGAGATTTTTGCGGTAGGCGGTACAGACGAAAAAGAATTGCGGGGCATTTTCCGTCAGCTAAAAATCGACAACGCCAGCCACGCCTATTACATCGGTAAGGAACTTACCAAAGCCGCCCACGCTATCAAGCTCAATTTGCCTTACCATCAGGATAGAGAATTACTTTAGAGCTAAAGTTTCTCCTACCTTTTCGACCATCTCAGCCACATAATCGCTGGTATGGGCGGTTGAAAGACAAATCACGCTGGATGAGCTGATGTAAATGCCCCGGTCAAGCAGCCCCCGATGTAGTTTCGCTACTTTGGCGGCCTGTTCCGAAGTGGGCAAACTGCTGCGGTAATCTACTAAAGAGTTAGTGTGCGGGTGCAGCATCACCAGTGAACCTAGCCCGCTAACCTGCCAATCCAGGCCAGCGCGGGCAATTATGTCGCCTAAACCGCGCCGGGTTTGTTCTCCCAAATCATTCAACCGCTCAAAAGCTGCCGGGGTCATTAGCTCCATTGTTTTCAGGCCAGCCGTCATACTAATAGGGTTGGCGTTATATGTTCCGCCGTGCGGCAAGGCTGGTTTATGTTGGGTGGCATCAAAGACCGACATTACCGCGCGTTTGCCGCCTACCGCCCCCACCGGGAAACCGCCGCCAATAATTTTAGCCAGCGTGGTTAAATCCGGGTCAAGGCCAAAAAGAGCTTGCGCTCCGTTGTAGCCGAGCCGGAAACTGATTACTTCATCGGCAATCAGCAAAATACCCAACGCTTTGCACTCGGCTTGCAACGCCTGTAAAAATTCCTCATTGGCGGCAATCAGGCCAAGCCGGGCCGGAAGCGGGTCAAGAATGACCGCCGCCAGTCGCTCCTGGTTCTTTCGCAAAAGGGCCACTGTTTCTTCGGTGCGATTAAACGGTAAAATTAGCATGTTATCCAGCACACCCTGCGGCGTACCTTTGACATAAGCTACCGAATTTGGGCTGTCAATCTCGCCCCATTCATTTGGGCCAGGAGCCTGGCTGACTTCGGCAAAGTCATACGAGCCGTGATAGACCCCTTCAAATTTGGCAATCGCGGGTTTGCCGGTGTAGGCGCGAGCGGCTTTCATCGCTATCATAACCGCTTCCGAGCCGGAATTTGTAAAGCGTACTTGCTCCACCGCAGGCAATCTTTCGCAAAGCAATTGAGCCAGCTTAATTTCAACCTCGGTAGTTCCGGCGAAAGCTGTTCCGCGCCGCATCGCCTCGATTGTTACCGTCTCTACTTCCGGGTTAGCGTGGCCGTGAATTAGGGATGTATAATTGTTAATAAAATCCAGATAATGATTGCCGTCCACATCATAAAGATGACAGCCCTGCCCCTCCCGCAAATAAATTGGGTGCGGCTTGTAATAGATGGTCAAGCGCGAATTACCGCCCGCCAGATAGTTTTGGGCTTGCTCAAACAAAGCCTGAGACCTGGCATAGCGCGAAGTAGCCGTAATTGTTTCCGCTTCAATTGTCATAATTCTATCCCCCGTTTGATTGACGAAATATCAGCTAAAAGAATTTTTTAAGGGTCAACTAGCCGACCATTGTCAGGCCGCCACTAACGCTTAAAACTTGTCCTGTGATAAAATCGGCTTCCCCCGAAGCCAAAAAAGCGACTGCGCCGGCAATATCTTCGGGTTCACCCAATCTTCGGAAAGGTACGGCCTTAACCATTGCCTCTATCACCTTTTGGCCTTGCTCTCCAGCAGTAATTTCTTCCAGGAGCTTGGTTTGGGTCGGGCCGGGACAAACTACGTTCACGTTAATGCGGTAGCGGGCCATTTCGCGGGCGATAGTTTTGCTGAAGGCAATCACGCCCCCTTTGGCGGCTGAATAAACCGCCTCGCCAGTGCTGCCGACTCGCGCCGCATCCGATGCAATACTGACAATTTTGCCCGCTTTTCGTTCTATCATACCCGGCAAAACCGCCCGCGTCAGGTGAATCGGGCCGAGCAAGTTAATGTTAAGCAATTTTTGCCACAAAGCCGGGTCATTTTGCATAAACGGCTCCAGCTTATCCCAACCCGCGTTATTCACCAAAATATTTACGCCGCCGAGCTTGCTTTCAACTTCGCCTACTGCTTGGGTGACACGCTGGAAATCGGTTATGTCTATTTGAAAAAAGGCAGATGGCTGTCCAGCCCCGCTTAATTCTGCCGCCAGCTTTTCCCCGCCCTCCCGGTTCAAATCAAAAATCGCGACTCGCGCCCCTTCCGCCGCCAGCCTTCGCACAATGCCCGCGCCAATCCCCCGCGCTCCCCCCGTCACAATCGCTACCTTCTCTCGCAATCCCTCCATAAACCCCCCTTTTTTGAGTTTTGAGTTTTGGGTTGGTTTTCCTAACCCGCAATCCCGTTCCCCCCCGACAACCGACAACTCTTTTTCCAACTCGCAACTCGCAACTTCCCTCTAACAACTAACAACTTCTACGGTATCACATAAGTGGCGGTGAAACTGTTGCCCGTCCATTCAAATTGGGCGCGACGATGGCCGCTTGCTGCCAGATAAAGCCAGTCCAAACGCTGAACAGTGGTCAGGATTACCGCAAAGTTAGGCCAACCCAATTCACTTTCGACTTGATTAGGCGAACGGTCAAGCATATTGGATGGTAAACCCGAATCTGGCCTTTCGATTTTTGTGCCGGGGCCGGGATTAGCCAGATAAGCCCGGCGACTCGACA
>JBBQGP010000006.1:0-55104 GCA_038323095.1 Chloroflexia bacterium | reverse complement strand
CCCGGTCTCCAAACAATTGCGATACCAGTTTAACGTAAGGTGTTTCGCCACAACCAGCACATGCCCCAGAAAATTCAAACAACGGCTCTAACAACTGCGAGTTTTTGATACTGCTGTGGCTGATTTGGGTACGGTCAACATTGGGCAGTGTCAGGAAAAAATCCCAGTTGATCTTTTCGGCTTCCCTAATAGGCGGTTGCGCTACCATATTGATAGCCTTGCGTCCCACCTGGTGTTTATCTTTGACCGGACAGGCTTCCACACACAAACCGCAACTGGTACAATCTTCAGGCGCGACTTGCAAGCTGTATTGCATACCCACTAAAATGAGAAGCGGTACTTTTGAAGGTGTCAGGGGCGTTTTCCAATAAGGCTGGTTCATAAACTTTGTGGCGAATTACGGCGTGAGGACAAACCATTACACATTTACCGCATTGAATACATAAATCTGTCTCCCACTGAGGCACTTCCAGACCAATATTGCGCTTCTCCCATTGAGTTGTGCCGGAAGGATAAGTGCCATCTACGGGCATAACACTGACTGGCAAACTATCGCCCTCAAAGGCCAGCATCGGGCCGATGACGCGCCGTACAAAGCTGGGAGCCTGGGCAGCTACAGTTGGTCGCTGACTTAAAGTGCTGTTGGCGTGGGATGGAATTTCAACTTCGTGAAGATGGACTAAAGTCTGCTCGACTGCCTGAAAATTCTGCTGTATGACACCTTCACCCCGTTTGCTATAACTTTTGCGGATACTATCTTTAATTTTAGCGATAGCCTGCTCACGCGGTAGCACCCCACTGAGGGCAAAAAAGCAGGTTTGCATAATCGTGTTAATACGGCCAGCCATTCCGTTTTGTTGGGATACTTTTTGGGCATCAATTACATACAGATGCAGGTGTTTGGCAAGAATAGCCTCTTGTACTTCGCGCGGCAGATTATCCCAAAGCTGTTCTGGCTCGAAGGGGCTATTGAGCAGAAAAGTTCCGCCTGGTTCGGCGTATTTAAGCACGTCTATTCGTTCCAGGAAAGAAAATTGGTGACAGGCGACAAAGTTGGCTTGCTCAATCAGGTAAGGCGGCCAACACATCCAGGTATAGCGGTTCTCCGGCACTGCCCGGCTCTTTGGTGCGGTCTAGTACGGCTATTGATTTGACCGTCGTTGGCAAAGCGGCAGCAAAATGTTTGACCGAAAATGGGCGGTACAGGTGAACTTTAAGCGCGTCCAGCTTTGCCAGGTCCTGGGCAGTGAGATGGGCCTGCCGACTATTTACTATCACATCGGATTGGGAACTAGCCTTTGCGTCTCCGGCTACCGCGTCCTGGATGGAGTTGCCGGTGGATTGCAGAGCTACAATCGAGGCTACGCCCACGGCAATACATAGAATGGCGAAGAAGGTACGCTGTCCGCCACGCTGGATCGAACGCCAGGCATACTTTAGGTAAAGGATGAGAGTGTTCATAATACTCCTTTTGAAGTTGGGCTATTGGTATTTGGTGACCGATTTGTCATGTTCTATAGCTGCTTCTAGCTCTGCGATTTGGCGGGTTAATTCCAATAATCTGGCAACTGCGTAGTAGTCACCCCGATGCGCTCGTCGACCATGTTACAGTAAACATCTACTCGGCCTGTCGTGGCTACTTGGAGCTTAAAAAAGAACCATTCATAACATAATTTTACTCTCTTAAAATTCCCTGGTCTGTACGCTAAACCACATAAGGAGATCAGAACTGGACGGTAGAGGTACTCGACCTTTATCTTAAAATGAGCCTGTTTGAAGCTTTATATATGAATTGACAGCCTCCCTTTCTAGGCACTTTACCTTACCTACGCACTCTACATATTCTGAGTGAGGAATTCCCTCGTGCCAAGTATGCTGTTTGTTGTTGTGCCGCTGGGTTCAAGGGTCTGGCTGTTCAAACGCTCTACCCGTTGCTTGATACCAAGCAGCATCTTCCGCTCCATAATGAAGTGGATTGGCTCCAGCAAAGCCTGGTTGATAAGAAAAGCAGGTAAATTCAGATGATAGGCAGAGCGGAAACGGATAATCAGGCGGCAGGCGGTCTCGTCAAGTGGCTGCAATATAAAAGCCCAACTAGCGAAAGGAAGGCTGGTTCCAGCAGTTTCCTCAAAGCTTCCCGGCGTGACTATAACCAAAGCCCGCTCCGGCTCAAATATAGCCACTTTGAAAGCAAAATCCGGCATCCCTGCTTTGGTTGGTGGCGGGATCAATCGCACCAGGTCATCCACTTTCAATTCCTGGAATTGAGGTAGAATCTGCTCGGCGTTGTGAATATCGCAACCAACTAGGTTTTCCAACCAATCATAACTATAGAAACCGCCCCGACCCTGACCAATCTGAACCAGCCAGGGCCAAACTCTAACCGCCGGAGCCTTGATACTAATGGCATGGGTCGCATCATAGCGGGGTTGGTTTATCAGGCCGTCCCCTGGCAGTTCGCCTTTTACTTCTCCATCAGTTGCACCCCAGTGTAAAATCCAGGGACGTACCAGACCCAGATAGGCTTCGATGGCGATTGACCCGGCGGCCAAACTGTATAACAAACCTTTGCTGGAACCGTGGGTTCTGGTAGCCGGTTGTAGGGAGCCGCTTTCTGATAATTTTTGGTCTTCTTGCAAATTTTGTTCTAGTATAATTCCCATAATGAATGAGTTCCTTACCTTCTTTACCTTAATCTACTATTAAAGCTGATTTCTACAGCTATCCCTACCTCCTATGAGAGCAGGTAGCCGCCATCCAAGACCAGAAGGGTCCCGGTAATATAGCTGGCCGCCTCGCTTGCCAAAAAGAGGACCGCCCCGGCGATGTCGTCCGGCTCACCCATCCGACCCAGTGGAATACGCGCCATAAACCTTTGCATCATTTCTGCTGCAACCGCCGCGCCAGCTGCCGCCCCTGGCGTATTGATGCCACCAGGAGCAATTGACCACAAGACAAAAGATAGCTTAACACCTGCTTTTTTGCTCCTACCTGCCAACTAGGTTCTGATTTCCGCTAGATTGGTCTAAGTTTAGGCCCGGCTCAAAAATAAAGCGTAGAACCCGAAAACCACAACTAGCAACCCTATCACCCCCAGTAGCAGGTTGCGTGAGCGTGTATCAGGTATAGTAGCAATAGCTAAGACTGCCACTGCTCCCCCTGCGATGGTAAAGCCAAGATTATTAGCTATACCAAAAATCATCAGTAACATTGCAATTAAAAAGAGCGAACCCGACAAAGTTTTTCGTGCTGTCATAAAATAACCTCCCTAATATTAGTTTTTGTTAGTCGGCTTTACTTGCTCAACGGGCGGCGCAATCGTCTGGCCGATGCCCATCGCCACTCCAGTTACTATGGCCCCTTTGCTCGTTAAATCAAATAATTGAGCAATTGTTTTAGTTGTCATTTCTGTTTCTCCTCTTCGTTATTAAGCACTCTGGCAACATTTTCTGGTTATGAGATTGTTAATTTAGCGTTAAAAACTTAATATTTCCCCAGCCAGCATATGTTTTTACTGCTTTGAGGAACATAAGCCTCAAACTTCGCGGAGAAGCAGACTATTTCCCACCTTCACCCCTAAATGTGGCCTAATTTGACCATATCGCTATTTTAGGCTCAACGAACCTACGCCTAATTCAAGGTGAATGGTGATTTTGGGGCCGGTAGCACTCGCCCATTCCGGCGACGCATAAGTGTCGCCACCCTCCGACCAACCACCCTGGTTAATCGAACTCAAACCACCTTCTTCTTTAATTACCTGTATCGGGTTGCCGCCTGCATAAACTGTCAGACCCGAAACACCGCTTTTAATTCGGATGTCCGCACTTTGGGCTAACTTGCCATCAATTGCTTTTCTCCTTTAGTTAAATTCGTTTTCATGCTTCACTTGAGTCATAGTAACGAACCCGAACACGTTATAAGGTTGCCAGCTGTTAGCAACACGAATGAGCTTATATGAAAAATAATGGCAATAAATATCCTCTCAACGGCCTTATCTTGAGGTTTTCTAGCCTGAAAAGCCCAATTTATAGGCTTTGCGAGTATAGTTTCTTTGGACATCTAACATCAATGTTACCTGTCAGCAAATTGCTGGTGCTGTGCTGCTTTTTGTTGTAGCTTTACTGACCTGTGCCAAGGCGATATATATCTATGCCGCCCATACCGGTGTTAATGAAAAAATGAATTAGCACTGGCTGCTCAACGCTGACTGGGGCGACAGCATGTTCCGGAATTTCGTTGGGCAGTTTGAATAGATGTTGGAATTTAACGGACAATATTTTCCACCAATCCAAGCCTTCGTGGATGTTCTTACTGCCAAAGACCGAACTCCCGTCCACGGTGATTTGGACGTAGTTCGGTAGGTAAATTTCGACACTGCCCATGCCCGTGCGGATGGACAGAGTGTATTCTCCAGGCGGGATTGAGGCACTCGCAAGATCGATCACCATACTGCCGACACCAGTACTCAGCTCACCTTGCTGAAAAATAGCCAGGCCACTGATGGAAATCGAATAATATTGATCGCCCAGACTGGTTTTATAAGTCATCTCTACTCCTTTTCTGCTTTGCGGTATTATCAACCTGGCAACAGCACACGCGCTATTCTCGATAGTATGAAGTACCAGGTATAAAGTAAGCAAGACCTATGATTGGCTCGCGCTATTCGCTGCAAGAGTTCCTAAACGAAGTTCTTTTGCGATTTCCTGCGCCCAGCCTCTGATTTCCACCCAATCCCGGAAATCTCCTGTCGGTGCTTTTAGTAATCTGGTTATCAGACGTTCGCCAAGTTTAAGGTCTGCCAGGTCCAGCTTGCCCACAAATACCCGGTGATCTTGAACTTTTAATTCCCCTAACGAACTGGCTAATTTGGCGGGGTCGTCATGGGGTTTGGGGTCATCCTTACCAATAGGCCCACTGCTAAAAAGCCAAACTGGTAACTTTGCGAGAGCTGGCTGGTACTGCTCGGCGAAATGTTTGGCCGCAGGCAGCCAGTTTCCGGCATAAACAGCACTTCCTAAAATTACTGCACTATACTCACTGATTTCGCTAACCTCATTTTTATCCTGCAAATCTTGCACTTTTACTTCGAAGTTAGCCGCCCGCAATTCCTCGGCAATAACCTCGGCAATGTCGAGCGTGCTACCGTGCTTACTCGCTACTGCCACCAGCACTTTTAGGTTCTTTAATTCGTCCATAATTCGCCTACTTTCTTTATCTAAATTGAGGATGAAGAGTTGCAGCCATATCTAAATAATAGATTATGGTACACATATTTTCTCCATTCGTCTCATTGCGTCTTCCCACCAAGCTACAAAGAGAGCGTACTCTCTTAGACACTAACTGTCTGTGCGGTAGGGTACATTTAGGAATTGGCTCTTACTGCCAGCTTCCGTCTAAACCCAAAACCTGCAAAAGGATTAGTCGCTTAAATTAACCGAGATTCGATTTACCTTGATTAACTTATTGACTGGACTTCCTTTATGTGTGGTAGAGGACAGACCGCTTTAGCTTTCCCGCTTACCATGAGCAGAGAGGAAAAGTCCGACCACTAGATGTAGACATACTAACGGGCTGCCCTAAATGCCAGGTCAACCTTTTTAGGTCACAGGGCTGACCCAACAGGCCAGCTCAGGGAAGGAAACCACATGATAGCCCAGGTGGAAAAGAGCCAGCCAAATGTTTGGTCCAGCGCAGTCCGGGTGGGTGGACGGTTGCTGGTAGCACTGGTCATTACTTTTGCGGGGTATTTGTTGCTTTACCGCCCATTACAACTGCGTCGGGGTAGTACCGCAGAAGAGGTAGCCTGTACTATGCCTGGCGACGAAATACAACCCCATCCTACCTTCAACGCCACCCGTGCTGTCAGCATTGATGCCTCGCCAGATCAGATATGGCCCTGGCTGATGCAAATTGGTTACAAACGGGCCGATTGGTACGGCTACGATTTTCTGGATAATGGCGGTATTCCCAGTGTTGACCGCCTCATTCCAGACTTTCAGCAAATGGAGGTCGGTGACAACCTGCCGATTTGGGAAGGAGTTAACGTGAAGGTCGTGGCGGTGGAACCTAACCGCTACCTCGTCTGGCAGAGCTATGACACGGCTAACCCCAGCAGCTGGACGCTTGGTCTCTACCCAATAGATGCAACCCATACTCGCCTGGTCTGGCGTATCCACAATGCTCCCTATGACTGGACTTCGCCTACCATTGGCCCCCTACTTTTCACTGATCTAGCTGACATTGTCGCGGTGCGGCAAAACATGTTGGGTATTAAATCCCGTGCTGAAGGGGTGAATCCAGAAGCCGAAGTGTTTCTCAAAGCTGAGATAGCATTATGGGTAGCCGCCTTCCTGGCTTTTGGGGCAGCAATAGTGGGATTCATCGTCCGCAAAGACTGGTTGCGACCAATAATAGCTGTCGCAGTGACGGGTCTGATTACAGTCGGGTTGGTACTGATAAAGCCGCCGGTTTGGGTTGATGGCCTTTTCGCACTGGCGGTTTGGTTGGGTTTAGGGTGGCTGTACTGGCCCACCAATCTTCTCTCGAAGCTCTCACGAAAACCAGACCATCGCTTTTCCTCCTAGCCTTTCAAAGCAATTCTTGTTCTCTATTGGGATAAGCTCTAAACCAGCTTTTAGAAAGAAGGTGTATAATAGCAAAAGTTTGAAGCAATTTTAGTTAGGAGCAAGTTTGCAGACCCAGCCAAAATCAACCAAAGAAAACCAGAATAAGCCGGAAGAAAAGCCGGATTTGCCCGACCCGAAGCCACCGACAGGGAGATTAGCTCGCGCCCTGAATATTGGGCTGGCTTTGGCGGGTTTATTCCTTTACGTGCTTTACATAACAAAAGGAGCGGACTTCTACAGCTATTTTCCGGGTGGCCGCAAGCTTTTATTCGGCTTGACGGGTCTAATTTTTGGGCTGTTATTATATCTACGCTTAACCATTAACGATTTGCGCCTACGCTATTTCAGGTCAATTACTCTTAAAAATATTCAATCGTCAATCGTCAATCGCCAATCGTCAATACTGCTGGCCTTTATTGTGTTGCTGGCTTTTGGGGTGCGACTGTGGGGCGTAAATTTTGGGCTGCCTTACTTGGAACAGGTGGACGAATGGAATGTGGCCGAACGCGCTTTAAACATTGTCAAGACTGGCAGTTTTGACCCTTTTGATTATAGACATCCGCCTTTACCCGAAAATGACCGCCAGGCTTTTACTTATCCCAGCTTGTTCACTTATTTGCAAACTGGCCTGTTTTCGCTTCGTTTCTTGTACGGGGTAGCGGGCGGTAAGTACGACGGGACAAGCGTGCTGGATTCGCCTCTGGCGAAAGCCGAATTCTACGAATGGGGACGAGGACTAACCGCGCTTTTGGGGGCAGGAACAGTGTTGCTGGTCTACTTCGTCGGGCGACGTTTTTACGGGCCGAAAGTTGGGTTGCTGGCTTCCCTGTTTTTGGGCTTTTTTTACCTGCCCGCTCTTAATTCCCACTGGCTTACTACCGATGTGCCGAGCGGCTTTTTTGCCCTTTTGCCCTTTTTCTTTATCTACGCTATTACCGAAGGTTCAGAGCGAAAACGGGATTATTTGCTGGCGGGTCTGCTTTGCGGGCTGGCAATGGGCAGCAAGTATAACAATTTGCTGGTGCTGCTGCCGCTAGTGCTGGCCCATTTTATGGGGCGTGAACCGCGCAAATGGCTAAACTGGAATTTGCCCCTAGCGTTTGGGGCGGCTTTTGCCGGATTTTTCGTTAGTTCGCCCTTTATCTTTTTCCATTTCCCCAACTTTTTAAATGATTTGGCGGCAATTATCGACCATTACCAAAATCAGGGTCATACCGGGTTCGAGGGGTCGGACAATTGGCGATACTACATCGGGGCGATGTGGAACGAAAACGCGGCGGCGGTAGCTTTGGGGTTAGCGGGGGTACTGCTGGCTTTTGCCCGGCATGGGCGGCGAGATATTATTTTGCTGTCTTTCCCGGTTTTGTCCTATATCCAGCTTTCCAGCTACAAAGTAAATTTCACCCGCAATTTGATGCCAATTATCCCGTTTCTAACGATTTTCGCGGGTCTGGCTCTGGTCTGGCTAGTCGAAACTTTGCTAAAGCCTAAAAATTGGCGACGCTGGCAAAACCCGGCTCTGGCTGCAATCGGCCTGTTTTGCATAGTTACTCCGGCCCTGACAATTTTGCAGTATGATCGCTACAATGCCCAGCTTACTAACCGGGCGCGGGCGACCAGTTGGGTACAACAAAACTTGCCCTCTGGCTCTAAAATATGGATTGAGCCTTTTTCGGTGGAGCTTTTGCCGCGTTCAAGCTACCGGGTCGAAGGTGGTAAAGGTGTGCTGACCAATCCCCCCGAATGGTATGCGGCCAACGGCTACAATTATTTAGTTTTAAGTGAAGCTTATTACAAGGAAGCCTACGAAACGGGCAAACCCGCTATCAAAGATGCCTATCGCGCCTTGCTTGAAGGGCCACGTCCGGCGGGGATGCAACTTGTTCAGGATTTCCCCAAAAACAATTCAGACCGTCCCGGCCCAAGAGTAATTATTCTTTCGACGAATTTGCCGACGGTGGCGAATTCGCCGAATGCCTATAAGATTAGTAAACCTTTGCAAATTGATTTCAATGGAAAAATCAAACTAATCGGCGCGGATTGGCCGGATAAATTGAAGCCGGGTTCAACCATACCACTAACTTTCTACTGGCAAAGCCTTGCCCCTGTTTCCCAAAACTATACTACTTTTATTCATCTGCTGGATGCAAACGGTAAAATCGTGGCTCAACTGGATTTGCCGCCCTTGAGCGGGACGCGCCCGACCTCGATTTGGAAAGCTGGCGAAACCGTCCGGGATGAATACCCGCTAACATTGCCTGCCGATTTGCCTCCCGGCGAATACCGCCTGAATTTGGGCCTTTACTTGCCTGCTAATGGCGCACGCTTGCCGCTTGCCGCAGGTAGAGACGAAGCAGAAGTAGGCCGTCTCCGCGTGGAGAAGTAAATTACTATCTATTTGGATGGTCTGCGATTCGTTTCAAACAGTTTGCTGACGGTTAGTTCAAAATCTTTGACCACCTTCTCACCTTTGAGAACGCTTTTAAGATTTAGCAAACAAGTATTATAATCCAAAAGTCCGGCTTTGTGCAGAGCCGGGCAAAACATGCTAAAATCAGCTCAACATTCAAACTGGTGCAAACGATGCTCATTAAACCGTCAAAACTTGCGATTCTGTACAGGGAATTTTTCCTGAGTGAAGAATCTATAGTAAAGAATCTATTGGCGGAGCAATATTTTACAATAATAAGAACAAGTTTTAAATAACAAGGGCGAGTATCAACTTTTCAGGGAGTAATTGCTATGATAACTGAAGTTGAACAAATTGAGGGCGAGGAAGTTGTAGAAGATATAGCGAGTTTTCTGCACGGCGTAGTGGGTATGCGGCTGGGCCGTTACCTGGATAATTATGTGGATGCCAACGCTTTAGGCTACGTAACTAACGCTCAAACCTCTTTCAGAGTAATAGGAAGCCCGCCCACTCGCTTGCCGCATGTCGCTTTTGTGCGTTTGGAAAAAATGCCGGAATTATTAGATAGCGAAGTGCCGTTCGCCCCCGATTTGGCAGTAGAAGTTATTTCAAGCAATGATGACTGGAAAGCCAATGTTGATAAAGCCAAACAATATTTGCAAGCTGGGACGCAGTTAGTCTGGGTAGTAGACCCCTATACTAAAAGTGTTTTTGTGTTCCGTGATAAAGAAAACTTGAATTTTAGAATAGTACGAGGCGAAGACGATTTAGATGGCGAGGAAGTTGTACCGGGTTTCAAGCTCAAGGTTAGTGCCTTGTTTAAGCAAATTAAAACACCAAATCAAAGCTGAGGAGAGTTGAGGATGAGGACGAACCAGGTTAAGGCTGTATTGAAGCAGGGTCAGGTTAGTTTTGGGTCGTGGCTAAGTTTGCCAAGTCCAATTGCGGCCCGTCTGACGGCCCGCGTGGGGTTTGACTGGCTAATGGTAGATATGGAACATTCGCCCATGAATTATACGATGATGGCCGAAATTGTCGGGGTAATTCTGGATGCGCGAGGCCCTGCCCCCTTTGTACGTGTGTCGGAAAATACGCTCGGCAACGTCAAGCAAGTGCTGGATAGCGGGGCGTGGGGTATTCTTTGCCCGATGGTAAACAGTGCCGCCGAAGCCACCGAGATTGTATCGTGGTGCAAATACCCGCCCGCCGGGTTACGCAGTATTGGCGGGATGCTTGCCCCGCTCGGCTTTGACGTGAGCCGCTCCGAATATCTTTCCCATTCCAATAACGAAGTTTTGGTAGCAGTTCAAATCGAAAGCAAGGCCGGATTGGACAACGTAGACGAAATTCTGGCTGTACCAGGTATTGACATAGCCTTTATCGGGCCAAACGATTTGCACGCCGGATTGGGCCTTACTCCCGCCCTTGAAAGCAACGAGCCGCTTTTCCACGAAGCTTTAGCCACGATTAAAGCCGCCGCCACCCGTAACAAGGTAGCAATGGGTATTTTAGCCAGCACCGGCGAGGTTGCCGCTCAACACGCCAAAAATGGCTTCCAGTTCATCGGGGCAACCGCCGATAGCTGGGCCTTGGTCAATGGTCTGACACAAACGTTGAAAACGGTCAAAGGATAAAAGAGTTGTTAGTTGTTAGTTGTTAGAAAAATGTAAGTCCTTTGATACTTGATGCTTAATTCCGACTGGTTTCTCTACGTCCTTTGCAGCATCCACGGTGACTTGGCTCTGTATTTCTCTAACAACTAACAACCGACAACTACTACTCAAGGAAGGGTTATCGCTAACGTATATGCAGCGTGAATATCATAATTGGTATAGTCCGTCGCTGAGCCGCCATATGGAGATGCTGGTGTTTGGGCATAGTGGTGCGCCGATGCTGGTTTTCCCTACTTCGATGGGACGTTTTTTTGAGTTTGAAGACCGGGGCATGGTGGGTGCGCTGGCGGGCAAGATTGATGGCGGCAATATCCAACTTTATTGCGTGGATAGCATCGATAGTGAAAGCTGGTATAACCGGGATGTGCATCCTTACGTAAGGGTACAGCGTCATTTACAGTATGACCAGTATTTGCGAGACGAAGTTTTACCTCTGATGCGGCAGAAAAATTCTAACGGCTACATGATTTGTACCGGGGCAAGTTTCGGGGCGACGATGGCGGTTAATTTTGCTTTTCGTCATCCTGATTTGTTTCATAAAGTAGTCGCCCTGAGTGGCCGTTATGGTATGCGGGGTTATCTGGACGGCTTTTTTGACGAAGGAGCTTATTTTAACTCGCCTCTGGATTACATTGGCGGGATGGACGGAGGCAGCGATTACGCTGATAAATTGCGCCAGCGTCAGATACATCTAATGGTCGGGGCGCAGGATTTGCCGATGTGCCTGAACGAAACGCGGCAATTAAGCGATACCCTTTGGGCAAAGGGAGTCGGCAATAATCTGGAAGTGTGGGACAACTGTATTCACGATTGGCCTTGCTGGATTGAGCAAATCAGCAAGCACGTTTAATTTTGATTTCACTAATCAAGGAGGGGGCAGGCGCAATGGCGCAGAACAAAGAAACACTCAAAGAAACACTCAAAGAAACACTCAAAGTAGGGTTGCTTGTAGGTCGGGAAGGAACTTTTCCCCAGGCTTTTATTGACCGGGTGAACAGTCAAAATGCGGGCGTAGTCGCCGAATTTGTGAAGCTGGGCGGCTCGAAAATGGATGAACCCTGCGAATACAAGGTTATCCTTGACCGCATTTCGCACGAAGTACCATATTATCGGAGCTATCTTAAAAACGCAGTAGCACAAGGCTGCGTGGTTATCAATAATCCTTTTTGGTGGACGGCAGACGATAAATATATCGAATCTACGATTGCGACCAAAATAGGGGTAGCTCATCCTCGCACCGTTGTATTACCCAACAAGGAGTACACCGAAGGAATCGTCAGCGAGTCGCTACGAAATTTGGTTTATCCGCTTGATTGGGATGCCTTGCTGGAATATACTGGCTTGCCCGCTTTTCTGAAACCGGCAGTAGGCGGCGGCTGGAAAAACGTCTACAAAATTAACTCTAAAGAAGAGCTGATTTGGGCTTATAATCAAACTGGAGAATTGATTATGGTATTGCAGGAAGGTATCGAATTCGAGCAATATGTGCGCTGCTATTGCTTTGGCCGGGATACCGTTCTGGTAATGCGCTACGACCCGACAGAACGTCGCTACCATAACGATGACAAGTATTTAACTCCTGAATTGTTCCAGCGCATCGAAGGCGATTGCAAAAAGCTGTGTGAAGCTTTGGGCTACGATATGAACACCCTTGAATTCGCCATTCGTGACGGTATTCCCTACGCCATTGACTTTTTGAACCCTGCCCCCGATTTCGATTACTGGGGCGTTGGCGCAGACCATTTCGAGTGGGTGCTGGATAATATTAGCAAGCTGGTGATTGATTACGCGACGGGTAAACGCCCGCCCCAGCCCGTAACTTATCGCTGGCAAGACATGCTCAACGGCTAGGGGGATTTCGCGCAAAGACGCAAAAGAAATTTTAACGCAGAGGACACAGAAGAACTCAAACTTCAAAACTTAAACCTCAAAACTTCTTGAATTACTTTGCGTCTCTGCCTGAAAAAATATGGCAGAAATTTGGGGATTGCTCGAAAACACCAAATATTTTCAGGATTTGGCGGCCCGCTATTTTCAGGAAGATTATCAGGGGCAGCGCGGTTACAGCGACATGGGCCAGTTGCTACGGATGGCGAAACGGGCCGGACTGGAACGGGATAATTTCGGGCTGGATTTAAATTGCGGGAACGGGCGACCCGCTTTATTCGTAATTCGGCGCAATCGTTGCCGCTTGATTGGGTTGGGGTTTGAGCCGGAAGCCTTGAAGATTGGACAACACCGGGCGGAACGCTACGGGCTGGAAAATCAGGTAGCATTTGTGGCGGGTAGCGGGGCAACTTTGCCTTTTGCTGAAGCTACTTTTGATGGGGTGGTTTCGTCTGAAGATTTTGGGCTTCTGCCGAATTTTGGGCAAATTTACCGGGAAGCCTGGCGGGTGTTAAAACCGGGTGGTAGTTTTGCCTTTTTTCAGATTGTTCAAGCCGAATTAGCTTCCAGTCAGGTGGTTTTAGAGCTAGAGCAAAAGTTAGCCGGGCATAAAACATGGCTGGAACAGGCTGGGTTTGGCGAAGTCAAAGCTTTTGAAGTTACGGGCGAATTGCGGGCTTTGCTGGCCCGAACGAAACGAGCTTACGAGGAACGAGGGGTTTTGAGCAGATTACGTGATAGCTTTGGCCCGGAACTAACCGACCAGTTTTACAATGAGATTTTGCGGCTGTACCGTCATTTGGAAAATAATCAGATACAACGCTGGTTTTTTAGCGGGAAGAAGGGGAAATATGAGCCAGATTGAGACGCAGGATATGCAGTTGATGGAAGAGGCGATTGCCTATTACCACGCGCTGCTGGCGAATAGCCGGATGCTGGCGGGCGATAGTGTCAAGATGCTGGAAGAGCAAATGCCGCCCCGCAAGCTTACTTTTGGCGGGAAGCCGCTTTGTAATGTATTACGCCCGCATTTTTTCACTCGTGGTCAATTTGATTATGTGAGCGAGGTTTGTACCGCTTTAACCAGCGCAATGGCCCGTCTGGGTGAAGTGATTATGCTTGGCGAAGATAAGGCCGAAGCCGAACGGATGCTGAACGAGTTGGGCCTGACCGACGAGGAACGGCGATTGCTGGCCTATGATACGGGCTACAAGGCCATTAGCGCACATTCGCGCCTCGATAGCTTTCTTTCGCTGGACGGTTCTTTGCAATTTGTTGAATATAATGCCGAATCTCCGGCGGGCGCATCTTACGAGGATGGGCTGGCCGATTTGTTCACTGAGCTACCCATCATGCGCGAATTTACCCAAAGGTTTAAGGTCAGTCGCTTTAACGTAAAAGAGAAAATGCTGGCGATGTTGCTCAAGACCTACCGGGAGTACGCGGGCGATGCTAACAAAATCCCCAATATTGCCATTGTAGATTGGGACGATGTGCCAACCCAAACCGAGTTCGAGCTTTTGCAGGAATATTTTCAGGGTAAAGGCGTACCGACGGTAATTTGCACCCCGCAACAGGTGGAATATCGGAACGGCCAGCTTTATTTTGAAGATTTCGCGATTGATTTGCTGTTCAAACGGGTACTGGCGAGCGAACTTTTGCAAAGGGCTGACGAAGTGCGCCCAATTTTGCAGGCTTACGAAGATGGCGCGGTTTGTATGATTAATTCGTTTAGATGCAAATTATTTCACAAGAAAATGATTTTCGGTTTGCTGACCGACGAGCGCAACGCCCATTATTTCACGCCAGAACAGCAAGACTATATTACGCGGCATATCCCCTGGACACGCCCGGTACGGCCCGGTCAGACTATCTATCAGAGTAAATCAATTAATCTGGAAGAATTTGTGAGAGAGCATCGGGAGAATTTGGTGCTAAAGCCCAACGATGAGTACGGCGGCAAGGGCATTTATATCGGCTGGGAAAGTGATGAACAGCAATGGCAGGAAGCTTACCGGGTCGCGCTCGATTCGCCCTATGTCGTACAGGAAAAAGTAATTATCGCCAAAGAGCCTTTCCCGGTCATCCAAAACGATATGCTGATGTTTGCCGAACGTTCGGTGGATTGCGACCCTTATATTTTCGATGGAGAAGTAGTCGGAGTGCTGACCCGGCTTTCGGCGGCGGCCCTTTTAAACGTAACTGCCGGAACTGGCTCGGTTGTCCCAACTTTCGTAATCGAAGGACGTGGCGAGGGCGGCATCCGGCCCGCCGATTCAGAAGGTTGCGTTTAAGTAGTTTTGAGTTTTGAGTTAAACCAGCAACTTATCCCTGTAAGACATTGCTCCGCTAATAGAGGTTAGGCAAAAGTCAAGTGGCAGAGCAGCATCCTACAAGGGATAGGGGCATCCCTGTAGAATATTGCTCTGCCAATAGATAAAACCACTACTCTTGCAGGATATTGCTCCCCCAATAGATTTCTGATTACTTCTTATGACAAAATCTTCGTGTAATTATTAAACTTTTCCTCTGAAAGCTTTCGACATCGGCTCACTCAATGCTATATAATGTTAAAAAGAGCAAAAGCTTTGCCGAGTATTATGGGGATAAGGCCGGGCAGGGGCGAAAAACGTTGTTTAAGGGATTGTGGATATAGGGAAGCATGTAGAGAGGATTAAACAGGTATGCCAGTTTCTTTCGGCTCACAGTATCATTTTGATTATGGCGAGGGGCATAACGGCCCGTTGATTATTGGCGTGGCGGGTGGTACGGGTAGCGGCAAAACTACCCTGGCTCATCATATCGTCAAAAGCGTCGGAACTGGACGGGTCGCGCTAGTGCAACACGATTCGTATTACAAAGACCAGAGCCATTTTAGCCCGGAAGAACGGGCGCGGGTCAATTACGACCACCCCGATTCGCTTGATAACGATTTGCTTTACCGCCATTTGTGCGATTTGAACGCGGGTCGGGCTATCGAAATGCCTTGCTACGATTTCAAAACCCACAGCCGTAGCCCCGAAACAATTCATGTTCCGCCTTACCCGGTAATTGTAGTCGAGGGTATTCTGGTTTTTTATGATGAGCCTATTCGCCGAATGATGGGCCTTAAAATATTTGTCGATACCGATGCCGACTTGCGCTTTATTCGCCGCTTGCAACGCGACGTGGCCGAACGGGGGCGTTCGGTAGATTCGGTTATTGAGCAGTATTTAACCACAGTGCGGCTAATGCACCAGGAATTCGTCGAGCCAACCAAGCGTTTTGCCGATTTGATTATCCCCGAAGGCGGCTACAACATGTCGGTATTGCTCGACAGACTGGTAACTTTGTTGCGCGAATTTGACCGTCGCAAGCAGGAGGATACTATTATCCCTGCTGCCGAAAAGCAAATGGTGTCATAAATACTCCCAACAGCGCAATTGCAGCGCATCATCCGGGAAACGGTTCTCGAAAATCAGGCGAGAGGAGGGACGGGTTGCCAGCCATTTTTGCAGTTTTTCGGTTTGAACCTGGGGGTCGCGCTGCTTTTCCGGCTCGTTAAATGTTGAGCCTAGCACTGTAAAAACTCCACAAATTCGGCCCGGCCCGCCACTTAATCTCTTTTCGGTTTCCGGCGAAAAACCATATTCCACTGAGCGTGCGCCCGCCGGAGCGTAATAATCGAACAAAGGCGGCGGCGCACCAGCAAAAGCGGTAAACAGCAAATAAGCTTTTTCGCCGGGACTGCTCGACAATTGCGCGGCGGCAGTCTGGGTCAAGCCGCGTACATCGTGGCGGATATAGCCGCCCCCGATTAACAGCACCCCCAGACTAAGTATCATCATCCATAGCATTAGCCCTGCCCCGATTAAAACCAGCCACTTTTCGAGCCGAAATCTTTCCCTTAGCTGCTGCCAGTTAAAATCATTAAAAGCCGAAGCCATTATGATAAAAAAGGGAAAACTCGAAGCCATAAACGCCCGGTCAGCGTAAACCGGCTTAATCTGGCTGAGAACCCAGGCTATCAGCAAAGGGGCAAGCCAAAACAGTAGCAAAAACCGCCGTTCGCGGGTTCGTCCCGCCAGTTGCTTTAGTCCGGCGGTGGTCAGAATTACCATACCGAGCAGCAGCCAGGGCTGTTCCACCACCAGCAAATTAAAGTGAAGCGGCCCGTTTACGTGGTCAGCCCCACCCAACGAAGCAAAGCTATCCAGCAATTCAAACAAACCCGGCGTATGGAAAATATTATTATTGCCATATTGGGTCAAGAGCGAGGTCAGCCAGGGTAAATACAAAACTATTAGCCCACCCCAAATTAAACCCATCCGCCAAAAATTGCGGCGAGTACGGAAAGCCGTCAGTAAAATTAGCCCTTGATTGGCGACAAATAACCCGGCGAAGTTGTTCAAGTAAAGAGCAGGCAAATTTACCACAAAGTAAGCCAGATATACCCAGCGTGGTGGCTTTTCTTCGCTGACCAATCGCCAGAAAAGGGCGTAGGAACACAGCAGCAAAGTCGCCAGCAGGGTATACATTCGCACATTTTGGGCGTAAAGCACATGTAAGGAGGAAAAAGTAAAGAAACCACAGGCCAGCCAAGCCGCTCTTTGTCCAGCCAGTTTTCGAGCCAGCCAGTAAAGCGGCAGTAAAGCCAGCAAATCAAAAATGGTAGAAGTAAGCCGTAAGATTATTTCGCTTTGGCCGAGCGGGGCAAGGCCGCGCAACACAAAATAATAAAGCGGCGGGTGCAAATCTACCTGAGCCACCAGTCGCAGCATTTGGTCAATTGGTAAACGGGTTAGATACACGCTCCAAAGCTCGTCCAGCCATAGTCCCGGTTCACTGCTATTGTAAAGCCGGATTAGCAGTCCGACCAGCAGCAAAGCCGCCAGCCCGCCAATTTCGCGCCCACTTAAAAAGCTTTGCTTTGGGCTATCTATTACTTCATCCTGTGCTTGCTCAATCGCTACTCTTGCCACAACGTAACCTCATCAAAATAGTCGAAAGTTTCTAATTCTAGTCACAGTGATTGTATAGTAAACCAGAGCAAATGAAAAGAGAAAAATAATTTATGTGGCGCGGTTGCTTATTTGAACGCACCTACAATATCAACTGCTCGCACAACTACCGTTCCTACAAACAAAATCAGGAGTGGTACAATCGTAGCGTTAATCGCCCAGCCAACCCGCCTGACGCGCACATCGGGCAAGCCGGTTATAAGTTCACGGGCGATAAGCAACACCGCCAGTGCAATTGTAATTACCATTGGAAAAGATAACGAAGGGTTATTAGCTACTGTTTCGGCTGCTGCCGTTGCATAAAAAGGCATACATCGCCCCCTTTAGTTTCGCTTAAACAATTACATAATCATCCGAACCTAAATTGTTGATAATCTGGGCCGGAACGCCTAATACGGTAGTATGTCCCACTACATCCCGGTTTACCAGCGAGTTTGCGCCAATCGCTACCCGACTTCCCACCGTTATTTTACCTAACACTGTAGCGTTAGGCCCAATGAAAACTCTTTCACCGATTATAGGTGCGCCGCGCCGTATTCCGCGCCCGGCAATCCCGATTGTAACCCCTTGCGAGATATTGCAATTTGGCCCAACTATGCTTTCAGGATGAATAATGATACCGCCAAAATGGGCGATATACAGGCCCGGCCCGATTGTAGCGGCGTAAGGCAAGCATATTCCACAGGTAAGCTCGATTAACTTTTGCCCAATTACCGCCACCACTAACAAAGGCTGCTTTACATAACCTGGTGATGCGCTATGGTAAACAGAGGAAGCCAGGCGATACTGTAGTAAAGCCCAAATCCCTTGATTTAGCAAAAGAATCTTGAGAAGCGGCTGACCCGGACTCAATTTTTGATAGCGCTCCACATCTTTCTTGAAACATTCCAGCCAGGAGGGTTGAATTTGAACTAAAGTTTCTTGCCGATACTCAATCTCTATCGCCACGTGTCACCCCCTATTAAATTGTAAATTGTTTAATTCAAAGATTTACCTGTGCCATAGATTTAAAGCTTCTTCAGGACGCTATTTGTTCCGTAGCAACACTTTCGGAGTTGTTTAACGACCATCGACCCTCTTCACTTTGTTCACCTTGAGGGTTACGGGCAGTCCGATAAACTTTGTAGACCATAAAAGCAGCCTCCAAACAAAGACCCAATACCCAGCCCAATGCCAAACCGGGCAAACTAGCTGTCAATATTGCTCCCAGCGTTGCCCCGCCCAATTCAAGCAAGCAGCCCAGCGATACCCAGATTATTCCACTTTGCATATGGCCCTTGATACGACAAATTGCGACATAGTGGTCTTTAATAATCAAAGGAAAAACCGCCAGAGCTACAATATGCAAACTTAGCTGGGATTGCTCTACATAAACTCGCCCAAAAAAGCTTAAAATCAATCCTGCGCTTGGCAGTAAAGCGATTTGGGCCAGCACCGCCAGCACCAGCGCGATTTTGAGAGTAAAGCGTAATTTCCGGGCAAGTAAGGCTGAGTCTGCCGCGCCAACGGCATAGAGTACCATACTTAGCGAAGCCGGGCCAATAAAGATAAAATTGGCAATCATCCAGGCTACGTAAAAATGAGCGTTAGTTGTAGCCGAAAGTAACACTGTGACCAATACTGGCAGCAGCAGGATAGGAATAAGCAAAGCCAGATTTAGCAAATGGTGGCCTAGAGCCGCCCGGCTTATTTGCCGTAGTAAACTTAGTTGAGGTCGCAACACTTCTTTGCGGAGCTTTTTCTTCCAGGTAGCGTAGCCCAGCAAAGCCAGCAAAGAAGTCAGTGTCCCAACTTGCCAGGTGGCGAAAATGCTCAGGCCGGTTTTATCGGTCAGCCAAAACCCAAAACCTACCAATATTATCAGCTTTACCAAAGCAAACAAAACATTGCGCCAAAACTGTAGTACGCCCAGCAATAGGCCGATTAAAGCCTGGTCTAGCACCAGTGTCAGAGCTGTAAAAGTTACGCCCACACTGAAAAGGGCAATAGTACCGAAGTTTTCAGCCAGTGGCCCAAACTCGGCAGAACCTAATGGGGCAAATACGGCAAAGCCTAGGCCCAGCACTAGCCCGGCAATTCCGGCAGCCGCCAAAGCCGTTACGAGCAAAGCTCCTTTTTTATCGGGGTGGCGGGACAATTCGCCCATTAGCAAAGTACCCAGCCCTAACATCCCGATTGTGCCAAGCAAAGTAGTAGCCGAAATTGCGGCAGAAGCCAACCCTACCGCCGCCGGAGAGAATTGGCGGGCCGCTATCCACCAATAAACAAAGCCCAATACCGAAGTTGCCCCGGTTGTCCCCACTAACGAGGCCGCATTAGACAAAATTACTCGATTATTCTTGACCCATTGTACTATTTTCGCACCAAATGTCACTGCATTGCACCTTTATATAATTTTAGCAATTCACGGTCTGATAATACTTCGGTACTTTTACGACCCAAAAAATAGCAGCCGGAAGCGGCATCAATCGCGCCGGGTCGGTTAATCGTCGCATAATCCAGATATTTGAGCCAAAAGCCGGTTAGCCGGGCAATTGCCCGCATCGCGGCCCGCGCCGGAGTTCCCTTTACAAAACTGAGCAATAAATATTCGTAGGCCCAGGCTAAAGCCATTCCCGGCCCGCACATCGCCCCGCTATCCACTTCGCTAAAAGCCCGAAACAAACGACGGTGGCCCAAATGAGTAAAGCGGGTGAAATCGAAACGACCCATATGCACTTGCTGCATAAAAGGAGTTTCGGCATAAACCAGACCGTCCGGCTTTAGTACCCGGTGAATTTCGGCTACGCAGCGTTGCGGGTCTAGCACATGCTCCAAAACGGCCTGTACCACTACCCCATCCAAAGAATTATCGGCAAAAGGAATATCATGTGCATCGCAAATTAGTTTGGTGCGCCCGCCCAGCGCGACATCAGTTTCGATTACTTCTAAGGCCGGGTTTTCCAGTGCCACCCCAATTCCGCGCCCCAGCAAACTACCACCGATAATCAGGACTTTGGGGGCAGGATTATCTTTAAGCATCAAATCCACAAAGCGGCTATAGTTTTCTTTTGCCTTAAGATTATGACTATTCTCCGGGACAACTTTTCGCAAAAGCTGAATCAGTTTTGATTCTTCCTTGAGCGTAGTAGTTTTGCGGGCGGTGAAATCGGACAGGGAAAACAGGCTGCGCTCTTCGTTTATTAGTACCGGCACATCATCTACTATGGGGAAAGCTGCCCTACACAGGTTATTACGGCAAATCAGATTTGCACCGTCTTCGGCCCTGCTTACTGCAAAGTGACAAATTGGGCAACATAAATTTTGATAAAGAGTTGAACCTGACAAAGCTTCTTTTTGAGTTAGCATTGACTTGCTCCTGTTGATAAGCTTACTTTCCGCTTGTTTCGACGGGTTGACCAGTCCAGAAAGTGGTCTGCCGGTAAATTTTGTTGGGTGCATCCAATCGATACAAGAAAGCATCAATTTTTTGCCCTTGTCCCAAATCCGTGGGTAAATTGATTGTATTTACCCAATTTGCATTTGGCTCAAGTTTTAGGGTGGGCCATTCCTGAATAACTTTATCTCCGGCCTTTAATTCTAGCCGATAGTCCACCGGCACAATCTCGGTACTGGTAATCCCCAATTTCAAACTATCCGAATTGGTTGAGCTGGCCGGAAGCAGCCAGAATTGGGTAACAGTGGTGTGTATTTCTTCAGCCCCGTTGCGGGCTACGATTACTGCGCCCACCACCATGATTGTCGCCAAACTCACCATAAGCATCTGACCGCCGCTAAAGCCAAAGCTGAAACGGCGTGGGCTGAAACTTGAACCCAGCAAAAACGGTTGCTCTCGCCGTAACAAAGCTACCCCGCAAGCTACCAGCGTCAGACCGCCGACCCAGGCTGCCCAGCTACCGGGCTGCAAGCCCCAGCTAGTTTGGTTAAGTAGCAGCCCACCCAATACGGTTAGTACCAGTGAAAGGCCCAAACTTAACATTGCTTTTTCAATCAAGCTAAAACTGCGCCCAACAAAAGCGGCCTGCACCAAAGCGTAACCCGGCACAAGTGTTATCATTAGCAAACCCAGCACCGGGTTAGTAATTCCAGCCAGTGCCAGCCCTGCCGTCAGAACCGCCACCAAACTAGCGGCTAGTAAATCCCACGATTTCGGGTAAGCCATTTTGCAATACTCCTATGTCATAAACTACAATGTCGCCGCTATCAAATAGCCGGTTTACTCCGCGAAAAGCGTTGAACTTTTGCAATGCGCCTAAATCAAGCGGAGTTCTGTGCTGGTAGGTATCGGGTTCGCCCGCTTCATAGTAAATTCCTACCTGCGGCAAATAGCGACTCAGGCGTTCGTCTACTACAGCATAGCGAATTTTGCCTTTTTGAATTAAATCCATTTCCCAGCCGCCTAATTTTTGTGACATAAAGATTGGCGCAACGTTAATACCATCGCCGCCACCCATCACCATACGTTGCTGCCCGTAAGAAAGCATTAGTAGCGAATTAACCCGGTCTGCCGCCACCCGATTGGCTGGGCCAAGCTCTTTATACATCCAGCCTGCCGCCTGCACGCTTTGTGGTTCGATTGAGCGGGTATCAGCTGCCGCCAGATACGAACCGGGCATTCGGGCATAAGGCGACCAGCCCGCGATAATACCGCCCAGAAAAATAAGGCTACTGCATACGGTGAAAGCCGCGACCCATTCCCAGTTCTGTTTGCGTGAGAGCCAGACCTCGGTGAAGCCCAAAGCCACCGCAAAACTAACGGCGATAAAGATAAATTCGGAGGAGCGATTAGAAATTTCCCAGCCTGAATTCGTCAAACGCATTCCCAGGCTGGCCGGATAAGCCAGAGCCGCAATACCAAGCGTTAGGGCTAAAGGATTATTCTGGGCATGTCGCCAGATACGTAACAAACCAAAAGGCAATCCAAGCAAAATCAGACCAACCGAAGCAAACCCGGTCAATTGTTCCCAAAGCGGGGCAACTTGCCCGGTGGAAGCCTTGAACAGCTGTCGCCCACTGGCTTCTCCGGCAATCATTTTCAATACTTCGATGACCGCCGAGCGCACCACCGGGGCAATATAACCTACCGTTAAACTGGCAACAAATACCAACCAGGCCAAACTGATAACCAGCGAGAGCAGCATTGTGCCACCAATCGCGGGCGCGGCCCATTCCTGAGTGCTAGGCTTTCCGGCCTTTTTCCAGTAAAGTTTAACTTCACTTTTAGTCATTGCCCAGATTTCGCGCCAGTTTTGGTTTTGTTTGTATAAACTAACAGCTTGTTTAACCCTGTTCCAGAGCAACGTAACCAAAAACCAGATTACCAGGAAAAAGGTCATCGCATAAGCGGTCAAGTGATGGGTTACAACTGTAGCCCCTATTGTTAATATTACCGCCAGATTCAGTCCAACCCGGTCTATAGTGTGTACCCGTACCCGCCGGGCCGTTAGATACAGTACCATTGCCAGTAGCGGTATTGAAATCGATTCGTAGGAAAACTGCGCCCCAAAAAACACAAAATTGGGATTACCCATGTAAAGCAGGGTAGCTAATCCCGCCACCCGTGATGAACGACTTAATTCTTCGATAAACAGGTAAACCGCCAGTACCAACACACACCGGGCCACTCCCAGCACTAAAATCCCCGCGGTGTAAATATCGAGGCCGCCCAGTTTTGCCAGCCCATCCGTCAAAATTTCAAGGCCGGGATAAAGCGGACTAACCGGGATAGTGGGGTTTTCCCGAAAAAGATGACCAGTCTGGTTAATATCCAGCGCGGTACGCCAATGAACAAATTCGTCGTGGAAGGTAAACCCAATTGGGCTATGCAACACCTTTACCAGGTATAAGCCCATCCCCAGCATGGTGATTAAGGCTAATCTTTCCTTGCGGCTCGGCTCAACCGAAGTCATTCGGATAGTGGTTGGTACAAACATTAGCAAAAGAGCCACCCAGAAAAGTATGGCGGCCCACCATTGCTCCACCCGCGCCCCTGTGTATGCTACAGATAATAGCAATACCCCAAAGCCACTCAGCAAGCTTAGAACGGGAAACCAGCCCCAGCCCCCGACTTGTGTTGCGCTAACCACAGCTTCTTGTCTACGCCTTGCCAGCACCCCGCTTTGAGCAAAAAGTGGACGGTTCATCAGATTATTTTGAATATGATTTCTTAAACCAAATATTTTCACACAAGTACCCTATTACCCTTAGCTCGTTGGAAGTTTGCCACTAATAATGCAAAAGCTCTACCTACGAGCGTTGAACTTTGGCCCGTCGGGTTGCCCGGCAGGTGTATTTGAACAATTTTCAGACAAGTTTTGCCTGAACAGATAAACCCGCGACATTGCGGTATAATTCCAGTAAAGCTGAACTACAATTTTCCCAGGTTGGAAGCTCGAACAAAGAAGGCGTTAAAGGCTGCCGGAGTTGGTTCAGGATAGCTCTGGCAATTTCTTCGGGCGAACTTTCCGGCACTACTGCCCGTACCAACCCTTTATCGGCCAGTTCCTTGAGGCCGGAAGTGTAGGAGACCAGCACCGGGCGTTGCATTGCCAGTGCTTCCATTACTGCCACCGGGTGCGCCTCATAATCACTTAACAACGTTACAACATCCGCCTGAGCCAGCGTCCGAGCCATCCCTTGTCGGTCTTGCGGCGGAATTGACCCAATTTCAACTCGTTCCGCCACCCCTAGTTGTTGGGCTAATTGCAGCAATTCGCCTTCATATGGCCCACTACCCACAATCCGTATCCGTGTATTGGGGTGCTGCTGTAGAATTTGGGGCAAAGCTTCGATTAAACGGTGATGCCCTTTGTAACGTTCCAGCCGTCCTACCGAAACAAGCAGCTTTTCGTTTTGATTAAGGCTAACTGGCTCATCCAGTTCCGGCAATTTCGCCCCGTTTGGAATAACCACAAATTTCTCCTGGGGCAAACGCAATTTTTTACCAAAGAAAGCCGCTTCAAATTCGGAAACCGCCACCAGGCGTACTGCTCCCGCCAGCAAAGGCCGTAGCAAACTGCGCTGGGTACTGCGAATTGCGTTACGTAAGCGGGAAGAGTGGCCGCCACTATGGAAAGACAGAACATAAGGTACTCCCGCCCGTTTTGCAGCCAGCATAGCCAGTGGCGGGAATAAAGTATGATAGCCCTGACAATGCACTACGTCCCAATTCCCGTTGGCGATAAGCTTAAAAAGACCGGGCGCAATTGATAAATCCCGATATTCCGGCCAGGCGGCAATCCGTTGCACCGTTATGCCCTCGATTATCTCCTGAGCGGGCATTTCGCCTTTGGGATTAGCAGTTACCACCGTAACGCTTACGCCTGACTGCACCAGCCTGCGGGCTACCTCATAAGTATGCGTTTCCAGCCCGCCCATAAAAGGGAAAAACCGAATCGCTACCATTAGCACGCGCAAAGACTGTGTTTGGCTATTATCAGTATTAGAAGTGGCTTTTGCCTTAAAAGTTTCCAGTGTCATAATTATCCAATTTTTCTTGCTTTATGGCCGTAATTCACACTTCAGCACTTTGCCATTCAGGTTCAACTCTGGTTCTTGAATAAGTATCCCCAGATTACGCGGGTCGTTTGGCAAAGAACTGGATGGATTGGTGCTGGTAAATTCAACAAGATTGCCGCCCGCCTTGAGTGCCAAAGCCAGATTTTTCAGATTAACGAAATTTTCCTGATCAATCTTCAGGCTGGTTTGCAATTGTCCGTTCAGCAAAACATTTACCTGATTGGGCGACTTGAGCGAATGGAAATCGGCCCGCAAATTGATTGTTGTATCTTTTGGCACTCTTACCTGAATTTGAGCCTGCCCCTTTGTCCACCGCCACCAATGCTCGTCGTTTTGCTCATAGTCGTACCAACCAGAAGAAAGTGGTAGCCAGCAGCCGGTATTTTGCTCAGGTTCGTTTTTGATGTCCTGTTGCAAAGGCTGCAAATTGAACCAGCCGCCTTGCCAGGGCCGGGCATCCCACTGCGCCATTGGTAAGCCATAGCTCATCCGCTTATCAGCACAGCCGTCGTTTTCCAGCATTACCCGACGGGGATTGCGTCCTTGCGACAAGAGCGAATAAGCCGAGATTGACCAATGGTCGAAGGGCGTATTGTCAAATGCTCGCGTACTCGTCTGCGAATTGCAAACATAGCCAGTTTGGTTAATCGCCGTTTCCAGCTTGCCCGAAAGAATGACCCAGGCCAGGCTTTGCGCCGCCATCACTACCAGGAACAAGCCGCCTAGCGTCCGAATAGTTCTAACCCGGCTTTTCCATAAACCCGGCACTTCGTAATCCAGCTTTGAGCCATAACGTAAGGCTTCCAGGGTTGCCAGACCAACAAAGGGTAATGAAAGTGGCAAAGCCCAGGTTCTAAAATCCAGCCCTCTTTCCCAAAAATAGGGATTCCTGGCCCAAATTACCAGCGCTCCCACCACTACCAGCAAGCTGGTAATCCCCACAATCCGGGCAATTTGTCGGCTTTGCTCTTCTTTAAGCCGAGGCTTGAGGTACACCGCGCTGGCTGCTATCCAGCCAAAAACCATTGCAATTAGCGGTAAACCCCAAACGGCGGTGCTAAAATCCTGTTCAAGTGTAGTAAGCGAAAGCTGGCTTTCCTCGTAGTCTGTTCGTAAAATCGCGAATTTGATGATGGTAATAACTGATAGAAGCAGGAAAAATCCCGCGCCCAGCCACATACGCTTACGTTCGTCTGGACGTTGCCAGCCTACAATTACCGCCAGCCCAGCCACCACCCCAAACATTATTACCGAATTGGGATGAGCTATCACCATTATAATCGCTGCCAGCCCAATCGCCGGGAATTGCCAGCGACGCAGCCCTGTCAAAGTTGCCAGAATAAGCGGCCAGGTTAATTGCAAGGTTTGGTTAGCGTCGGCTACCAAACAAAGCTGACCGGGCAAGGTACCAAGCGAAATTCCGAAAGCGGCCCAGACAAAAAGCGGACGGGCATCGCGCCGCACTACCCACCACGCCAGAAACAAACCCAGCAAAGGAATGGCAGCATAGGCCAGCCCAAAACTTAACTTTAACAGGTTAATATCTTGAGTGAAATTAGCAGTTAGCAGCACTATTAGTTGTAAAGGTACGACTTGCCAGCGATTATGGACGACGAAAGTATCTTGCCGATCTAGCAATTTGAATAAAACATAACTGCCATCCCAGGCCAGAGCCGCCCCTGATAAAGCTACCAGAAAAAAGGCCAATGCCATTAACCAGAAATAGAACCGCATTGCTAATCCTTTTGGTTATGGCCGGTAATTGGTGGTCAGTCTTCTAAAAGACCTGAAGCTTGGATTTCAAAACTAACCACCGACTACTATCAGGCCACCATTTCGAAGTCTTCCAGTTCTTCTTCCATAGCCGAGAAGAGAGTGGTAAACAGCACCAGCGTATTTTCCCAGGAATGGGGGTCGCTGTAGCGTTTGCCACGTATCTGTACTACCCGGTCAAGCGCGTTCCGCAAAGCGTTCACATCTTGAGGTGGAACCAGAATTGCCCCCTCATAATTGCTAACCGCTTCGACTAACCCGCCCACCTGTGTGACTACCACCGGCAAACCGTGACTAAGGGCGGTATGCAAAGGCCCACTGGCGGAAGAACGATGGTAGGGCAGCACTACCGCATCTGCTCCGGCGAAAAAGCTGGCAACTTCTTCGTCCCGAACGTAGCGATTTATGAAGGTGATACGCTGTCGGTAACGCGATTTTTCAATAAGCTCGTTGGGTAATGTCCAACCCTCCCAGGTTTCGCCTACTACCGTTAGCCAGAAATGTTCGATTTCGCTTTCAGGAATCGCATCGAAAGCTTTAATCAAATCTTCCAGCCCCTTGTAAGGGCGAATAACCCCGAAGTAAAGCAAATTGCAAATATGAGAAGGGACATCGCGCCGACTTTCCAGGCCGGTAGTAGCCCGATGATGGTCGTAAGGGCCATGTGGAATCAGGGCCACCGGGCGATTGGCAAGCGGGTAACGTTTTTCTAAAATAGGACGGTCAAATTCACTATGTACCACAAAGCCACTTGACAGGTTGATCATTAGTGGCCCAAGTAACCCGACATAAGCCCGTGCTAAAGGCATTCGAGCTTCCCCGGTGTCCTGGACTTCGTGAAATTCAATGACCACTTTTGCGCCTAAAAGCCGGGCAACAATTGCCAGGAACAAATAGGAATGTAAAACAGTACCCGTCCACCATTGAAAAACCATAACTTCAGGTCGTTGCTTTATCATAAAAGCAATTGCCTGAATTATGCTCGGCCACCAGAACCAATCTACCCCGTCAAAAACGCTTATGTTTTGGTTGTAGCTCAAATCGGTAAGCTTTACTCCAACTCGCTTTCGACCTGGATAAAGTTGGGTAGGAAGTAATTGACGCATTAGAATAACCGAAACTTCGTGTGAACTACTTAAGGAATTTGCCAGTCGGTTAGTATAATAACTGATGCCGCTCAAAAAGCGTGTGCCAGAACCAACTACACAGACCCGCGTGGTTGTACCCAGATTTAGTTTTGCCCCCGGCATAGTTTTGTCTGCAATCATGATTACATCCATTTCTAATCTAACTGCCGGTAGCTTCCAGTTCGGCGGCTTCCAGTTGTCGGGCGGCGCGACGTAAGTTGATAATTACTGGCGACTCCTGGCGCATTGGCTCAAAGCTGCGCGGAGCTTTCAATTCGCGTTCGTGCTGAATTCGCTCCCGTACTAAAGTTTTAAGAACCCGCCAGCCGTCCGGGATAGTGCGAAGGCGGCCTACTCCATGTACACGGGGAGCTTCAAAGCTTGGCACTTCGGCTACCTTTAGACCGCGCCGCAAGGCCCGCACGTTCATCATGGTTTCGATTTCAAAGCCATCACCATCTAGCTCCAGCATTGGTAACACTCGCGCCCAGAAAGCGTTGTAACCGTAGCACAAATCGCTATAAGAGCCGCCAAAAAATATTCGTACCATCATGGTCAAGCCCCAGTTACCTGCCCGACGATGAAAAGGCATATCAGCAGTGCCGCCTCCCTGCAAAAAGCGGGAACCTTTGGCGAAATCTGCTCCAGCCAACAACGGGCCGACAAAGGCCGGAATTTCGCCGGGGTCAGTCGAGCCATCGGCATCCAGCATTACAATAATATCGCCAGTAGAAGCCTCGAAGCCGCTTCGTAAAGCTGCACCTTTACCGCGTCCTTTTTGCTGGACTATCTTAACACGGGGTAGCAGTCGCCGGGCTACTGCAACTGTATCATCCGTCGAATTACCATCTACCAGTAACACTTCGTGTACCCACGATGGTATGCGTGGCAGCACGTGAGGTAAATTGTCCGCTTCGTTCAAAGCTGGAATAACTACGGTTACTCTGAGTTCCTCAGAATTGCTGGGGTGCAAGCGTTGCAACAAATCTTGCATAAACGAACCTCCTGACAGGTCTACACCTGATATAATCCACTTCACAGTAAGTAATTAAGAATAGCCTTAATGGAGCGAAAGCTAAAAAGGTAGCACGAAGCTTACGATAACCTATTCAGGCATTAAGAGCTATTTATTCTTGGTTGGCGAGTGATTTCTCACTGCTACAAGCCGGGAAGTTAATTGCCAGAACAGGCAACTAAAAGGGTTGAACGAGGAACCCCGCTACCTGTAACGGTAGCTTTGACTTAAGCAGAGCATAGGAGGTTTAAGCAGAGTGTTTCCAAAATTAACCCCGTTATTGGGGTTGGGTGGATTTATAAAGCAGCGGACAATGATTTTAGTTGAACGCTAGTCACCTGGCTTTAAGAATACTGTTTCGGTATTAGCAATATTCCCTTAGCTTCTAAAAAACTGCATGTAATACTCATTCAATAATACTTGCAACTTACTACAACCCTCTGAAAAAATTTTAATGCATTTTTAGCCTTTTGTCAATAGATTTATAAACTTTTTTTTATTAACTTTTTGTAAACTTTTCTGTAAGCAATATTGACTGTTGAGTTCGGTTCAGGTTTATTTATTGCAATTTCCGTACCAGCCTGGCCTCATAATTACAGATTAATTAAAATTTAATCTACCTATTTTTCCATAGTAGTACAGTCCTAGTTAAAAGGGTACTATAGGGGGGTTGTTCTGAGACTAAATTGAGGGTATAGTCTGACCATAAAGTGTGTCAAACACATTTACTATAAAGATGTAGTAGCAAAAGAATAATTTAGTATTTTTAGTTATCCTACCAGGGAATAGCGGGAGCTTTTAGGCCGCCTGTGGTATTATTATGCCCTTGACACACTTTGCTTTTTAGCAATTAAAAACTTTTGGCCTCATTTCTATACTTACTTTTCGGTCTAAGCCGAGGCTTTTTTTGCGCCCTTTTTCCTGGTGTGGATTGGGAGGTTGTAAACCTTGAAGTTCCACAAACGTTCTTTTCAAGTCCTGGCAATAACCATTGTAGGATTAATGCTTGTGTCTATTTTTGGGCCACACAGTAATAGTCAGCCCGAAGCGGAAGCTAATGCAGCTTCTGGCAGTTTTGTTACCCGTTCCGGCGCACAGTTGATTTTGAACAATCAACCTTTTCGTTTTTCTGGCACTAATATTTATTGGCTGGGATTGGACGAAAACGTCAACGGGGTTGATTACCCAACCCGCTTTCGGGTGGACGATGCCCTGACAACGGCTCAGGAAATGGGCGCGAGTGTAATTCGTTCGCATACTCTGGGCGTTTCGGTAGGTTGTGCCAAATGTCTAATGCCTGCGCCTGGTACTTACAACGATGCCGCTTTTGACGCGATTGACTACGCGATTGCGGCGGCCCGCGCCCGTAACCTTCGCCTGATTATTCCTTTAAGCGACCAGTGGCGTTATTTTCACGGCGGTAAGCACAATTTCACCAATTGGCTGGGCTATCCCGATAGTTCTAATCCTAATGATAACGCGGCTTCCAGCGATTACCAGAAGCGGCAAGAGGCCAATTTTTACACTGACCCCAAAGTTATCACCGCTTTTCAGGGTTATATCAACCATATTCTGACTCATACCAACCGTTACACCGGCTTGGCCCTGAAAGATGACCCAACTATTATGGCTTGGGAAACCGGCAACGAGATTTGGGATGCCACCGATGGCTGGACGCAAACTATTGCGACTTATATCAAGACCCTTGCACCAAAGCAACTTGTTTCAGACGGCAGTGCCGCCAATGCCTTGCATTTGACCAAAAGCCGTCTGGCTCTGAGTGCGGTAGATATTTTTGGCGGGCATTTTTACCCGCTTGATATTAACTTTATGCTGCAAGATGCGACTATGGCAAAACAAGCGGGTAAAGTTTACTACGTCGGCGAATATGACTGGACTAACGCTCCACTTACCGCCACTTTTCAAGCGGCGATTGAGCAAAATACGGCGATTAGCGGTGATTTGTTCTGGAGTCTTTTTGGTCACAATGATAACTACGGTTATGTACAACATTTGGATAATTACACTATTCATTATCCCGGCTCTAGTGCCGCAATGCGAACAATGGCCCAAAACATGCGTAATCATGCCCTGAAAATGCGGGGGCTAAATCCGGCTGCCGTTGCGCCTGCTGTTCCGGCTACTCCTCTCATAACCGAGGTGAACCAGTCTAGCGGCCTTGTTACCTGGCGCGGCGTGGCAGGCGCGGACACCTACACAGTTGAACGTTTGGTCAAAGGCGGCAACTGGACAACTATTTGTAATCGTTGCGCTACCGACTATACTACTCCCTGGAAGGATGCCAGCAAAGGCGGAATCCAATCCTGGTACCGGGTTAAGGCTCACAATCTGGCAGGCGTAGCCGGTGACTATTCGGCGACTTTCCCGGCTGGCGCACCCGTCCCGGTAACTGCACCCGCCCCAATAGTGCCAGCTATCCCTGCTGCCGGTTCAACTCAGCTAATAGATGATTTGAACGATTTTAGCAAAATATTCAGCCATACTGCCAATCTGACCTTTGACACTACTAACGCGATTTACTTTGAAGGCGATAGTTCGCGCCTGATGCGCGGCACCGCCACTAATGAGGAAGTAATCTGGAAGCAAGCCGGAATGACGCGCTTTGAAGCAGTGGCTTTCTTCTGGCCGGGTGAAACTGTTTCGCCCTTCAGCTTTTTTACTTCGTCGGATGGCGCAAACTGGACGGCAGTTAATCCAGTAGTAAGCGGCAGTAGTGCGAACTGGAACAAAAGCGTTTATTCTTTGGGTAATTTGAGCAACGCGAATTATCTTAAATTGCGCTGGAATAACACTGAGGGTCAGTTCTGGAGTCCGCAAATTAGCAAAATGACGATTACGGCGGGTGCAGTCGCGCTGGTGGCTTCTGTTGCTACTACTATCACCGACAATATGACTGATTTCAGCAAAACTTTCAGCCATAGTGCCAATCTGACCTTTGACACTACTAACGTTGCAAGCTTTGAAAACGTAGCTTCGCGCTTGATGCGTAGCAGCCCCACCAATGAGGAAGTAAGCTGGAAACTGGCAAATCTGAAAAGCTTTCAGCTAACCGCCTTTTTCTGGCCTACCGAAGCTGTGTCAGCTTTTAGCTTTTACACCTCGGCGGACGGCCTAAACTGGACAGAGGTTACTGCTGCTACCAGTGGCGGTGGCGGTAACTGGGCTAAATATATCTATACTCTCGGCAATCTTTCGGGGGTAAATTATGTGAAGGTGCGCTGGAACAATACCGGCGGTCAATACTGGAATCCTCAAATTAGTCAGGCTATTTTAACCACTTAAATTTTCGAACAAAAACGGGGTGAAGGCTCTAAAGGCTTTTCACCCCGTTTTTGTTTCTAACTTCATTCCTAATTTCATTTTCAATTCCCATTGCATAAATTTAATTGTGCAAGTATTATTATTTTATAATATCAGGGAATTCTTTAGCAAAGAGGTTCCCTGAATTCAGGTTTTCCTGTTTAGTTGAATTAAGAAGAGTTGAATAAGGAAGTGTCACATGAGGAATAAGGTGAGTAAGTTCTGGCCTGGATTTGCTTTGTATTCCGTTACCTCTTCGGTCAGACTAATTCGGTTTGGTTTGGTTACTTTGCTGCTTTCCAGTTTAATACTTTGCCCTGCTGTGAAAGTTTTTGCCGCCGATTTCGCTGACCCGGCTTTTCAGCTACGCTGGCAGCAAGTGGATAAGCCGGTAACCGATGGTCTGGCCCAGCGTTCCTGGGTTTGGGGGTCAATGTTTAGCTCAGGCAAAAAAGAAGTTTACAAGAGTGCGCCGGGTAATCAACGATTAGTGCAATATTTCGATAAGGGCCGGATGGAAATTACTAATCCCGGCGCATCCCGTGAGAGCCAATTTTACATAACTAACGGCTTGCTGGTAACAGAATTGATTAGTGGGCAAATCCAGACTGGCGATACTGAGTTTGCGCCTAATTCAGCAGGTTCTTCCCAAAAAGTTGTGGCAGGCGACCCGGAAAATAACGCAGTTGCGCTCACATATGCCAACTTTGCCCCGGTTGCCTCGCTAAACCGCGACAATCGTAGCCCTAATGAGGTTGGGCAATTAGCGATTAAAACTCTTTCCAAAGATAGTAGGCCGGGCAGCAATGCGGGGATTGGCAATTATGGCATAAAGTATTCTTATTACGATGAGCAATTAGGCCATAATATCCCGGCGGGATTCTGGAATTTTATGAACCAGCAAGGGCCTTTGTTTTCTAACGGTAGTTTGAGCAATGGTCTGGTACTGGATTGGCAAGTTACTTTGGGCTTGCCCCTAACCGAAGCTTACTGGAGTCGCGCGGTAATTGGTGGTCAGGAAAAAGATGTACTGGTGCAAATGTTCGAGCGACGTACTCTGACTTATACTCCCTCTAATGCGGAAGCCTTTCAGGTTGAAATGGGCAACGTTGGTCAGCATTATTATACCTGGCGATACTCGGATTTAGGGAAAGTTGCCCTGACCGATGACTTAAACGATTGGAGCAAAGTTTACCGCCACACTGCTAATCTGAAATTCGATACCACCAACCTTGAGTATTTTGAGGGCGATACCTCGCGGGCTTACCGCTCCCAAACCACTAATGAAGAAATCGTTTGGAAGCAAGCCGGGATGAAATCAGTCGCGGTAGAGGTTTATTTTTGGCCGAACGCGCCGGTTGTACCACTTGCCTTATTCACTTCGGCTGATGAAAAAAGCTTTGAAGAAGTTATACCTCAAATTAGCGGCGGCGTGGGTAACTGGTTTCACTTTACTTATACTTTGACCAATCTTTCGGACGTAAATTATCTGAAAATTCGCTGGAACAATACCGAGGGCCAATTCTGGAATCCGCAAATCGGACGGGTAGTTATTTTTGTTTAGTTTGGAGCAGAAATGGCAAGAGGCCAGATTATAGGTAGCCCTAAACTGGCAGAGTGTGATAAAATAGGTTTATCCAGCAAAATAATGGCTCATCAAAAATATCTCCAAAGGAGGAGTGAAATGGATTTTGCCTATTCTGATAAGGTTAATCAATTGCGTTTGCAGTTGCTAACCTTCATGGAACGCTACATTTATCCGAATGAGAAGGTTCATAAAGCCCAAATCGAAGCTTCTGGTAATCCGCACCATCAAGCCGAAATTTTAGATGAATTGAAAGAAATCGCTAAAGCCGAGGGGCTGTGGAATCTTTTTCTGCCTGACAAGGAACACGGGGCGGGTCTGACCAACCTGGAATACGCACCTTTGGCCGAAATTATGGGCCGGGTGGGGTGGTCTTCCGAGGTCTTTAATTGTGCCGCGCCCGATACTGGTAATATGGAGATTTTGGCTCAATTTGGTACGCCCGAACAAAAGCAGCAGTGGCTTATGCCTTTGCTGGACGGCAAAATTCGTTCGGCCTTTGCCATGACCGAGCCGGATGTCGCCAGTTCGGATGCGACTAATATTCAGATGACTATCGAGCGCGATGGTAATGATTATGTCTTGAATGGTCGGAAATGGTGGATTTCAGGGGCAGCCCGTGAACGTTGCCAAATTTTTATTGTGATGGGCAAAACTGACCCAAACAGCACTGACCGCCACCGCCAGCAAAGCATGGTGCTTGTTCCGCGCAATACTCCCGGCCTGACTGTAGTCCGCAATTTGCGGGTAATGGGCTATGTGGACAACGAAGGTCATTGCGAACTTACTTTCGATAATGTGCGCGTGCCGGTAACTAATCTTTTGGGCGAAGAAGGCGGCGGTTTTGCGATTGCACAGGCTCGACTTGGGCCGGGCCGGATTCACCACTGTATGCGCTCAATTGGGGTCGCCCAACGCGCTCTTGAGCTAATGGTGCAAAGAGCCACTTCTCGCGTAGCCTTTGGCAAGCCTTTGTCCGACCAGGGGGTCATTCAGGAATGGATTGCTATGTCCAAGCTTGAAATTGAACAGGCTCGGCTGCTAACCCTCAAAACGGCCTGGATGATTGATACTATGGGCAAGAAAGCGGCCCAAAACGAAATTGCCATGATTAAAATCGTTGTGCCGGAAATGCATACAACTGTAGTCAATCGGGCAATGCAGGTCTTCGGAGCGGGCGGTCTTTCTGACGATTTCCCATTGGCTTCAATGTGGGCGCATGGTCGGGTATTACATATTGCCGACGGCCCGGACGAAGTTCACAAGCGTTCGCTGGCCCGTTCGGTCATCCGCCAGTTAGCGCAGGAGCAAGACTAACTGTCGTAAGTGCTGAGGACTAAGGACTGAGGGAAAAGTCGGAAGTCGGAAGTCGAGACACCCACCGACAACCGACAACCCTTCCCACTCAGTCCCCCGCACTCCTAAAGTTCTTGACCCTGACGCATAATCTCGCGGAGTTGTTCGAGGTGGCTGTCGGTGTGAAAGAGACCGAGACCAAAAGTAGCCACCGCATTCATTGGCCCAAAGCGCGGAATAGGGGTGCGGGTTACGTCCAAATGCGGTTCTTCGGGCCAGCCACCAAAGAAAGCCATTGTAATCCGGCGACTTTCCTTCAAGCGGTCACGGATTTGCTGCACCGTTGTCACGGTTTCCCAGGGCGTTTCGTAACGTAAACGGCCTTCTACTTCTACGCCCCGCGCCATCATCGCGGCAATCGCCGAAAGTTCTTCCAGTCCGGCAGTAACGTGGACAATAACATGACCGAGTGTCCAGCCAGCTTCGGCGGAGTCTTGCAAGTTCGGGTCTTTCGGGGTAAAGGCTACGGCTTGGTCGGTAACTTCCGCCGTAATTTCATCTATCGCATCATAGAGCTGCCCGGCCAGAACCGGCAATTCTTTGTAATCCAAGTCTTTTACTGCATCTGGAAAAGGCAGTTGGCCGGAACGCACCGCCGCGAAATCAGGCATCATAAATTTTAACATCTCCTTGATTATGACTTCTCTTAAAAAGTTAGCTGGCAACTAAAAACAAGTTAATTTTAGAACTACTCCACCAGCTTTGTCAAATCAAACAGGGAAATCTGAAAGGTAAAATTAGCTAAGTGAACCTAACAACGTTTGAAAAAACCTCGAAATTTGGTGTATTTTTAATTTTTTTACTGGGATTGAGCCTGCTTCTGATGGGTTGTGGGGAAACGACCACTCTTGCGGTGCTTGCTACTACTGTCCCGGTTAGCCCTAGCCCTTTGCCGCTTTCACCAACCTTGCCAGCGTCTACGGTTTCACCAGCCCTGCCACCCTCTACCATTTCCCAAACTTTGCCACTAGCTACTATTTCCCAAACTTTAGTACCAGCTACCGCTACGCCAATTATCCCTGATACCGCAAAGCTTGGAACACCCTTTGAAATCAAGTTTGGCCGCCCAGTCCAGATACCAGCGGAAGGGCTGGAAGTACGTTTTGAACAGATAATAACGGATTCGCGCTGCCCGGTTAGTGAAGGCAATATTGGAGTGGCCTGTGCTACCGCAGGACAAATAAGTATTCGAGTAAGTATCAGAAAAGGTGAGCAAATATTAGCAGTTACTGCCCTGGATTTGCAGAAATTAACTCCTAAAGACGCAACCGCAAAAATTTCGCCTTATACTTTAAAGTTTGTGGAGGTTCGTCCCAAAAGAGTTTATATTTTGGTGGACGGCAAAGGCCAAAACAAAGTTATTCCGCCCGAAGATTACGTCGCTACTTTACTATTGAACCGGGAACAATAAAAATACAATTGTTCAGGTGCAAAAATTTCTCCTGCACCTGAACAATTGTATTTAATATTGTGATTATATTTGAGCCAGCTTGCACCAAATTGTTTTTATTTCAAAAGGCTTAATATCATAAGTAATAGTCGAGCCTTCGACGGTTAAAGCTTGCTGCTTGTCTTCCAGCAAATTAGTTTCATAAGCTTCGACTACCGGGAAAGCCAATTTTAGCCGCCCCTGTCCGCGCTGGTTGTAACATTCGTAGAGCCGGATAATCAGCCCTGCGCCGTTTTCGGCTACTTTTACTGTATCGACGATTACCCCGCTTCGGTCACTTTCGATAAGCGAAAAACTGGCTGGAAGTTTTTTGCCGGGATTACTCGCGCCCGCTTTGACCACCTGCCCGATATTCAACTGGTAGGCTTGCGGGACTGTACCACCCTCGCGCCAATTGCCCGCGTGGGGGAAAAGGCTATAAGTGAAAGAATGTTCCTCCTGGTCGGCTTCCGGGTCGGGCGAAATGGCCGATTTGAGCAAGGTCAGGCGCATAAGATTATCTTCGATGTCATAGCCGTATTTGCAATCGTTCAAAAGGCTCACCCCGTAATCGCCTTCGCTCAAGTCGGCCCATTTATGAGCGCAAGTTTCAAAGCGAGCCAAATCCCAACTGGTGTTAGTGCGGGTCGAACGCTGCAAATTGCCGAAAGCTACGTCGTAAGTGGCGGTATCGGCGTGAACGGCTACCGGGAAAGCGGCCTTGAGCAAAATCTGCTTTTCGCGCCAATCAATAAATGTTGCAAAATCCAGCCTTGCGCTATCGGCAGTCAAGCTGATACGCTGGCGAATAATTGAACTCAAAAAAGGCCGCTCGATTTCGATAGTGGCTCGAATTAGCCCGCTTTCCACCACTTTCAGGTAATTTAGCCCCTTCACCGGGCGGGCCTTTTCCTTGTAAAAGCGGTCAATATCCCAGGCATCATAGTTAAGCGGTTTATCCTCAAAGGCAATTAGCTGGTTGCCCTTCTGATTGGCTTCCAGCACTTCGCGTCTGGCAGCTTTATCAAAAATCCGGCTAATTTCGCCCTGCTCATCGAATTCTACTTTTAGCCGAGCGTTTTCCAACCGTTTTTCGTCCACTTCCAGAAAAGGTTTTGCTGCTGATTGATTACTGGCCTTTGGGGATACAACGCTATAGCCAAAAGCGGGCGTGTTCAGACCCGAAATTAGCGTACCATTTTCTACGGCTTGCAAAAGCAAACTTTGCCCGGTAGCCGCATCCTCGATATTAGGCGGCAAATTTGAGCCATCCGGGATTAAAACTGGCTCATTTCGCGCCCAGCCTAGCGAATTAAAAACCAGCCAACTGGAATTATCGACTTTATCGCCTATATTCGTGCTAATCGTCGTTAAGGCTTTATCGCGTACTTCGTTAGCGGTTTGCTCGATAAAAGCGTGGTCAAGGCGGGCATCCTCGTAAACCTTGTGAATAGAAGAGCCGGGTAGTACATCGTGAAACTGGTTTAGCAGCAATTTTTCCCAGGCCGGGTTCAACTTTTCCTGATGTGGCATATCCCCCAATAGCCAGGCCAAACTAGCCCATAATTCAGCCTCACGCAACCTAAACTCGTTCTGACGATTAGCCTTTTTAATCCAGGCTTGGCTGGTGAACGTACCGCGATGGTATTCCAGATAAAGCTCACCCGTCCAATGCGGTAAAGCCAGGTTATTTTGGGCTTTTTCGTTCAAGCGGTCAAAAAAACTTTCGGAATGGCCCTGTTCGCAACGTGGCAGACCGGGGAAATCTTCCCAACGTGCCGCTCGTTCCAGCATTTCGGCGGTTGGCCCGCCCCCGCCATCGCCCCAGCCGTACAAATAAAGTAATTCGCTATTAAAATCTTTCTGGCGATAGTTTTTCCAGTTGCCGATTACTTCGTTTGCTACAAAGCTACCGTTATAAGTATAGTAAACTTCGCCATTTTTTTGGGGAGTAGTTACAAAATGGGTCAAAATTTCGCTGCCATCCAGCCCGCGCCACCAAAAAGTATCGTAAGGGAAGCGATTAAGTTGACTCCAGCTAATCTTGGTAGTCATAAAGCCCTCTACTCCGGCTTTTTGCATTATTTGGGGCAGGGCGGCGGTATAGCCAAAGGCATCCGGCAACCATAATACCCGGCTACGCTGGCCGAATTCCTGCTCAAAAAAGCGTTGCCCAAATAAAAATTGCCGTACCAAACTTTCGCCACTGGTCAAATTGCAATCCGATTCGAGCCACATCCCGCCAGTTGGCTCCCAACGCCCCTCTTTGATTCTTTGCTTGATTTGCTCATAGATTGCCGGGTGGTCTTCCTTAACATATTGGTAAAGCTGGGGCTGGCTTTGGGTGAAATGATACTTGGGGTATTGCTCCATCAGCTTTAGAACGGTGGTAAAAGTGCGGGCGGCCTTGCGCCGGGTCTGCTCGTAGGGCCAGAGCCAGGCGACATCAATATGAGCGTGGCCGGTAATAATCGTGCTAGGGCGTTGCTGTGGAGACATCGCCTGTAATCGCTTGAACCCTTCGCGTAACAGCAAATTTGCTTCATCCAGTGAGGATTGAAACGAACTTGAATTGGGCTGGCTCATATCTACCAAATTATAAGCCCGATTAAGCAAGGTCAAAAGTTCAATATGCAGCAAATCGGTATCGGGTAGCTCTTTGACTACCTGAAATCCGGCTTCAAGATTATAGTAAAATTCTTCGGCAGCCTTGTTGCTGACTGCAAGGCTATAGGTTATCAAATAAGGACGTATATTATGCAAGCCCGCAAAAACTTCCGCCACCAAATCAAACTGCTCGCCGCCCTGAGCCTTTTCAGTGAGTAGCATCCGGCGGTGATACTGGTCAATCGCCTGGAATTCGCGCCCGTTCAGAAAAATCAGCCCTTCCGGGCCGTCTATATCACCGCCCGTCCCGAAGCGCAAACGCAGGAAAACTTTCTGGCCTTGCCATTCCGTCGGGATTTGGAATTTGCCCCGAAACCAGCCCGCCGTATTAGTCGCGCCCCAACTCCCGCCAGTCTCAACCCATCGCCAATTTTTGTATTCGGTCACTTCCGCCAGTTTGCAACCCACCGGGGGTTCGGGCGAAAATTCCAGCCCCGGCAAATTCTGCTCTTTGGCGTAAATCAAATTTTTGAAGCGTTCTAGCGTTGCCGCCAATTTCTCAGTTGTGAGCCAAAGCATAAAAATCCTTTTTCCTTCAAAACTATGAAAAATATCTTTCAGAAAAATTTCTAGCCAAAACCTTATTTATTTAGAAGGTATCGCAATTTTGGGAAATCCGCTATCGAAATTACACTATCCCAAAGCCAAAGTCAAGCCCTTTTAGCCAAAAGCTTGACACAACCGGGTAAGCAGCCTATAATAAAGAAACAATAAAATATCCTCAAAACTAGGACTGGAACAAGTAGCCGCGTCAGACGCGCCAGAGATAAGAGGTCATTGGCTGAAAGCCTCTTTCGCTACAAGTGCAGTGAAAACCCTCCAGGAGTCGCTCCGTTAAGCCTTTAGATTGGGCCAAAGAGTGCGGGACAACCCGTTATAGTTGTAAATGAGCGTTGTCAGGCTTTCATAAGATAAAGCAAGCAACGGAAACAGGGTGGAACCACGAAAGAACTTTTTTATCTTTACAAAAAAGCTTTCGTCCCTCGTTCGAGATTAATCGGAGCGAGGGGTTTTTTGTTTTATAGCCCCTTTTCTCCTCAATGTCCTGATAAACGAGGTTTTTACATGAGTCAGCAAATGGAAAAGAACATGTCCGCCCACGAAGCGGATTTGGAAAAGATGCGCCATTCGACGGCGCACTTGATGGCGGCGGCAATCCAGGCAATTTGGCCGCAAGCCCGCTTTGGAGTTGGCCCGGCGGTCAAAAGCGGTTTTTATTACGATATTGATTTGCCGGTACAGCTAAGTCAGGAAGATTTGGGCAAAATCGAGCAGAAGATGCGCGAACTCAAAAACAAGAAACTGCCTTACGAGCGCATCGAAATGCCGGTGGACGACGCGATTGCCGAAATGGAGCAACGCGGCCAAACCTTCAAGGTAGAACTCCTGAACTTGCTAAAGGAAAAGGGTAGCACGGCGGTTGCTAAAGAAACCGGCGATGACGACGCAGTAGGCGTGGATGAGAGCGGTGGAGTTAGCAAAGTTTCTTTCTACAAAACGGGCGATTTTGTAGACTTGTGTCGTGGCCCGCATATCGAAAATAGTAGCCAAATCGGGGCGTTCAAGCTAATGAACATTGCCGGGGCGTACTGGCGCGGTAACGAAAAGAACCCGCAGTTACAGCGTTTGTACGGGGCAGCTTTTCTCAACAAGGAAGAATTGGAGCAGCATCTCTGGCAGCTAGAAGAAGCCAAAAAGCGCGACCACCGCAAACTCGGCCCGGAACTTGATATTTTTGCTTTCTCGGAAGAAGTCGGGCCGGGTCTGCCGCTTTGGTTGCCCAACGGTACGGTTATTCGGGAAGAATTGGAAAAATTGGCGAAAGAGGAAGAACGCCGCGAAGGTTATGTTCGGGTTTCGACCCCGCATATTACCAAAGATAAATTGTACTATCGTTCGGGCCATTTGCCCTATTACAAAGAAGATATGTACGCCCCAATCGAAATCGAGGGCGAGGATTACTATCTAAAGCCGATGAACTGCCCGCACCACCACCAGATTTATTTATCCCGCCCGCGCAGCTACCGTCAATTGCCTTTACGGTTGGCCGAATATGGGCAGATTTATCGCTACGAGCAAAGCGGGACGCTTTCGGGCCTGATGCGGGCGCGTGGTTGCGCCCAGAACGACGCACATTTGTATGTCCGGGAAGACCAGGCCAAAGACGAGTTTATCAAAGTAATGCAATTGCATGCCCGTTATTATGCCATATTCGACATTAAAGATTATTATATGCGCTTTTCCAAGCCGGATATGGGCAAGCTCGATAAATACGTGGATGAGCCGGAAAAATGGATTGCCGCAATGGAAATCGTGCGACAGGCCATGAAGGAATCGGGTTATCCCTACATCGAGGCCGACGGCGAGGCGGCTTTTTATGGGCCAAAAGTGGATTATATGATTAAAAGCGTTATCGGTACGGAATACGCTATCTCGACCAACCAGCTAGACTTTTTAGCAACCCAGCGTTTCGGGCTGGAATATAAGGGCGAGGATGGCAAAGACCACCCGGTTTACGTTATCCATCGCGCCCCGCTCGGCTCACACGAACGCTTTACGGCCTTCCTGCTTGAGCATTACGCCGGAGCTTTCCCGGTCTGGTTATCGCCCGTGCAGGCGGTGATTATCCCGATTGCTGACCGCCACAACGAATACGCCCATCAGGTGTACGAACGCTTGTTTAATGCCGAAGTGCCGACGGCAACGGGCGGTATTCGGGTGGAGCTGGACGAGGCCCGCGAATCGATGCAAAAGAAGATTCGCAATGCCCAGTTACATAAAATCCCCTATATGCTCATCGTTGGCGACAAGGAAGCTGAAAACGGCGAAGTTTCGGTACGCCTCCGTAATGGGGCAGACTTAAAAGCGATGCCAGTAGAAGCTTTGATTGCCCGGCTTCGGGGCGAAGTAACCAGCCGCAAAGATACGCCCGTGAGCTAAGAGCTTGTTTAAAATAAGAAAGGAAGTAGCAAAAAAAGCAAGTTAAAAGTTGAATAAAACTGAAATAAAGGGTAAGCTTAGTTTATGGAAAACAACAAAAAAGCTTACCCTGAAGACCTCTCCGATGAGGAGTGGCAACTCAAGCCTGATTGGTCTGGTGCTGGTCTTTATTGGTTATCGGGTGTAGTTTGGCAGCTCCTGTGCTTGCGCCTTACAGCCCTGATAAACAATTTGATGAGGGCCTTTCGGCGGCGGGAGAGCCAGTTGCACCCAATTCCCGGTTTAATTGGGGAACTGACCCAAACGGACGTGATATGTATAGCCGGGTACTTTTTGGCGGGCAAGTTTCTTTGTTGATAGCTCTTACGGTAAATATATGCAGTTTGATTATTGGTACGCTGGTGGGGGTGTTAGGCGGCTACTTTGGGGGGTGGCTGGATTTGGGCTTCTTTTTGGGCAGGGTGGTTTTGGTCGAAGCAGTTTTTAGCTGGAACGGTTTAGGTAAACTGGCACTTTCGGCGATTGGCAACGTGGATACTCCTTTGATAATGGGGACGGTATTGGTAGCGGCAGCTTTGTGGTGTTTGCCAATCTTTTTGTAGATTTACTTTACCCGGTGCTAGACCCTCGAATACGTCTTTAATTTGTAGCCAGTCTTTATGTAGGAGGGATTTCCAATCCCGACAAAGACGGGTTTAGGTAAATCGGCCAGCTTGGGTCATAGATGTATGCATGCTCCCTCTTGTGAAATCTGCCTTAGCATGAAAAGCGTTATCACTTGTCCAGGTTAGTCTGCGTCCAGACGGTATATTATTTGGAAACATGCTAACTATAAGTAGCACAAAGAGAAGATTTCTCATTGGATGGATGTTACAGTGAAAACAAAGGAGGTTAGAACAATGACGCACGCAGCAGTAGTATATGCGACACTCGACGACTGGATTGCACACGAGGCGATCCCATTCTCGCTGAGTTCTCACTCGGACTTCAATATCGCCGTTGATAAGGTGATCGACTCACTTGGCGATGCGGTAGAATTGCTTGGCTTTGGAGAAGCCCTACATGGAGGGGAAGAGCTGCTGATCCTTCGTAACCAACTCTTCCAACGTCTTGCAGAAGCCTATGGCTACAGTGCCATTGCGATTGAGAGCAGTTTTCCTCGGGGATACATCATCAACCAATACGTGCTTGGCCGCAGTCCGGCATCCTATGAGGAGGTGCAGAATAGTGGATTTAGTCACGGTTTCGGAAAGCTCGAAGCCAATCGAGAACTTGTCGAGTGGATGAAACAATACAACGCTGATTCAGTACACCCTATTAAACTCCAGTTCTATGGTTTTGATAGTCCGACCGATGTACCCGATACAGATAGTCCCCGCCAGACCCTCCACTTTGCCCTCGATTACCTCAGCTCGGTTGATAGTGCCAGTGGTCAGGAATATCGAAATCGTATCGAGGCACTCCTTGGCAAAGATGCCGATTGGGAAAATCCTGCTGCTATGATGGATCCATCGAAAGCGATAGGACAGTCAGACCAGGCAAAGGCATTGCGCATTGAAACGGAGGAACTCATTGCACAGTTGCTTGTGCGTCGTCCCGAACTGGTGGCAAAGAGCGACAAAGTTAGCTACCTGGAGGCAGTACAGTTTGCTGTGGAGGCCCGGCAGCTATTACACTATCATGCAGCGTTAGCGCAACCGTCCGATACCAGGCAGGCCAGACTGCTGGGCATACGTGATGCAATAATGGCAGAGAATCTGGCCTATATCATCTCGCGTGAACAGGGTCGAGGCAAAGTAATGGTTTTTGCCCACAATAGCCATCTCAAACGTGGAAAGAACCAATGGCAATGGGGGAATGAGACCTTGCTATGGTGGCCCGTTGGAGCTCATCTTAATGAAATGTTTGGTCGCCACTATGGTGTCATCGGTTCGGGCGTAGGCGAATCACCAGCTAACGGGATCGGCCAGCCGGAAGCTGGTACGCTTGAGGCGCGGTTAACCTCCGCTCCTGGGCCGGTGCGGTTCATTCCCACACATCAAAGGCAAGGGCTTAGTGCAGAGGAAATTGCAGCACTTCCGATTCGCGCTGGTAGTAAGAAGAACGGGAGCTATGGAGAGCCGCTCAACGCCCAAAGCTTCACCGACTTCGATTGGTTAGCTGTCCTGGATACTACAACGTATAACCGGGGAGGGCCATCTTTAGAAGGTTGGAGCGCAAGTTCCAAGCAATAACCGTTTCTCTCGAAGATGCTTCAGGTTGAGTTATAAGGAGACCATTGTGATTTAAAGGCGAACAAAGCCTCCGTTTTAGAGTGGTTGCTACCTGAATTAGGGTCAGGGTAGGTGTGAAAACCACTTATACTGATAGATTTTTCACATATTCTGGGCTTACCTCTAGCGGTAGTACACCGTTTCGGGAGGGTTGCAAACCTCCCCAAATTAGTCTGGATTTGTATTTAGTTATGGCGCATTATCCCAGGAGAATCAGTCGTTTTCATGTGAAATCGGTAACTTTCCTAAGAAAGCAACCTTCTAAACGCTAAATAAGCTAATAATCTTAGGCAAAATCTAGCTTATTCTACCTTCAATATTAGCAAGGAACTCTAAACCTGCTATTTGTCTAGCTTATTGCAATGGTATAAACAATAAAAGCACCCGGTTTTTCGCAGAAAATGTGCAAACACCAAGCCGAACGCCGCCGTAATTTACCAAACCGTTTTGACAGAATTTGCTCAAAATAACAGGGTTGGCAACTTTCTTGCAATACCCAACCACCCGGCTTATTTGCAAATTTAATCATGCTGATGGGGATGACTGTGGGCGTGTCCGACGTAAGGTAGATGAGCGTCAATAATCGAGCGCCGTTCTACTAATGGGATAGCCAGTTGTGTCTCTAGCCAACCGATTACCGAATCTAAGCCCTCAGTGCTTTTTAAATTGGTAAAGACGAAGGGCCGTTCGCCTCGCATTCGCTTTGCATCGCGTTCCATCACTTCTAAAGAAGCACCTACATACGGAGCCAGGTCTATTTTGTTGATGACCAGTAAATTGGAACGGATGATACCCGGCCCACCTTTACGCGGAATTTTGTCGCCTCCGGCTACATCTATCACATAGATTGAAACGTCAACTAGTTCTGGACTAAAAGCCGCCGCTAAATTGTCGCCACCGCTCTCCACAAAAATAAGTTCAAGGCCGGACAAGCTTTCTTCCAGTTCAGCAATCGCTTCCAGGTTCATTGAAGCATCTTCCCGGATGGCAGCGTGCGGGCAACCGCCCGTTTCGACCCCGCGCACCCTTTCGAGCGGTAGCGTTCCTTGACGTATCAGAAATTCGGCATCTTCCCTGGTGTATATGTCATTGGTGACTACCGCCAGATTATATTTAGGCCACAAGCGTTTGCTCAGGCAATCTACCAGTGCCGTCTTGCCACTCCCAACTGGCCCGGCAATTCCCACTCTAAAAGCACGTACAAAAGTTTCGCTCGACATATCTACCTCTTTAAGAGTCGTCAACGGTCAGTGATCCGTTAAAAGATCGACCACCAATGAAATTATAACTAAAACAAGAAATAGCGTTGAGCCATTGGCAAAACTTCGGCTGGTTCACAACTTAATAATTCGCCGTCGGCCCGTACTTCATAGGTTTCTGGGTCAACCTCGATGTTGGGGGTCGCCGAGTTATGTACCATATCAGCTTTGCCAATCGCCCGGCAGTTTTCGACGGCCACCGCCGTTTTCTTAAGGCCGAGTTTCTCACTTATACCCGTGTCCAGGGCCGCTTTTGAGATAAAAGTGAGGCTGGTAGGTGCCGTTGCACCACCAAAAGCACCGAACATAGGACGGTACAGTACGGGCTGCGGGGTGGGAATCGAAGCGTTGGCATCGCCCATCACGCTCCAGGCAATAAAGCCGCCCTTCACCACCATTTCCGGCTTTACCCCAAAGAAGGCGGGCCGCCACAGCACCAAATCAGCCAGCTTCCCCGGCTCGATTGACCCAACTTGCCGGGCTAAACCGTGCGTTATCGCCGGGTTAATCGTATATTTGGCGAGGTAGCGTTTGACCCGGAAATTATCGTGGCGCACCGAATCCTCGGCTAACGCGCCGCGCTGTACTTTCATCTTATGGGCCGTTTGCCAGGTGCGCGTGACGACTTCCCCAACCCGGCCCATCGCTTGTGAATCGCTACTAATCATGCTAAACACGCCCAAATCGTGCAGAATATCTTCGGCAGCGATGGTTTCGGGCCGAATTCGGCTTTCGGCAAAAGCCACATCTTCAGGTACTTGCGGGTTGAGATGGTGGCAGACCATCAGCATATCCAGATGTTCGGCAATGGTGTTGACCGTATAGGGCCGGGTTGGATTGGTCGAAGAAGGCAGGATATTGGGGAAGGAGGCAATGCGAATAATATCCGGGGCGTGACCACCGCCTGCGCCTTCGGTGTGGTAAGTGTGAATCGTCCGACCTCCGATAGCGGCAATCGTATCTTCTACAAAGCCCATTTCGTTGATTGTATCAGTGTGAATAGCTACCTGTACATCATATTCATCGGCTACCGACAGGCAGGCATCAATCGCCGCCGGGGTAGTCCCCCAATCTTCGTGCAGTTTCAAGCCAAACGCACCCGCCCTGATTTGTTCAACCAGGGGTGCGGTTCCTGCCGCATTACCTTTGCCCAAAAAGCCGAAATTTACCGGCCAGGCTTCCGCCGCTTGTAGCATCCGGGCCAAATTCCAGGGGCCAGGGGTACAGGTAGTAGCATTCGTGCCAGTTGCCGGGCCAGTTCCACCGCCCAGCATAGTAGTAACACCATTGCTGAGAGCCTCATAAATTTGCTGTGGTGCAATAAAGTGAATATGGCTGTCAATCGCGCCTGCCGTCACAATCAAATTCTCGGCGGAAATAACTTCCGTACCTGCGCCGACAATCAGTTCCGGGTCTACTCCCGCCATAGTGTCAGGGTTTCCTGCTTTACCAACTTTGACAATCCGACCATCTTTAATCCCAATGTCCGCTTTGACGATGCCCCAGTGGTCAATAATCAGCGCATTGGTAATCACCAAATCAAGCACCCCGGCTTCGTTGGTAATATTGCTGTTCTGGCCCATTCCATCCCGAATGACTTTGCCACCACCGAAAGTTATTTCGTCCCCGTAGACCGTAAAATCTTTTTCGACCTCAACTATTAATTCCGTGTCAGCCAGGCGTACTCTATCGCCGGTGGTTGGGCCGTATAAATCGGCATAGGTACGGCGCGGTATGTTCAAGCTCATTTTAAAATCTTCCTGTTGTGTTTAGCCGCTAAAGGTTGATGGTTTAGACTGCTTTAATTTTTGCCAGGCCATCTGCTTTGGTGGTTGGGTCGTCCAGTGGGCCGTTCACTAACCCCCGATGGCCGTACATTATTCTTGTTCCGCCAAACTCGACCAGCTTTACTTCTTTTTCTTCGCCCGGCTCAAAACGGACAGCCGTTCCAGCCGCGATATTAAGGTGCATACCGTAGGCCGCTTCCCGGTCAAAATCCAGCGCTCGGTTCACCTCAAAAAAATGAGTGTGGCTACCCACCTGAATCGGGCGGTCTCCAGTGTGTCTGACCAGTAGCGCAACCGTTTTGCGCCCGGCATTGGCTTCTATTTCTCCAGCAGCCTCATCCAGCAGATATTCTCCCGGTTTCATTTCTCTATATCCTCGCTCTCGTTCTCTTGCTTTCTACCTGATTGGGTCGTGGACAGTCACAAGCTTGGTGCCGTCGGGAAAGGTCGCTTCAACCTGAACCTCGTGAATCATTTCAGCTATCCCTTCCATTACATCTTCACGATTTAAGATAGTCGCGCCCCAGGTCATTATCTCAGCGACACTTCTGCCATCGCGGGCGGCTTCCATTATCTCCGCCGAAATAATCGCGATAGACTCCGGGTAGTTCAGTTTCAAGCCCCGCGCCTGTCGCTTGCGGGCCAGCTCTGCCGCCACAAAAATCAAAAGTTTTTCTTGCTCACGCGGAGTCAGATGCAAAGGTTAACCTCCTGACGAATTATCCTAATAAATCTTGCGCGGCAAAATAGCCGCCTGCCCGTAAAGCGCCAGCTTTGCCGCTTTCCAAAAAGCCAGCAGACCGGGAGGAATTTCCCGACCACGCAGGCACAAAGCCCGTACCAATAGACCATCGGCTGGCAACATGGAAACTCCCCACAAGCTTTCGCCTGGTCGTGTTAATGACTGAGCTATCTCACTCAGTTCATTTTCCAGTTCACGCCAGCGAGAAGCAGTTAATCCCACCCGGCAAATGTAAAAGCTGGCAAAATAGCGGTAAGGGCCGAGCCGGGCTGGGGAATTTAGCGGGCGAAGCTGTGGCTCTAGCCGCATACGTTCCAGCACCAGCGGTTTTCCCCCGGTTGTTATATCCAGATGAGATTGAAACAGCTCGTATTCAAAAAGTTCGCCTTTGGCCTCGCGCCCCGGCGCAACTATTTCCCACCAGAACAATCCTGCGCCCGGTGCTAATTCAATTTTGGTTTGCTGACGGTAGCGCGAGGCGGCGAAAGGAATTAGCGGCTCGGCCAAAAATTCGAGCAGGCCACCTTCCCCGACTTTGGCCTCGGTAAGCTGAGTTGCAGTAAGTTCGGCATTCCGGCTACGGTAAAGACGAGTAGCACTGGTACTGGTTAGTTGAGCCTGTGCGCCTGGCTCAACTGCTATTTTTAGTTCCAGGTGGTCTCCGCCCAGCACGCCGCCCGAAAGGTTGTGCAAATGCACCAGCGCACCACCCCCGGCGGTTTCAAAAGCGCGGACAATTCGCAAAGGCGGTTGCTGGGCGTAAATTTTGAAACGGGTAGCGCCAGTGGTTTGATCAACCTCAAAGCCCAGGTCTAATTTCCCTTTGACCGAATTTAACTTTGCTTTCGCTCCAACTTCATTTTCCAGTGCTATCAAAGGCATCCTTTCGAGTATCACAAGCAGTCCTGGCCTAGCTGATAAACAGGCGAGTGGATAGGGCGGGATGCCGCATACTTGCCAGTTCCACCATTGGTGTAAAACAACTTAGTTGCTCGTCGTCATAGTTACAGGTTTTGCTTTGCTTCATTACTTCGACCACGGTGAGCTTCAAATTCCATAAAATCTGGCTAGCCTGACTCTGTCCGAGTGGCATCAAGCGCTGGCAGGCCGAAACCAGCCCGGTCAGAAGCTGCTGCAAATAAGCCAGCCCGGTCGCTTCCTGGCCCAGATTTAGCACGCCACCTACGAGGCCAAATGCAGTGCAGTGGTGCATCTCAACGTCAGCCTGCCGCGCCGCGTGCCAAGCCAGTTGGAGCGTAGGCCAGTCACCCAGGCGCATTACCAGTTGTATAAAACGCCGTCCCAACGTTGCGCTGGCGGTGCGGCTCTCACGGGCTGGTTTAAAGGCACTCAAGCGAGTATTTAGGCTTACCCATTCTTGCTCGAAGGCTGGGTTATCGCGACCTTGCGTTCCGAGGCGATACGCCGCCTGACAAAAAGCACTCTCCAAGCGTCCGCTTTCGCATAAATACTCCTGTAAGAAAGCCTGAAGCTGTTCAACTTTTACTTCTTCCTCGACTGTCAGCGTTTCCAGACCAAAAGAATGGGCGGCAGTACCGATTGGCAAAGCACTATCGGCCAGTTGTAAAAGCCACAACTGGCGGACATAAGAATCCGGGGCAGGTTCCATTGTTATTTAACCTGTCACTAAATCAAGTATTTTGAATTATTTAAAGATGGGTTCCTTTGAGTAAGAACTATGTTATATTACAAACCGGGTAATGTCAAATCAGGCCAAAGTGCTACACCATGCCAAATTAAACTCAAATCTACAAAACTTCAATTTAAAGGAACAGAAAATTCGGCCTGTAATTAGTCAATGTTTTGAGCTAACTCAAGCCAGGCAGGCGCAAGAGTTAGTAGCCGCAGGGGTAGTAAGCGGAAAAATAGTGTTACTTTGTAGTTTTCTTTGAACAAAAAATCCAACACTTCAGGGCTGTACCGTTCCAGATTGAACGTATAGAGCCAGGACACTGTCCGATAGCACACATAACCGCTAGAGCTAACCCTTGACGGTGTGATGAGGTACATTTTGGAATAATCTCTACGGTTAGGGACAGCTTTCGCCCTGACCTCAAACCAGCAAAAGGGATTAAATTAACCAGGATACTATTTCGCCTGATTAGAGACTGGCCGGGTTTGCTTGTGTCTTGTGTGTGGTAGCGGACAGACAGCTTCAATTATATCTTTTACCATGAGTGAGTAAAGAGGAAAGTGAAAATACAGTGCATTTGGTTAATAGTTAACCTGGCAGGATTTTACCCAGCTAAATTGTACGAATGTAAAATGGACTATGTACTTAAATTCATTTTATTTAACTTAAAAAGTATAGAATTTAACCATTGGTAAAGGAAGAAAGGTTTAAACTGATTTATGAATAAGGAAGAAACACTATCTGACCATTCTCATTTAAGTCGGATGCACTTGCGTACCCTGGAGCAGGTTTTCCAGCATCCTATCTCCCACAACTTAGAGTGGCGGGAGGTAGTTAGTCTGTTTAAAGCCCTGGGTCAAGTCGAGCAGGAACATAACAACCATCTCAAAGTTACACTTAACGGTGAAACTCTGACGTTCTCTCGTCCCCGGCACAAAGATGTGGACACGGAGCAGGAAATTCTGGATATGCGCCATTTCCTCGAAAAGGTGGGTATCACTCCCAAACTCCAGCAAACTGAGCAACTCAAACCGCTCCACTCTTGGCCGCATCTGCTGGTAGTTATCACTCATCACGAAACCAAAATATTTGAGACCGATTTCAGGCGAAGCGAAAACGAACCTGAAATACTCCAACCTTATGACCCGCTTTATCACTTGCATCATTTGCATTATAAGCAAGGCGATTTTCAAGGGCAGTATGCCCCGGAAGACCCGGCGTACTATGAGAATATAGTAGAACATCTCACGAAGGGCGAAGCGATTCTAATTTTTGGTAACGCTAGTGGGCATAGCAGTGCGATGGAGCAGTTGATGAACTATTTAGAGCAACACCATTCAGAAATTGCAGCACGGGTCATTGGGACGGTTAAAGTGGATGTTGAAGCCTTAACCGACCCACAGTTGTTAGCCCAGGCAGGTAGTTGTTATTCTCATTCTCAAAAAGCCAAAAGCAAGTGAGAACCAGGTTATTTTATTCGAGGACAGCCTGTTGGTGGTGCATACCGGCGAGGATGTGGTGGTCGCCCGCCTTCTTCTATTTACCAGGCTATAAGAGTATCGACCTCGCCGGGTTTCCGGGCTTCGCCTTCAGCCTGTTGGCAGGTGCGATCTTGTTTACCTGGCTCTACAACAGCAGTTGCGGCAGCCTCCTGGGGGTGGCCCTTTTTCATGGTGGTTTCAAATTTCGTGACGGCCTCGCCCGCCAGCACCGGCACAGTTGCTATGCTCATTGGTATCGGCGTGACAGTGGCGGCGGTGTTGGTCGTGGTGGTCTACAAGTCGACGAACCTCGCCCGGCACGAAAGACAACAGTTTCACACTCTTGCAATAGGAATAGAAATAGAAAAGGATAAAAATAATGTACCATAAAATCATTGTCCCACTGGATGGCTCACCTCAGGCTGAAAAAGCCTTACCTTATGCCGTTAGTCTTGCTAAACAACTAAAGGCCACGCTTATTTTGCTGCGGGTGGAGGAAGCTTCCCCACTGGTAGTAAATTTCTCTGAATCGCCTCAAGTTGAGGCTGGTAATCTTATCCATTCTGGAAAGATGAGACCAGACGGGCTTATGGCAAGCGGGCCTGATTTGGTGTCAGCTTACTCATCCACCGACCAATATCAAACCCTTACTTCCTACTCCGGCGAACAAGATGGTAAGGATTATTTGCAGACGGTTAAATCAAAACTACTTGAAGTGGAAGTCGAAACTTCCCTCGAAGCTGCCCAAATTCAAACGCTGGTAGTGAGTGGTAGGTCATCCAAAGAGTTAGCCGCAATTGTACAGGAAGCACAGGCCGATTTGGTGGTAATGACTACCCACGGGCGGAGTGGTTTATCGCTCCTATTGACAGGTAGTGTTGCGACCAGCCTGATTCAACATTCCAGCTTGCCAGTAATCTTGATCAAGCCCGACCAAACCCAGGGTCAGGAACTGGAAGAAGCGGAAAAGCCAGCTATAAGTAACAATTTAGGCCCAATTTTAGTAACTCTGGATGGCACCCCTGGTTCGGAAGTTATGTTGGATGCCACCGCAGACCTGGCTCAACAGCTAGGGGTTAAAATACATTTATTCAAGCTAGTGTCCAGTTTAATACCAGGTGGGGGTGGGGAAGCCTATTATCCGTCAGAATACGACCTGGATCAGGAAACAACCACTCTGCGGGAACAAGCTCAACAATACCTCAAAGAAATCCAAACTCACATAAACGAAAGAGGTGTGGAATGTATAATGGTAGTTCAAACCGGCGAACCGACCATTTCTATGGAATATAACAGTCAGCCAATCACGCGAATAATTGAGTATGCCAAAGAGGTAAAGGCCCAATTGGTGGCAATGACCACTCACGGGCGAGGCCGGTTAGGTCAGTTAGTTTTAGGAAGTGTGGCGGAAGAAGTGGTGCGTGAGAGCCATTTGCCGGTGATGCTAATGCGGAAGCCGGATCACTCAAGCCACCCGGTTGAAAATTAGGAAGCTAACTGGTGCTTTACCAGGACTGCAACATTTAGTGAGCAGAACTAATGAACGCCTGAGATTTGGCGGATATAGTGAAGCTTGAGACTGAAATAGACAAGTAAGAAAGGTGCAACATGAAAGATAGCCCTGTCAAAACCGATAACCTCGAAAAGGAAGAGACTGAGAGTTGGGTTTACACTTATACTACCGAGTATGCCGCCGAACCGAAAGAAGGTGCCACTTGTAAAATAGTGACTACCACCCCGGCTAGTAAATATAGCCGTCCCATCTCGCAAGAAATTCTAAACAACTCGTCCCCGGAGCATAATGTTCTGGTTAATGGTAGAAATACCTTAGAGATCGAACCCCAGGATTGCTCCATCGCTTTCAGGATTTGCGAAAAAGGGGAAGCTGGTCACGAAATGCACCTGACCTTAAGCCTAAAGGATGCCTATGTGGTAATGAGGTTGCTGGCTCAGGCAATTGAGGAAGCCAGCTCCACCAGCTTAAAACAGGCAGCCCTATAAAGGGGCTGCTGGTAACTCCAATTGACCAATGTCCTTTGGAGTTTTACCCGTGGAGAAAGATTTTAAGGCTTTGTAATACTTAAAAAGGCTTAATATTAATTTTATCTAAACTGGTAAGTAACCTTTGATTGAGTTAGCATTTAATTATTGGTTGTAACCGTTCACCGGGGGTCTAAAAAATTGTACCAGATGAACTATACCTATACAACACGTGGTATAACAGGCAAAATCAAATACTTTGGTATAGCTAAACCAAATCAATAGTTGTAGTGTGCCACAGCTAAAACCACAAAATTTTTACCCTCTGTGAACGGTTACAAGCCAGAGCAAGATAGAGCCAATTTGCCACATCGCCAAATAATTCCCAGCCCGTTTCTCATAACGGGTGGCTAAACGCCTAAATTGCTTGAGCCGATTAATCAGCCATTCTACTCGGTTACGCTGACGATAGATATCACGGTCAAAACGGCCTTGCTTGCGTTCATTCACCGCCGAGGGATGGTTACTTTTATCCCTAATCGCCGTAAGTAGCTTCTAATGGGCTGCCCAGTATAACCTTTGTCACCAACTATCCGCCCTGGTCGTACTCTTTACGAAAAGAGGTGGAACGGAATGGGAAAATATCCTGACATTTATCTGGCAGAAGGCTCTATAATTTGGGAAGTATCACTACATAACCTTTTTGAACAAACACCTACCTTAGAAGCCTTTGTAGCATGAGGTGTTTTTGCGGATTTGGAGTAAAATAGCTAGTCACGCAACTTTCGGAGCAGTTTTTAAAGACTGGCTAGTATCGTTGGTTTTTCTGTCCTGATCCTGGTCTGGCGAAGTTTAATAAGGGACATTGAGAAGGTCGGTAGCTTTACTCTTGGCTTCCTCACCCCGCCTGTCGTAACGAGCAGTGGTGGTGACGCTGGCATGTCCGGCCAGTTTCTGCACGGTAGCAATGTCTGCTCCGGCATCTAATAAATCAGAGATATAAGTTCGGCGTAAATCGTGGGGGCTGAACGGTTCCAAATCAGCTTGCAACCCGCGTTTCTTGAGTATTTTCATGATGGCCTGGTCGGTCATCAGTTCTATTCTAATCTTGCCGCTTTTGTGTATCGGGCAGAAAAGTGAACCTGCCTCGGCTCCACGCAAGTTTAGCCAGCCTGCCAGAGCCTTAGCTGCCCCGCCTTTGACGTAAACCAGCCGGTCTTTACCACCTTTCGCCCCCCTGATAGTGAGCGCACCAGTCAAGGGCTTATAATCCTTTAATTCCAGTTTGACCACTTCGGAACGGCGTAGACCAGTGCCGTACATTACCCCAATTATGGCGGCATCCCGCGTTCCCGCTGGGGAATTTTCACTCTGGCAGTTCTTGATAAGAGTTTTGAGTTCGTCTTTAGCCAGGGCGCGGCCACGCGGTAAGGTTTCAGCCCGGCGGTTCTTAACATCTCTAGCTCTCTGATAATCCTCACTTTCCATCAAGCCAAGTTTCCAGGCGTGGTATAGCACACTGCGCAATCCTGAAAGAGCCTGATTAACGGTAGCCGGGCGATAACCTCGTTCGACCAAAGCCGAGGCAATGGCGGCGGTAT
>JBBQGP010000005.1:0-59749 GCA_038323095.1 Chloroflexia bacterium | reverse complement strand
GGCCAGGTAGATATAAGCTGTGCCATCTGAGGCAAATAATGTCCAGCTAACATAAACTCTGTCCTGGAAAGGGCTGCCCCGGTGGTTATCTACCGCTATAAGTTGCTTATCCAGCAAAGCTGCGCCAGTGCTGTCTTTAAGGCCAGCTACGATGCGACCCGGAAAATTCCAGGAAGCTCCGCCGTTTTTGGTCGAACGGAACATTAGCAAAGCACTGGATTGGTCGGGGTCTTGTGAAGCGGGTACGCCCCGGTTGAAGACCTGACAGGAAAGATAAGCGTTTCCTTTGGTATCCCAGGCCACCGATGTATCACCACCCGTCGTAAAGTATTGGCGGGCCTGACCTTTTGCGAATAGCGTTCCGCGTACAAAACTCATTGGTACTGTGCTGTCGTTCCAGGTTTTGCCCTGGTCGGAGCTATAAGCGGTGTAGCAATTGCCGTCGCCACGCCGGTAATCGTTGTAGCTGGCGACCATGTGTTCGGGATGATAAGGGTCTGCCGCAATAGAGGTTTCGTTATTGGCCTGCCCCCGACCCGCCAAATCAGCATCGGTCAAGTTTTGGCAATTTTGATTGACCTTAACGTTGTCCCGTTTATTTCCGCCACATTCGTCATCGCTCGGGAAATACTGGCTGGGTCTGCTGGAGACCACTCCTGGTGCGGGGGCAAGCTGGTTTTCCAGGAAAGTAGAAAGCAGGCGTTTCTGAATTTTGGGCATCTTGTCGTAATCAAACGCCAGAGCGGTACTCTTGCCCGGTATTAGCACAATCATAAGTGCAAATACCGCCGCCACCGACATCATTGCCGTTAATACTCGAATCTTCTTTGACACGTTTCCCTCCCTAACACTAAACTGCTTTTTTTAGGCCATCAGATAAACCGCTGTCGTACCAACAAATCAAATGAGCAGTTTTGTACGACTGTTACTAATTTTGGGTAAAGCCAACCTAGCGAGGGTTAGCCAAAGTAACCTCAATCGCTACGGTTAATACCAGCTATGCAATTGTAAGCCGATAAACTTTTATTAATGCCAGAAAATAAAGTACAACGTTTCTTAAAAGAGCAGAGAGAATAAGCTATGACTAATTTGAACTGTCACACAAGCTAGTTTTTGGTAAATTTTTGAAAAAGTAAGTTCTTTCATTATTTGCGAACCTGATGAAAAAACTTGATGAAGACGGATTAATCGCTGGATTGAACTATTTTAATAAATCTATCTTAACACTATAATAAAGCTTCGTCAAGACTTTCGTGCAATTCGTCAAAGATTATAAAACTATTTCAGATTTTCTTTCGTCTTATAAATTAGGCTTTAACCCGACCAAACCCATACGGGGTATTCAAACGGTAGAGGCTGGATATGCACTCTATTAAATTAGCTGATGACGATTTGGCTTTGCGGGCCGCTAAAGGCGATTTTGAGGCGTTCGAGGAATTGGTGCAACGTTATAGCTCGCCGCTTTTTAAGTTTGCCTGCGGAATGCTCAACAATGCCGAAGATGCCAGCGATATTTTGCAGCAAACTCTGTTGCAATTGCATTTAGCCTTACCCCAACGCCATCCAACCGCCTCTTTTAAAAGTTGGGCCTTTACCATTACTCGCAACAAATGTCTTGACCAATTGCGGAAGCGACGGATTCCAACCTTTAATGAGTTGAATTTCAAGCATCGTGCCGATGATGAGCTAACCTATTTAGAGCAGTTATCCGATAACGCGCCCTTACCAGAAGAAATTATCGAGCGAAAAGACATTCAGCAAATTCTTCAAACCGCCATTGCTGCTTTGCCAGAACGAGAACGCGCCGTCACGGTATTGCGCTATACTAGCGACTTGAGCTTTAGTGAAATTGGGCAAATCCTGGAAATAGCGGAAGGTAGTGCCAAAACTTGCTTCCAGCGTGCCAAGCTGCTTTTGCGCGAATATCTAAAAGAACAACTTTAGCTAAATTCTTTTGGTTGGGAAACTATGAGAAATCAGACAGGACAAATCTATGCAAAAGCCAATTGACCATTCGCAAGCGGATGAAATAGAATTTTTGCTGGAAGAATGGGGACAACAGTTGCCCGAACCACCCGCCGCCAAAGTAGCCCAAACTTTGCAGCAACTTCGCCTTTCCTCAAATCTGCCAAAGCGGAAAAGGCCAAACGGTTTGCGCTTGACGGTACTTGCTACAATGGCGGCGGCAATCGTCGTGGTTGTGGTCGGTGGCTTGCTGCTACTAATTTCTTCTAACGGCCTTCTTAGTTCGCCGTCAACCATAAGTCAGGTCGCTGCTACGGCCACCTCAAACCCCACCTTGCCTGCTGCTGCTTCCCCGACTGCTAATCTGGTTAGCACTGCTATTACTTCGCTACCTGCCGCCGAACCTTCTCTTTTGCCAGTTGCTACTAATATACCCGCGACGCTTACGCCTGCTCCAACTGAAGTACCAATTATCTATAGCCCTATCGAGCAGCCCACCAATGAGCCGAGTAGTGTGCCACCTTCGGCTTCTACCGTTACGCCTGTTTCTAGCCAGCCTAGCCCTAACTCCACCACTTTGCCCAAACCAATCCCTACGATTGATGACGCACCCCGCAATCCAGTGCCACCAGTCAAATCTCCCACCCCTGCGCCTGCGCCTACTTTTACCGCCGTACCCCCGAAAGCACCTGCCACTAATCCTACTTTAGTATTTAATGGAACTATTACCGCGCTGGATGCAAGCGGCCTGACCTTGAACATTAGCTCAGAAAGAATTTTGATAACTTCAAGCACAAAAATTATAGCTAACCAAAAAGCTGTACCATTCTCGAACCTTGCAAGCGGGCAAAATGTCTCTATCCAGGTCAGCCGCACCGCCCAGGGCCAACTAATAGCCAACGTAATTACAATTGGGCTGAAATTGCCGCCACGTGTACCTCCCGCCGGTTAGAAACGGGATTAGGGGAGCAGCATTTTATTAATTCGGTTTTACTATCTATCTAGCGGAGATTTCGCCAATAATTGCCTGGGGCGATTCGGTGTAGCCTCGAAAAGTATCCACCAGCGAAGTTTTGTGCCGGGCCATTGTTCCATCGAATTGCGGTACAAGCGACCAAAGACCCACCGGGTGAATATTGTTCCGCTCCTTGAGAGCCATTCCCCAATTAAGGTGGTCGGTTGCACCCCACCAGGTATAGCCGATTACCGGCAAATTTTCCTCCCGGCTACGCTTGATTTCTTCCAAAGTGTAATCTAGCCAGGCGTGCCGCTCGGCCACAGTGCCACAAAAATCGGTTTCAGTTACGACCATTGGACGCTGATAACGCTCGTAATACGCCTTGAGGATAGCGTGCAGACCGCCGGGACGCGGTGCTTCAGCGTTTATGCGGCTACTGCTGTAACCTTTTTCGTATAACTGGACAGTGGGCAAAGCGTGGGATTGGCGGTCTTGACTGAAATTACCGTCAGGTGTTTGGCTAACCCAGGCTTCGCTATGGGTATAAAAATCGATACCAACAATATCCGGGTCGCTGCCGTTCGCTTCGAGCCAGAGCAACTGATTTTCATTCAGGCCGTTTTGCAAGAGCCAATTAGTCAAACGGTGACTGGAATTCACTCGCCCACTCAGCAAATCGTAGCACAAAAAGCGTCGCTCATTAATCAGCGAAATTTCTTCGAGTAATTGCTCGGAAGGCTTATCTTCAAGGGTAGCGGCCTGGTCTACCGCATCAATGTGCAAAAATACCGGGTCGCTTACCTCGGCTCGAACCGCCTGTTGTGCCAGCACAATACCTTTGGCGATTTCAGCTATAAGGTGATTATAGCCTGCCTGACTGTGCTTGTAAGGCGGCCAGTCGCCAAAAAGTCCGCCAAACAGAGCGGTAATGCTTGGCTCATTATGTGGCACAAAAGCCTGGATTTGCTCGATTTTTCCATAGCGACGGGCCACCTGGCTAAAATATTCACCGGCGTATTCGGGAAAATCCGGCTCGCCAAAGCCATCTGCCATCCAAAGTGGTGTCCCAAAATGAATTGGGTCGAGGGCAATTTGGAAACCAAGCTTCGCCGCCCGGTCAATTACTCGATCCATCCAATCCCAATTATATTTGCCCCGCGCCGGATTTACCTTGTACCAGGGAAAAACCAGACGCAGCCAATTCGCCTCCAAATCGCGGCGAATCATGGTCAAATCTTCGTTCCAAAATTGGTAATGCTGAATCCACTCAAATTCGTCGGCCTGAATATGAGGGATGGTTGAGCCTTCAATCCCGGTCATCCACCAAAAGCCCTGAGCGGTGTGGCCGCTTTCGACCAATTTTTGAAGGCGTGAAGGAGTTTTAAGCAGTCCCGGCGGGGTTACTTGGTTTAAAGACAGTGTCACGGCAATTATCCTTGTCTAGTTTAACGAAAGCCAGTATTGTTTTCGATTAGTTCGGATTAGTTCGATTGATTGTTACTACCGCTAATTATAACCAATTCGTCAAGTACGCCCGCAATCAAATAAAGAGAGGTTTATTATAAAGACTTCTGGCATATTAGTTGCCCTTGTTGCTACGGCGAAGTCTTCATAATTCAAATGGGGAAACGGGAAATGGCCGAAGGACACGCGGTTATACGCTGGGCGCGGGCCTTGAAAGCTCTGGTAAATGAGCCAATACGCGAGGTGCATCTACCTAAACGCTGGGGCGAACGGGCGCAAACTTTAATTGGGCAATTTGTAACCGAGGTGAAAACCCACGGCAAAGTTTTGCTGCTCTCACTTTCGGGTGGCGAAACTTTGCTATGTCACGCTATGCAATACGGCTCGTGGCAAATTGGCGAACCGGGCATGATTTTACGCAAAGACGCTAAATACGTTCGCCTGCGGCTGGTCACTTTTGAACATGAGGCGGTATTTTATCACGGACCGATTATCGAATTACTAACTCCCGAAGAACTGGCGCGGGAAGAACGTTTGCAATCGCTTGGCCCGGATGTTATGGCCGAAGATTTTGACCGGGAGGAAGCTTTCCGCCGCTTGCAGTTACAGCCCGAAGAACCAATTGGGGATTTGGTAATGAACCAGCGCGTTATGGCAGGTATTGGCAATATTTATAAATCGGAAGGTTTGTTTTTGGCCCATATTAACCCCTGCCGATTAGCCAAAGCCGTCCGGCGCGAAGATATGGAAAACTACTGGAACGAGATAATTCCAATTATGTGGGAAGGTACGCAGCACTACGGGCGCACCGCCACTTTGCCCGTGGAGATGCAAGAAGCTGGTTTGCTCAACTGGGTCTATAACCGTAAAGGCAAACCCTGTTTGCGCTGTGGCACTCCTATTCAAAAAATCTGGCAAGGCCAATTAAATCGAGCTACCTTTTTCTGCCCGGTCTGCCAGCCCTATTAGTTTTATCTGGTCTAGCAAATTTTGTTGTTCATCAAGAGTATTTACCGAAAAGCGGACGAATTCACCCGCTATTTTTAAATCGGCGAAAATTCCGGCAGGGTCTTCGTGGAAATGCAGCCAGGCCGAAGCTTCTTGGTAGAATATACCTAATTTTTTCTCTTTTACGTCTGTGTCTTCGGTTAGTTGCCGGATTTCGTTCAGCAAATTTTCCAGCCCTTTCAGAGTAATTGCTCCGGCGTGTTTCATCCTGGATTTCTCCTACGTTTTACAACTTTTTACTGTACAAAAATAGAATAGCGTAATACAATCTTAAAAAAGAGAAGATTAATCCGCTTCTAATACTATGTTATAATCGTTTATACTATTGAAGTAAAGTTGAAAAAATTGAAACATTCACCTGACAAAGAATTCATCCAGCTCCATGCGTGGGACAAAGTTGTAATAGAGGGACAAACAATGGGTCTAAACGGGACAATTAGAGTAGGCGAGAAATCGCCGCTGTGGTCGGCACAAAGTAATTCTGGCGATGTAAATTTAGCAGATTATCTGGGAAAAAGTGCAGTTCTCCTTTTTTTTTATCCAGCAGATTGGAGCGATGTTTGCAGCGATGAGCTACCGCTGCTGGAAGAACTGGTAACGCTGGCGGGCAAGGTACAGCTCAAAACTTTTGGAATTAGCAGTGATAGCGTCAGTTCTCACAACGCATTTGCCCGCGATATTGGCCTCCGCCTGATAACCTTGATTAGTGACCCGCTCCAAAAAATTAGCGAGGCTTACGGTTTGGCCGAAGCCGAGATTCATAGTTGCAAACGAGCGTCAGTTTTGATTGATAGCGAAGGGATGGTACGCTGGGTACGGGTCGAGCCACACCTTGAAGACCATCGCCCAATTCCCGAAATCGAAAAAGCTCTGGAAATGGTACGCGAATGGAACGGGCTTTCCGGCAGCATTGAACAATGGCGCGAAGAACGCCAGCAAGCTGTCCAGCTTCCCCGCTTTCAACCCCTCTCAGCTCCTGAAACCCTGACAGTCCGTTTCTGGGGAACACGTGGCTCTATCCCGGTTTCGGGCCTCAATTACAGCCGCTACGGTGGCAACACCAGTTGTGTTAGTTTGACCAGCGATAGCGGCCATCTTTTTATTCTGGATTGCGGCTCAGGAGCGCGGGAACTGGGTAATTTCTTGCTGGATAACCCCCAGGCGTTCAAAAGCCATTGCCGCAACGCTGAAGGACAGGCCGAAGCCGGAATTAGTGGCTATATGCTATTGAGCCATACCCATTGGGATCATATTCAGGGTTTCCCCTTTTTTGGCCCGGTTTTTCAGCCAAATAGTCGCTTTAATATTATCGGTTGGAGCAACTGTTCGCAAACCATCGGCAGCATTATGGCCGGACAAATGGAATACGTTTATTTCCCGGTAGGCATGGAAGATTTACCCTCAAACCTTTCGTTTTTTTCAATCCGGCATGGCTCGATAGAACTGGACGGCGCGAAGATTCAGGGACGATTGCTCAAGCATCCCACTCCAAGCACCTGCTATCGGCTTGAACTGGGCGGCAAAGTCCTGGTTTATGCTACCGACCACGAACCGCTTACCGTTCCTGATAATTTGCCCGATACTTTAATGGATGAAACCATTATCGAAAAATCTATACTTGAAATGGCCCGCAATGCCGACATTTTAATTCATGATGCCCAGTATTCGATTAAAGAGCTACAGCAAAAAGTTGGCTGGGGGCATTGTTCGGTGGAAGTAGCGGTAGATACGGCGATACGGGCCGGAGTGCGTCGTTTGGTTTTGTTCCATCACGACCCCGCCCACGATGATGCCACCGTAGATGGCTTGCTATCGGCGGCTTTGGCACGGGCGGCTTGCTTCAAAAATCACAATCTTGAGATTACAGTAGCTTACGACGGGCTGGCTTTGGATTTATAATCTCTAGCCAGAGAAGCCCCGCTTACGCAAAAGCTGCTCAATCTGGTCAAAACTCATCCCAAATTGTCGGGCGAGACGGTTAGCATAACCTAATTCGCCCGGCAATCCCGGCGAGATATAATAGCTGGGCTGTAGATTATTTTCGTGCGCCTCCGGGCTGCCTTCGCTTGCTCCGGCCACTCCCGCTACCAGGCTGGCAATCCCCGCCCCGCCCGTTTCCCGGTTCATACTGAGACCATCGTCAATTAGTTCCAGCAAGTGGGTGACATAAAGAGTACGCACCCCCAAAAACCGTAACCCGGCCAGCAAATCCCGGCTTAACAAACGAGCCGAAAATTGGTCGGTACTCGATAACGGCTCGTTCAGTAACACCAAACTATGCGGGCTACCTTCCTCGAAAAACTGATTTAGCTGGTTAAGCTCCTGAGCCAGCCTCCCGCCGTTTTTGTCGCTGACTTCGTTTCCGCCAAAATGGGTAAAAATATTGTCCACCGGGCTAAGGCGGGCAAATTGACCCGGCACAAGTAACCCAGCTTGACCTAATATTTGAGCTTGACCAATTGCCCGTAAGTAAGTAGTTTTACCGCCACTATTCGGCCCGGTCAGCAAAAAAATAAGAGTTTGCGGGCCAAAACCAACTTCGTTCGGCACTATTGTTTTTGCCAAATCGCTGCTATTATGGCGGGAACGCTGGCGCAAGACTAATTCAAGATTGAACACTCCGCTAATCCGGCCTATTTTCTCCTCAAGCGGGGCAATTTCGGGACGACAAAAGTTCAAGCCGCTTTGCCCCAACTCGCTAAAAAGCCGGGTCGCCCCCAGATAAAAAGCCAGCTCCGGCTCAAGCGCGGCCAAATGGTCACTGCTTACTCTGGTGTATTTTTCTAAAGTTTGGGCGACGGGACTGGTCACGCTTTCCAAAAGCTGTTGCATATCGCGGTAAAGCTCATGTTCGCTGCGCTGGCTTTTAATTTGCTCGGCCCTTTGAAGCGGGGTAATACCGCGTGAAGCCCCTTCCCCACCGCGCCAATCGCCCAGCAGTCGCTCGAACAAATTGCCCTTGCCCTGAAAGCGGGTTGGGTTAATCGAAAGCAAAGTAGCCGATTCAGGCTTTAATTGCGAATCCAGATTCAGGCCAATCGTCAGGCTTTTGACCTGTCCTAGCTGCTGGCGAAGTTCGGGCAAAGTTTGGGATAAGCTAACAAAAGTCGCTTCCTGCTGCAAATTCTTGAAATAAATCTGCAAAGCTTTCAAGCCCTGCGCCTGCAATTTATCCTGGCTTTCTTCCAATACCGCCCCGATGCTCTGAACACAGGTCAAATAATGTTCCAGCTCGGACAAACGTTGCGTCAGTTTTTCGAGTGGGCTAACTTCTTCGTTTTCGTTGCGCTCGTGGCGGAAAGAAGGGTTTAATCCGGCCCAGCCTGGCCCGCGTCGCAAGCGGGAAAGTTCGCCAAGCTGGGGTAAATAGCGCGAAAGGCCGCCTACCAAATCTGGAAGGCGCAGCAAATCGGCCAGAATTTCTTGCCGGAAAATTATTACGTTTTTATCCAGGCAAAGTTCGGCTAAAGTTTGGGCGATAAAGCGGCTATGCCGTCCGTCCCAATCCAAAGCCTTAATAATTGCCGACAAACCTAAATCCGTTTCAAGTTGCGAAAAATTGCGGCGTTCGGGCGGGCGGGTTACGCCCTCCGGCCATAGCAAACCGGGCGGATTTTTCTCGTTCAAATTTGCACTAATACCCATACTTTATCCCATTCTAGTATTTATTTATAAAGGTATCATTTTGAACCAGAAATAGCAAAACGATTTGCCGGATTGGATCTGACAAAGCCGAATTCAGGCGAAGCACTCTGTACTTTTTGACACAAATCTTAAATTAAGTTGAGACCGTTTGTTGTTTGGCCCTAGTTTAGGCACAAACCTTGCTAAATAATAGGCAAGGAAGGCCATCGGAAACATTTTGAAAGGCCACCCGAAATACTAAATTGAAAACCTGTGCAATGCCAGACGGTTTTTAGATGAGATAAAAGGAGAAAATAACAATGGCGGACGCTAAAACGCTTTTACAGAAATATGTCAGCGATATGATTGCGCTGGAATCCCATATCGCCCAGGCGATTGACAAGCAAGTTAAGGAATATCAGCATGAGCCGGAAGTAACCAGCCAATTCGCGACTTATGCCACCACTATTCAAAGCCATCGCGACACGCTTCAGGCTCGTTTGGAGGCAATGGGTGGTGCTGCCAACCAACCGATTAAAGAAGGTGTAGCAGCGGCGGCGGGTGTAGCTGCCGGGGTTATCAACAAATTCCGTTCGGAAGATGTTTCTAAAAGCTTCCGCGACGATTTCACCGCTTTGAACCTGAGCTTGATTTCCTATGAAATGTTGCACATCACCGCTCTTTCGTTGGGAGACCGCGAAACGGCTGACCTGGCGGCCCGCAATATCAAGGACAACGCCAATTTCGTGATGTACATTCAGAAGATTATTCCAGCAGTAGTGTTGAAGGAACTCAAGGAAAATCACGAAGTTACCCCGGATGCAAGCGCGATTGAAGAAACTGGCAAGCTGATGGCTGACATCTGGAAGTAAATTAGCCAGATTGGGTGATACCAATTCTGAACATCTTTTTGATAAAGAATAATCAGAATTGGTACTGGCTGATAAAATTAAGAATTAACTGGCTTTGGCGGTAGGTGCGGGCGTATGCTCTGTGCTTGCCGCCAATTTCTTTTCAGCGGCAATTGCCATCGGCCACAAGGCTAAGTGACGGGGCAGCAAGGGACGTACTAATTTCCGATGAATCCAGGCCGATGCTTGCCAGACAATTGCTTCCCGCTTGCCCCAGCGCAAATTATAATCCCGCCGGATTTGTTCGGGTAGCAAGCCAATAATCGGTAAGGTTAGATACCAGGTCAGCAAACGACCCAGTAAAGGGAAGCGCACCAGTGGGGCAAGCACATAATCTGCCAATTCTCGCGCCCTGTCCCCAATTACTAACCGACCATCGGTGAGCATTTCCTGCAAATATTCGTCCAGTTCGGCAGTGTTGCTGGGAAAATAATTTGGAGGTGTGCCGAGCATTGGGCCGGATATGCTGGTTTCACCCAAGTAATCGTCTTTTTCTTGCTGGCTCAGTTTCCCAACATATAATTCGTAGGTTTTGAGCATAGTATCTACAAAAGTAGAATGTACCCATTTTAATAATTCCGGGTCACGAGCCGAATAATACGTTCCGGCAGGGGCATAAGTTCCGCTAGTCTTTTCTATATTTCCATTGACATAACCATGAATATTATCAATTACACGGGCTGCCCCCAAAGCTTCGGTTTGTGAGCCAAAGGTCATTTCAAGCATACGATTAAGGGTTTGCTGTAAACGACGAGCTTTGGCGACGGGCGAAGTATGAAAATGGCTGTGCTGCCCGACTCCTTCGGCTACCATTGGATGAGCAACCTGCATCAAAATTGCCCGTCCCCAGCCCAATAATAGCACCATTTCGCCGTTAATCTTCCAGGTAATACTGCCCGCGCCGGGCAAATCTATTTTTTTGTTGCTCATAATATTATCCCAAAATTTTCTAGCCAAAAAATTTAGTAAACGCCAAAATAACACCCGTATTATAGCCCTTTTTGGCCGGGTTTTCGGTTATTTTGGCGGAGCAATTGGAAAAGGTTTGGTTTACTGGCTGCCTTCGCGCTTCAAAGTCCGTAGCATATTGCGTAATTCCAAATCGTTGGGGAATTTTTCGATTGACATATCCAGCAAAAGTAAAGCAAATTTCATTCGATTGACCGAAGCATAAGCACTCGCCAGAGCTTTGTAACCCAGCACTGGCATTTGCTCAAATTCTTCCAGTCCACCAAAATCAAAAAGCGGGTCTACTTCTACCACTCGCCGGAATTCCTCGGTGCTGGCCTGTAATCGCCCGGCGTAGGCGTAATCAACTGCCTGCCGCGCCCGAACCGCCAAATTTTCCGGGCCAAAGGCTTTTGCACTAAAGAAATTACGTTCGGCTTCCCGTTTTTCTGCCGCAGATGGTTCACTGGCTGCCGGTTTAGGGGCAAGCGGTGGCGTAGCGGGCGGTGTTTCTGGTCGGGGAGTTGAGGCAGGACGGGTAGGCTGGGGCGGACGCAAGCGGTCTTCGGGCGTGCTTAATCCTGGCTTTGGTTTCTGCTCCGAAATCGAACGATTAGAATAGCTGGTAAGCCGGGCCGCCGAGTCGTTGCTAATGGCAGGTGGAGTAACCGGGCGTTCCCGTTCCGGCTCTTTTTCGGGTTGCACCTGCGCCCGGTTCATTGGCGGGTTAGGAGCTGGCATGGTGGGTATTGGGGCGGGCGGCTTCAAAGGCTCGGCCTTGTCATTACCTTTTTCGTCCCAATTAAAAGGCTGAACGTCATCAAAAAAGTTTTCAAGCGGGTTTTGCCGGGTAGTTGAACGGGGCGCGGGTTGGGCGGGATTTGTAGTTGGACGAGGGCGCGGGGCGGGATTAGGCTCAACTCGTTCGCTTTCTCTACTACGGGCCACGCGGGAAGCCGGGCTGGGCCGGGGGGCAATTTCTTCATCATCAGGCTGATTGCCCGGCTTGAGGAGGGTTACTAAACGTCCTACCCCTTTGCGTCCGGCCTTAAACGCTACTACTGCCATATCTTCGGCCCGCAATGCCGCGTTACGACCAGTTTCGCCAGCCAAATATCCAGCCCGTCCCAAACCAAAAATTACTAATCCAATCAAAACCAGGATAAAGAGTATCACAATCAAGTTTGGCCCTCCTCCCGGTTTGCTTTTGCTGCTATCAGTCTGGTCATCCCCGCTTGAACTTAAAGTCGGTACAGGCGAAGTATTGATTTGAGCGGCTACGCCCGGCCCGTTCAAATATGAATTCGGATTACTGGCAATGCTTGCTCCGCTATCTCCAGCCTGGGCGTTGGGAGCGGGCAGTAATACATTACCTTTGGGATAGCCAATATACTGAGTGGTCGCCTGAAATGGGCCACCTCCGGCGGGCGGACGGGTTTTCAGCACGCTATCGGGTAATTTGAGTAGTTCAAAGCTGTAATCCATCAAGGCTACCGCATCGCCTGTAAACCCGACCTGGTCGGTATTCATTGAGACTACAATTACACTGCGCCCGTTACGGGTGGCACTGGCAACCAGACATAACCCGGCTTTTAGGTCATAACCCGTTTTAATACCGTTTGCGCCGCTATAAACTTTCAAAAAGCTGTTCAAATTAACCAAACTATGCCCGGCAATATTAGCTTTTTGCTGGCTCACGATTTGGGCAATAGTTGGATTTTGCAGAGCATACCAACCCGTAATGGCTAAATCAAAAGCACTGGAATAATGATTGTCAGCATCCAGACCATGTGGATTAACATAATGTGTGTTGCGTAAGCCGTAAGTTTGGGCCTGAGCGTTCATACGCTCGATAAAACGAGCAATTGGGTCGTTTGTTCCCGGCAGTTTTGCTCCGGCGTAGCGGGCAACCGCTTTAGCGGCATCGTTACCGCTATTGATTAGCATACCATAAAGTAAATCAGAAAAAGAAACGTTTTCGCCCAACCGCAAGCCCATTGCGGTTTCACCCGTGCCAACAATATCATCGGCTACTACCGTATAGCGGTCAGTCAAATTTGTGCCGGGTGTACCAAGCGCGGTAAGAGCGGTCATCATTTTGGTGGTGCTTGCCATTGGAGCGCGGCGATGAACATTTTTGGCGTAGGTAATTAACCCGGTGGAGGTATCTACCGCAATGGCGTTTTGGCCGCTAACATCGGGGATACTGGGTTCTGCCGCCCAAGCCAAACTTGGCAAAAAAGCCAGCGAAAGAAAAACCAGTAATATTGCTGCTACTCCACTCCACCCCTTTTTTTGCCGTAAAGCAAAGCTTGCCCTAAAATTTCCCAAAGTTGTTACTTTCTTTCGCTGGCTTATTTACAAATCTTTCCGGGCTGGCATACATATCACATTTCTATTTTAGCATATTTCTATTTTTATGTAAAGAGTAATATCGCGGTAGTTGCAAGCTCAGTTACCCAAATTAACAAGAATTCTTTATCGGTCAGAGTGAAAAATGTTCAGAAATAAGGTAAAATCCAGAGGTGGTAATTACCGGGATGGATTTTATTGGAACAAGGAGCGAAAAGAGATGACCCAAGCGGCAGACGAGAAGCCGATTAGTGCTGAATTGTTGGCAATTTTGATTTGCCCAAAGTGCAAGGCTAAAGTGGAATTAAGCGAAGATAATACTAAATTGATTTGCCAGAACCCGGAGCAGCCGCACGAATACAGAATTGAAAACGGCATCCCGGTTATGCTGGTCGAAGATTAATCAGAAGTGACACAGCCTGAATTAAATACGGCTCAAGTCGGCCAGGATTTGCCGCCGGGCCGTCATTTTGTTTTTGTTTACCCTCAAATCAAGAAATTGACCGGGGCGCAACGTTTGATTTTGGCCTTAGCGGGGTCGGTAGTGGCTTTACCCGCCGAACCTTCTAACCGGGTAACGTTGCTTACTCACCATTTTGCGCCGGAATGTCGCCCGGCTCTTTCTCACAAGGTACAATTAGTCGAGAGTGGCGCAAATTTGAATTTGAGCGGTAATCATTATCTGGATTCGCTGCTTGAATATGGGGCAGTTCCGGCTTTATTAAAGCGGTTGCCGGAAGATACCGACGCGCTTTGCTTCTTTGGGCCGCCGAGTTTACCCGGCTTGTGGTGGGCTAAACGTATTCGACGGCTGAAAGTGCCTTTGCTGTATTTTTGCTTTGAGCCACCCCGCGCCGCTTATACTGACCGGGCCGAAGTTAGCCGCAGAATGGGCAAGGCCGGTCTTCTGATTAGGCCGCTTTTCCGGCTTTACCGCCCCATCGATAAATATCTGGCGCGGCAGGCTGAGATGGTGCTGGTAAATGGTGAATTTGGGCAGCAGCTTATTCGGGAAACTTACAATCTGCCTTCGATTATTATTACGCACGGGGTTGATTTGCCCGCGCTGGAAAACCGGGAGGCGGCAATCGCAAGGTTGCGGCAGCGTTATAACTTGGGTGATAGACCGCTAGTGTTGACGGTAAACCATTTGCATCCACGTAAACGGGTAGATTTGTTTTTGCGGGCAATTGCTTTGGTAGTAAAGGAGCAGCCAGAAGCGACGGCCTTGATTGTGGGGGTTGGGCCGGAGGAAGCCAGTTTGAAATTGCTGGCTAAAGAACTGGGCCTTAATGAGCGGCAAGCGATTTTCACCGGGTTTGTGCCGGAGCAGGATTTAGCGGCTTGCTACGCGGCAGCCCAAATTTACGGGCATACTTGCCGGGATGAAAGTTTTGGACTGGCCGTTTTGGAAGCGAGTGCTGCCGGGTTGCCCGTCGTTGCGGTAGACGAAGGCGGGCCGCGTGAAATTATAGTGCCGGGCCAAACCGGGTTTCTGGTGGCCGCAGAGCCAGCCGCGCTTGCCGGGAAAATTAGCTGGTTGCTGGCTAATGCGGCTGAGGCCCGCACAATGGGCGAACGGGGCGCAAAGCGTAGCGGCAAGCGGTATAGCTGGGAGCGGGGCGCACAAGCTTTGGTGGACGGGCTAAAATGGCGGCAATAATTGGTGTTTTTGGTGGGGTGGTCAGTTTTTGCTTTGGCGCAATTTTGCTGGCGATGGCTTTTTATTTTTACTCGGAGGCCCATAGAGCTAACCAAGGTCAAACTCTAATTCAGGCGGAGGGTGAAGACTTTTTGAAGTCGTCAAGGGCTTTTATGGTAATAGCGGGCTTGCTTTTGTTTCTGGGTCTGGTTGCTTTATCCACCGGGCTGGTGATCGGGTTAATCGCTTTTAAGGCTTTTGCCCGATGATAAATTTGATATTTCTTTTTTGATATTTCTTTTTTGATACTTCTTTTTTGATACTTCTTTTTTAATTAAAAGGCTATCTATTGGACACAAAGATATTACTCTGTTATCATGCCAAAAATGGCTTCGGCCCGGAATTTGAGCGTAGACAGGCAACCTAAAAAGATTGGTCGTCTGACATGAAGCGATAAAGGAGACTAAAGTGAGTCTAAATTTAGCGGTGTTGCTAACAGAATCGGCCAAGCAGTACCCGACCAAACCAGCCGTAATTTTTGATAGTTTTCAATTGAATTTTGCTCAGTTAAATGGCGCAAGTAATCAATTTGCCAATGGCTTGAGCAAACTAGGGATTACACGGGGCGATAAGGTGGCAATTATGCTGCCAAACGTTCCGCAATTTGTGATTGCCTATTACGGGATTTTGAAGCTGGGCGCGGTGGTCGTGCCAATGAACGTGTTGCTCAAGAGTGATGAAATTGAATATTTGCTTCGGGACTCAGAGGCGAAGGCAATTATTACCTGGGAGGCGTTCGCGGCGGAAGCGGTAATCGCCGGAGAGCGTTCGCCCGTTTGTGAGAAGATTATTGTGGCACAAGCTCCCGGTAGCGATAAATTGCCGGATAGTGCGAAGGCGATGAGCTTTAACGCCGTTTCCAAAGATATGCTGCCAACTTATACCTATGTGCAAACTGACCCCCAAGAGACGGCGGTTATTTTGTACACCAGCGGCACGACAGGTAAGCCAAAAGGGGCGGAACTGACCCACTTTAATTTGTTCTTTGTGGCTGAATACGGCGGGACAAAGCTAATTCCCTGTGGGCCGGGGGATGTGTTTATGGCGGTGTTGCCGCTTTTCCACGTATTCGGGCAATCGAATGTGATGAATACTGCTATTGGGCAGGGCGCGACAATTACGCTGGTGGCCCGCTTCGACCCGGTGAAGGTGCTGGAAGTGATTCAGCGCGATAAAGTGACTGCCTTTTTGGGCGTACCGACGATGTATTTTGGGTTGCTGCACGAGCCAACCCGCAAGAATTATGATACAAGCAGCCTGAAGCATTGTATTTCGGGTGGGGCGGCTATCCCGGTGGAGGTCTTGCTGGCTTTTGAGCAGGAATTTGGCGTAACGATTTTGGAAGGCTACGGCTTGAGCGAAACTTCGCCGACGGCTTCGTTTAATATTCCCGGCAAGCCTCGCAAGCCCGGTTCAATTGGTGTACCGATTTGGGGCGTGGAAATGCGGGCGGTGGACGATAACGATAACGAAGTGGCACAGGGCGAAATCGGGGAAATTGTTATCGCCGGGCCAAACTTGATGAAAGCTTATTATAACAAGCCGGAGGCGACTATCGAAGCGATGCGGAATGGCTGGTTTCATACCGGTGATATGGCACGGGTGGATGAAGAAGGTTATTTCTTTATCGTTGACCGCAAAAAAGATATGATTATTCGTGGCGGTTATAACGTTTATCCGCGCGAGATTGAAGAAGTGTTGTACCAGCATTCGGCGGTACGGGAAGCGGCGGTTATCGGTGTGCCAGAGCCACGTTTGGGCGAAGAAGTCAAGGCTTTTGTTTCGCTCAAGCCGGGTGTAACGGCTGACCCTAACGAAATTTTGGCGTTTGCCCGGAGCAAGCTGGCGGCCTACAAGTACCCGCGCACCATCGAAATCCTAGAAGATTTGCCAAAAGGCCCAACCGGGAAGCTGCTCAAGCGCGAGTTACGGGCTTTGCCACAGCAAGCGGAAGTTAGTTAGTTTTGAGTTTTGAGTTTTGAGTTGTAACGGGCCTTTAATCACAAGGTCAAATGTTTCTCTAAATTCGGTTCGGTCCTTATTGCCGATAAAAAAGGTTTAGTTAAACCTGGCTTAACCCGTAACGGCTTTAGCCTCGTTTTCATGCTATCAGCCCAGCCTTTCAAGGTGGGGGATTGACCACAGGTAAAGGGGTCGGAGTTGTGGGATGCTGCTCTGTCAGTTGACTGGTCGCCGAAAGTCGAATGGCAGAGCCTTCTCCTACAAGTTCCGAGTTGATACTTGATACTTGATACTTGTTACTTAGAAGAAAGAGGTCAGGCGGATGAGTGTGGCGGAGGCGGATGTAAGGGATAGGGAAGAAGTGCGGACGATGTTGGCGGCCCGGTTTTACGGGGTGGGCGAGGCTGGGCCGTTGAAGCTGGAGCAGATTGAGCGACCAGTGGCAGGGCCGGGCGAAGTAGTGGTTAAAGTGCGGGCCTGCGGGTTGTGCGGCTCGGATTTACATATGATTTTCGAGAATACGGCCAAATCCGCTTATTTACCGATTACGCCGGGTCATGAGCCAGCCGGAGATGTGGCCGAAATTGGGTCAGGGGTGTCGGGCTGGAAAATTGGCGATAGGGTAGCGGTTGTGCCGGGGACGTGGTGCGGGGCGTGTTTTGCCTGTATGGAAGGGCAAGCCGAGCTTTGCGAGAACGGCGCGACTTTCGGGATTCAGGCCGAAGGTGCGCTGGCCGAGTTTATCAAAGTTCCGGCCCAAAATCTGGTGAAAATACCAACAGGTTTGCCCTATACACAGGCGGCAATTGTAACCGATGCGGTAGCTACCCCTTTTCACGCAATTACCGGGACGGGCAAACTACGGGCAGGCGAGACCATTGCGCTATTTGGTGCGGGTGGGCTGGGGATGCAAGCGATTCAGATTGCCCGGATGGAAGGGGCAGGCCGGATTATTGTGGTCGATTTGCGGGCGGATGCGCTGGAACGGGCGCGGCAATTCGGGGCGGATGATGTAGTAAATGCTGCCGAAACTAACCCGGTTGAGGCTATCCGGCAAATGACGGGTGGGCGCGGGGTAGATATGGCGGTGGAATTGGTGGGCTATGCCAGGACGATGGAACAAGCCATGCGCTGTTTGCGGCCCGGTGGTCGGGCGGTAATTGTGGGGGTAGGGATGGAAAAAGCTTCGCTGCCGCCCCAGGTCTTGTTCGTGACGAAGGCTTATCAGGTGTTGGGTTCGTATGGGTTCAGCCGTAATGATGTGAAGAAGTTGCTGGATTTGGTAGCGAACGGGCGGCTCGACCTTGCGCCTTCGATTACTCATACTTTCCCGCTTGAACAGGCTAACGAGGGTTTGATTACCTTGCGGGATAAAATCGGCAATCCAATTCGAGTAGTGATTACTCAGGATTCATAAGTTTTGAGTTTTGAGTTTCTAAATATTTTGTTTTGAAAAAGTGTGTATAAAGGGAAGCCGGATATTATCCGGCTTTTTTGTTGCCCAAAAGTGGGATAGGCTATTGACTTTGGCAGAAAAAGAGTTTATTATGAATGTGTTCAAAAATGAATAAGTTCAGAAAATACAACAGCGGTAAAAAATTAATTCGAGCGGTGAAAAAGATGGGGCTGAGAGAGCAGCATAAGCAGGAGAAGCTGGAACGAATTCAGGCGGTGGCGCGGGTGCTTTTCCGGGAAAAGGGTTTCGAGGCGACCACTATCCGGGAGATTGCGGAAGCGGCGCAAGTGGGAACAGGGACGGTTTTTTTGTACGTGCAGGATAAGCAAGAGCTTTTGCTGCTGGTTTTTTATGAGGCGATTGAGCAGACTATTGTGGAGGCTTTTGCTAATTTAACTGGGGAGCAAAATTTGCTGGATGAGCTGGTACAAATTTTCGGACATTTTTTCCAATTGTACGCTCAAGATAGAGAAACGGCCAGTTTGTATATTAAGGAACTAATTTTTCAGAAGCGGGGGCAGCGACAAATTGAAGCGTTAGGCCAGATTGGGCGGTTTATGGTGCAGCTCGGCGAACGGGTGGAACTGGCGAAGGCGCGGGGCGAAGTGGCGGCGGGAGTAAATACAGGGCAAGCTTGCCAGAATTTCTTTGCCCTGTATTTTTCGGTTTTGACAAGCTGGTTAAGTGGGTTAGCCGATTTGGATGAGGCAGTTAATCAAAGCTTGCGGGTGGCCCTGGAACTTCAGATAAGAGGAATGATACTGTAAAGGACTAAAGATATAAAAGAACGATACGAAAGATGGCTATAAAGGAAAAGGTGTAAAAAATGAAAGCGGAAAAAGATTTGAAAACAAGCGTTGTAATTATCGGTGGCGGTATTGGCGGGCTGACAATGGCTTTGGCTTTGAAGAAAGCCGGGATTAAGGCAACAGTTTTTGAGCAAACCGAGAGGCTGGGAGCGGCAGGAGCGGGGCTTTTGCTGGCTTCTAACGCTGTAAAAGGTTTGACGCGGCTGGGTTTGGGGCAAGCCATTAAAGATTTGAGCGTACCGCAGCTAAAAGCCGGAATTTATAGCAATCGAGGAGAATTTTTGGGTGAAACTTCGGGCGAAGAACTGGAAAAGCGATTTGGGGCAATTACGCTGGCGGTACACCGGGCCGATTTGCAAGAAATGTTATTAAAGGCGGTTGGCCGGGAAAATGTCAAGCTGGGTCATCAATTAAAAGAATTTGAGCAAGATGCGGTAGGGGTGATGGTAAAGTTTGAGAACGGGCAGGAAGCGCGGGCCGGGTTACTGATTGGGGCGGACGGCTTACATTCGAGAGTACGGGAGCAGCTTTTTGGCAAGACCCAGCCGCGCTATTCGGGTTATACCGCCTGGCGGGGGATTGTCGGATTTGAACATAGCCAGCTTTTGCCGGGTGAATTTTGGGGCTGTGGGGCGCGGTTTGGAATTGCGCCGCTTAGTGCGGGCCGGGTTTACTGGTTTGCTTGCAAAAATGCACCAGAAGGGGAGCGCGATAAACCCGGCGAGCGCAAGCAGGAATTACTGGATATTTTCGGGCAATGGACTAAACCTATTCCGGCTTTACTGGCAGCGACGGAAGCCGGAGCAATTTTGCGAAACGATATTTATGACCGAGTGCCTTTAAAAAAGTGGAGCGTTGGTCGGGTAACATTATTGGGGGATGCGGCCCATCCGATGACCCCGAATTTAGGGCAAGGGGCGTGTCAGGCAATCGAAGATGCGGTGGTGCTGGGCGAGTGTTTGCAAAAACCGGGCGGGGTGGCAATGGCTTTGCACGAATATGAGGAACGGAGAATTGCAAGAACCGGGGCAATTGTGCAACGTTCGTGGCAAATCGGGCGGGTTGGGCAATGGGCTAACCCTTTGGCTTGCTGGATACGGAATAAAGGTGTAAAGTTAATGCCGTCTGATTTGCAGCTCAAACAACTTGAACCGATTTTAGGATATGAATTTTAATAAAAGTGAGAAGCCGTCGGTGGTTATTTTGACCGGTCCGACGGCAGTAGGGAAAAGTGCGCTGGCCTTATGGTTGGCGCAGGAATTTGACGGAGAAATTATCAGCGCGGATAGCCGGACGCTGTATCGCGGGATGGATATTGCGACGGCTAAGCCTTCGTCCGCAGATTTGGCCCTCGTGCCGCATTATCTGATTGATGTGGTGAACCCGGATGAAGAATTTAACCTGGCCGATTTTCAAAGTCAGGCGTATGCCTTGATAGATGAAATTGCCGCCCGGAAAAAGCGGCCAATGGTGGTCGGCGGCACATTACTTTACATAAATGCGCTAGTAGGTGGTTGGGCCATCCCGAAGGTTGAGCCGGAGTGGGATTTACGGCGGCAACTTGAGGAAGAAGCGGAGGCGCGTGGCTCAGAAGCTCTTTACGAGGAATTGAAACAGCTTGACCCCGCAGCGGCGGCGCGAATTCTTCCTAGCAATACCCGGCGGATTATTCGGGCTTTGGAGGTCTATCGAACAACCGGGCGGCTATTTTCGGAGGAACGGGGCAATAAGTCGCCGCCTTACCGTTTCTTGAAGCTGGGGCTAACATTGGACAGGGCGGAGCTTTATAAGCGGGCCGATACGCGAATTGACCAAATGTTCGAGCGAGGGCTAATTGAAGAGGTGCAAAAGTTGTTGGCAGCAGGTTATAAAGCCGATTTGCCGTCTATGACGAGTTTGGGCTATGGTCAGGTGTCAGCTTACTTACGGGGGGAGCTAACGCTGGTCGAGGCTAAAGAGCGAATGAAGTTTTCGACCCATCGTTATATCCGCCAGCAATATACATGGTTCCGGCGTGACCCTGAAATTATTTGGCTGGATATGGCTGACCCGGATTTGATGGCAAAAGCCGGAGCGGAAGTGAGAAACTTTTTAACTTTTTGTGAGTAGCTATTCTCGCTCGGAGAATTCTCCGAGCGAGAATAGCTTATTACGTTACAGCATTACGTTAGGGCAAAGAAAGGCTGTAAAGTGCGCCGTAGTGTAAGGTTAAAGCTTTAGAGTTTTGCGGAACGGAAAAGACGAAAGTAACTTGCCGGGCAGGTTTTTTACCTGGCCCTTCGCTGGGTTGCACCACGGTATCAACTGTATTATAAGCCTGGGTGCTGCCCAGTTCGGTTAGATAAACTTCGCCGGTTTCGCTGCTCCGAATATGGTCTTTGAAATCTCGATCAAAGTCAATCGTAACCGCCACAAGCTCCTGTCCGGCTTGCGGGAAAGTCGGATAAGGATTTGTTCCCTGAAAAGACGGAGAAGGGTGTGTAACTGAAACAATTGACAGGCTCTTAGCAAAATGCTTGCTGTCCTTATCCTTGTCTTTGACCTTGTCTTTCGCGTTCGCGTCCAGGCTAGTTGTGGCGAAAAGAGCCAGCAGCGCAACTATCGCCAGCAAGCCGCTCACTCCCAAAACTATTGCCATTCTATACTTCTTCATTTTCACTGTTTTTCTCCTTATTTTGAACCTTGTCAGCTTAGTGCTGTACAAAAATCTGAACTGAACGCTGTTGAATAATATTGCCACTCGCATCTTTGGCAACAAAGTTCAGGAGGTAAGGCCCGTTCCCATTCCAATACCAGCCACTCACATCCACATTGGCGTACTTGTAACCGCCGTCCGCCGATTGATTGTCCATATACACTGGCTGCCCGTTATCCACCTGCCAATACATATTGTATTGGGATAAATCGAGATTACTCATCCGGGCTTTCATTATTTGCAGGCCGCTTAGAGTCCCATTATCCGCAGGCCACCAAACTTCGAGTGTACCGCTAGTGGGTGGAACTGGAGTTGCCGTAGCCCTTGCAGTTGCAGTCGCTGTCGCCCTTGCAGTCGCGGTAGCCGTCGCAGTTGCAGCAGCAGCCGTTGCTGTCGCGGGTTTGGGTGTAGCGGTAGCGGGTCTAGCGGTAGCCGTTGGTGTAAAGGTCGCTGTGGCTGTTGGAGTTGGGGCAGGGCTGCCAGTGCTTACAGCAAAGGCAAAAGCGTTGGCTTGCCACAGATAACTGGTTGACCACTGGTTATCATTGCTAAACACGCCAAGCGTTAAACTATATTCCCCCTGTGCCTGATTAGAAGGTGAGGCCCAGTTAAAGGTATAGTTGCGGGTCTGCCCGGCGTTAAAACTTTGAGAAGCAGCGTACTGCTGGTAGATTTTCTGCCCGGAAGCGTTATAAACTTCCATGTCGATTATCACCGTTGCAGCGGTACTGGCTTTAAAGCTGGCGTTCAAGGCAAAATTAGTTCCAGCCGGGCCACTTGAAGGGGCAACACTAATTCCGCTTGTGCTAAAGGTTAAAGGAGTTGGTACTACATTGCCCGAATCAAAGCCAGTTTTCAGGGCATCGTAACCCGGCTTGTTTTGCGGCTCATAGCCTGTATCACCCGCCCCGCAGCAATTCGCGTCACTAATCCACGACCAATATTGTATGCCAGCCATCCAGGGAATACTGCTCCAAAACTGGGTCATAGCTGTAATGCCGTTGACTTGTTCCTGTGAATTGTAAGCTCCTGGTCTTTGCGAATCCCAGGGATGTTGGGCTGCGCCATCCACGCTACGGTAGCCTACTTCGGTAAATAAAACCGGCTTGTTTTGGGATTGCTGGAAAGGCTGAATTTTGTTGGTGTTATAATAATTCCAACTATCCATCAACTGTGAAACGCTGGGATTATTATAAGTGGCAAGCTCAAAATAGGCCGAGATACCGACATAATCCAGCGCGTCCCAAAAGCCAATGTGGGTAAATTCTTCGGCATAAAAATTACCGCCCCAGTTTGCGCTATAAGTTAGCTTACCGCTAAAGCGTTGGCGTACCCCCGCAATTAAACTGCGCCAGCGTTGAGTATTGTCAGAGTTAGAAGTAAAAGTCGACATTGAAATCAGTTCCGCGCCGACCATAATTTGTTCCACCCGGTTTTGCTGAGCCAGCGTTGCGTAAGAATTCAACATCGAAGCATAGTTACTAAACCAGCCATTGCGGTCTGGCGGGCTAATATCGGCGCGCCAGTGACCATCTTTAGGGTCAACGTGCGGCTTGATTGTAACACCCATACCCAGAGAGTGAGCCTTATTAATTGCGTGAACCAAAGCCACATCGGTGGGAGCAGCCCCAGATTTGTAGATAAAATTGGAAGAAATATTATCTTGTTGGAAAGGGATAATCAGGGTCAAGTGGTTGGCGTTGGCGCGGTAAGCCTGCTCAATCGCCGCATCACTGCTGGCACTGCCCCAGTCATCGGCCCAGCGTGATTGCATCGACACGCTTTTCTGCCAACTGGCCGGAGTTGAAGCAAGCGGAGCGGCCTGAGCCACATTAGTTCCCGCCAGCAAAAACCAACCAAGCGTGGCACAGACCGCGTACCACCCTATTACTAACCCCAGTTTTTCACGAATACCAAATTGAACGGAAAGAAAGCTCCGTTCAGGAAAACCTCGTTGTTTCATTGGCGAATTCTCCTCGGACATTGTCCGTGACGGCAGGGACAATACGCCGTCCCTGCCTGTTAAACTATAAGAAAATACTAGATTAGCACCAAGCTTTATTTACCTTTTTTGCCCTTGCCCTTAGTAGGGGTTGGGGTAGCACTTGTGCCAGGCTCGTCCGCCACTTTCGGTGTAACAGTCGGCGGCACAGGAGTAGAAGTAGGCGCAGGTTTGGAAGTGTGCGTTGGCTGTGGCGTATTAGTTGGTCGTTGAGTGGTTGGGATGTTAGCTGGCACGTTAGCCGGAACAGTAATCGGAATATTAATTGGAGCAGAAGTATTAGTCGGCTGAACAGGGACAGGGGTAGACGTAGCCGGAGCGGAGGTAGACGTAGCTGGCGCAGCAGGTGCTAATGTGGGCGCAGCAGGTGCTAATGTGGGTGCAGCAGGTGCTAATGTGGGTGCTACCGTTTTGCCCGGTTGAGCTGGCTGACCCGGTGCTGCTGGTTTATTAGATTGCGTTGGTGCTACTGGTTTAACGGTATTGGTTGCAGTTGGATTGGGCGTAGCGGTGCTATCAGCAATCGTTGCAGTAGCACCAGGCTGGGAAGCTGCTTCGGTTTCTTCTGGTACACTAACCGCCGCCGGGGTAGCCGTAGCCGTTTCATTCGTTGCAGTTCCGACGGTTTTGGCTGGCGCGGCGTTAGACGGCGCAGCAGAAGTAGCTTGCGCCCCCGTTCCAGCGACTGCTGCCGCACCCTGTCCAACGTTAGCCGCACCCTGTCCAACGTTAGCCAGACCCGCCCTTTGGGAATTGCTACCCGCCGTGGTTAGAACGCCTTTGGTAGCGGCGGTAACAGTCGCTAGTGCCGTTGCCGTTGGGTTAGAAGTCGCGGTAGCGGCTGCGGTTGGGGCCGTCGTCGCAGTCGCGGTAGCTTCTGCTTTCGAAGCAATCCCCAAAGCGCGGCTCAGATTGCCAATCATACGCTGTGGCGCATTGGCGAAAGTAACAGCTTGCTCCGAGTTTTCGGTGCCGTCTGCCGGAGCTGCAAAACCCTGACCCAATATAGCACCCAGCAAGGCCAAAACTGCTACTACCGAAACCAATCCAATTATCAATCGGCGGCGCGAAATCCGATTGGGACGGCGCGAAACCGATTCTTGATAAAGTGGTGTACTCATTTTTAGTATAATCCCTTTTATGTTTATAGTTTCTGGTTTTTAGCTGACAATATCTTAGGCCAAAAACCAGAAACTTTTATTTACTGTGCCAATAATCGGGCAACGCCTGAGCGTAAAGAGCGGTGGCGAACCAGCCCCATTCCTGGGTGTACAAATCTTTTCCATCGCCCCAGCTAATCCCGTTGTTTCCTCGATTCGCTACTCCGATAACTTGTCCGGCATAAAGTGTGTTCGCGGCAGTAGGGTCAAGCGTAAGGAGAGCCGCGACTGCGCCCGCCGTTCCAACCTGACTGGTGTTACCCTGAGCGATTTCGCCACTATGGGTATATACCGCATTCACTGTCCCTTTGCGATTGACTTCATCGCGTAAAAACCCGGCTTGTTTCAGATAGCTTGAGGCCCGACCATCGTAAGACCATTTCAGGTCAAGCGCGATGCGCCAGTAAGTCCGGGCGGCATCATAGCCATAAAGGGTTGTATCAGTGTTATCCAGTTTGAGCGGGACGAGTTGTCCGTTAGTTTTGTCTAAACCCACCCAATCCGGCGGCAACCCGGCGGAAGTATCAAAACCCAGCTTTTCGCGGGAAGCCGAGAACAAAGTTTCATAGCCAGTATCAATTATGGCTTGCCAATCGTGTTCCTGGTCTACTTCCTTAAAGACGCGATAGGCATAAGGCGAAAAGTAGCTAGGGTTGATTGCTACAACTTGCGAATTCGCCGCCCAGTCGCCCGCCGTCAAGTAAGGACGATTGTTAATCGTGGTTACTTCGTTTTGCCAGATGGCCTTCACCAGCTTTGTACCAGCTTCGGTTAAGTTTGCATCATTCCAGCGTTTACCCGCCATCAGTAAGGCCAGTGCAGTGTCACTATCGGCATCAGTAGCGGCGTGGTTATCAGAAACCGCATTGTTTTTCCATTGCCAGGCCAGCAAGCTGTCAGGCCGTTGCAAATAGGTTCGCGTCCATTCCCAGGTTTTGTAGAAATTGGCTTTGTCATTCAACCAGACCGAACGCAGCAAGGCATAGGACTGGCTTTCGGAAGTAACCACCCCGTCCGCGCTGGCAAACGAGCCGTTTTGTCCGAACCGCGAGTTAATAAAGCTATTGCTATCGCTCATAAAGCTGGCTTCGGTTGGGCCGGCTTTGTCTACCTTCCAGAGTTCGATTATCTGGCGGGGGTGCAAAGCTTCGTTTCCGGCAGGTGCCGCCCATTGCCGTACTTTATGGGCATTTTGCAAAGCTTCCAACGCCAACTTGTTACCCGAAAGCTGAAACGCTTCTTTCACACCGGGAGACATGATTAGATAATCAATCGAACGCCAGTCATTTTTCAGCTTTGTAACTGAAACTTCCGGGTCTTGAGCCACTTTCCAGTGACTATAGATATTGGCGAAGGCCGGGCCTTGCGAATTATCTATTCTCAAATCCGTCCACAAATCGTCGCGCATCACTATAACGCTGTTGGCTGGAACGTTTTCTTTAATCCAGCCTAAAGCTTCGTTTCCAGCAGCGTCAGGCCGCTCGGCGTAAAGCGGGGTTAAAGTGCCACTAAGCCAGTAACCCGCCAGCAACGCCAAAGCCAATCCACCCGAAAGAACAGGTAGCACCCGGCGCGGCAAAGGCGACAGCAAAGCACTGAGTATCAAGGCCAGGTTCATTGCCAAAAATGGCACAGCAAAAATGTAATAGTAGTCAAACACTACCCCGCCACGTAGCAAGTAAACCAGTGGCATCAGACCAAGCAAACCCACTGCCAAAGCACTACGATTGCGGATGCCTCGTACCAGATTTACCAGGACTGAAAGACACCCTCCGGCAAACAAAAAGCCATCCCGCAAGAACCATTGGCTACTAATCAATTGCCAGCCCTGACCATCACCACCGCGCGAAGCCTGCCATTTGAGGCTATCCCATAGCGAAACGTTACCAGTGGTTGTACCATCGCTCAAAACCATCTGGGCTGCCGGGAATAATTCGCCTTTGAGCAAAGCGTAAAGCGGGTAGAAACTGACTACCATTGCCATTGGCAACATCCAGCCCCATAGCCCGAAGCGGCCCTGATGCTTGTAGCGTTGATTCCAGGCAATATAGAGCATTACGGGCAATACGAAAACTGCGGTCTCCTTACTCAAAAGAGCCAACCCAAAGCAAATTCCGCTAAACACCACCCGGCTCAATCTTCCCCAACCATCCAGTAGCAAATTCAGGCTGAGTAAGAGCCAGAACATCATAATATTGTCCAGCAACACCATACGCTGATAGAATACTGCTACAGGTGACACTGAAAAAAGGAAAGTACCAAGTGCGGCTGCCGAAACATTACAGCCGAACTTGCGGCAAATTCTGTAGAATAAAGGTATCATCCCCACGTGTAGTAGGAGCATTAGCACTCGCCCGCTATCTACTGCGCTACCAAAAGTATTCACTCCGCCTGTGACCAACATCCAGCCTGCCATTAAAATCCAGCCTGCCGGAGAATGGTCATAAAAATAGGTGTATGGGCTAAGGCGACCCTGTGACAACACCGCCCAGGCTTGCGAAGCGTAAATACCTTCGTCGTCCTTAAAAGTAAAGGACGGATAATTAAACATATTGAGGCCTTGAGCAATTAGGCCGATTACCATCAGGCCGATTACCAACCAGGTTTCAGCACTTAATGCACCAACCAAATTTTGTAGCCGTGTCTGCGTTTGTCCCAAAGAAGGAGCGTGCGGGCGGCTCGGAGTTATACTAGCCACCGATTACATCCTCCCTTGCATAATCTAACGAAGCGTCAGCCGCTCCCAAACCTTGTGCTGCTGAATGGCGATGCGCCCCAATATGGGCGGTTTTCTCCCAGGAATTGTCGCCTTTTAATTCGCGCCAAACTGCTCTTAAAGCCCCATAACACAGCATCATTTGATAAGGCATAAAAGACAGGGCCAGCTTTACGGGCGAAAGCAGCGATGGTCGCAGCTTGTGTACCGAAGTAAATTCGTATAAACCTAGTAAACTAATAATAAATTGCACGATTACCATGTAAAAAGGCAAACTACTAACGATAGCTACCAGCACCGGCACTTTGGCAAAAAACATCATCCAAATACTAATTGGCAAGTAAATCAGCAAAAGGGCCTGCAATAGCGGAAAGGACAAAGTGTAAAGAGCCAGCAAGCGTTGCGGCAAGCTTGGCAAGTTGCGCCAATCGCCTTTCTTCAAAACCTGCAAGAAGCCCTGATTCCAGCGGGTGCGCTGCTTTACAAATTGCGGTATGCTAGGCGGCGTTTCTTCTTTAGTGACATAAGCATCGTCATACAGCACTCGAATCGGCACTTGTTTGGCACTCAAGCGAATACCCAAATCGGCATCTTCAGTCAAGCATTGCTGGTCCCAGCCGTTCATCTGCTCCATTAGTTCACGGGTAACAAATACGGTATTTCCGCCAAGTGGCACCATGCCCACCGAGCAATGATAGTGCATTCGGCTTTTGAACCAGAAGAAATATTCCAGTACATTCAGCGCACTAAACCACTTGTCGTTATAGTTCATAAGTTGCACGCCACACTGTACCACCGGGGCGTTTTCCCGTAGCATTACGGTATTAACCGCCTGCAAAATATTCGGGTGCGGCTCGTCTTCTGCGTCAAAAATCGTTACTACATCACCCCACGAGGCTTTCAAGCCGATATTTAACCCGTGAGGTTTGTTAATCGGTGGGTCGGAAAAAGTAATCAACCGCGCAATATTAATATTTTGCTGCTGTAAGGCATCCAGTTTTTCGTTTACTTTGGCAATCGTACCACTATCGCCCGCTTCTATGACTACCAGCACTTGCATCAATTCGCGAGGGTAGTTCAACTCTACCACGCGCTGAATAGTGTCCTGTATTACAGCCTCTTCGTGCCGAGCCGGAAGCAAAATAGTAAAGCTTGTGGTCGGCTTTTCAAAACGTTCGGGTATTTGATTACGAGCCTGTTTTTCCGCATCCTCCCAGGCGTAAAGCATGAGCGAAGCAGAGTAGGCTGATTGTGCGGTCAGGGCTAAAGAACTACCCACCAAACATATATCCCCAAAATTCATCATTTCCTCTTTATTTGTTGTTCCACTAGCAGCTTTTAGCAATTTTTACAGGCCGATTAAAGGTTGTCGGCAAACAGCCAGACAAGCCAAAATTAACCTTAACGACAACCTCAAGCTATCAATCACCAGCCTGTTGCTATACACAATCAAAACACTGACTGGCAACAACTACTAGCCGACAACTGTTTATTTGCGCCCAGATTTACGCCGTCTTTGGAGCAATCTAAAAAGGCATATTGAATAACACAGGAGAGTCACAGGGCCACGATAGAGGTGGAAAGGATACGGGGATAAGACGAATGAATTCTGGCCTCTGGTTTGGTTAGCACCGTGCTAACTACTTGTTTAACACCGCTGTTACGGTTTTGTTACATCATTTTCAGGCTTTTTTTGAAATAGATTAAATTCTTAATCTTGATTTAATCTTTGTTTCGCCTTCTGTAAAAGGCTATCCTAAAAATCGCTTACATAATTCCTTAATTAAAGAAAGCATACACTGTGCCATAACCGTAACTTTTGAACATTTAACAGCTTAAAACTTTTTTCTGTCAGAAGAAATACAGTTAAAAAGCAGGTTACGAATTTTAATAAAACGCTTCAACATAGTTTAACCAAAATACTAAACTGCTCGAAAAGAGGAAAATTCAATTCAATAGAATGTTCAGTCAAAAAGCTGTGCGAATTCTGTGTATCGTTATAGTATAATATAGACACACGAATATTTTTGAGTTAGTCTAAGGTACGGTTTGGTGAAAGGCTCAGGTTATGAAGGTTGGGCAGGAGGCTAAAAAGCAAATAAGGCGATTGTTTTTGCGGAGCCTGCGCTTGGCGGCCCGGCCTTCCTTGCACTACCGCGCCAGCTCGCCTGATGTTTCACATGTGCCAAAAAAGCTGCTCTTAATCCGACCTGACCATCTTGGGGATGTGTTGCTGACCACGCCCGCTTTATCACTTTTGCGGGAGGCGTTGCCCGAAACCGAAATAACTGCTCTGGTCGGTTCGTGGGGAGCGGCTTCCTTACAAAATAACCCGGACGTAGATAAAGTATTGCGCTGTGATTTTCCGGGCTTTAGTCGGGAACCAAACGCTAACTTTTTCGCGCCTTATCTTTACGCCCTGGAACAATCCCGCCAATTGCGCCAGCAGAATTACGACGCTGCTATAATTTTTCGCTATGACCATTGGTGGGGGGCATTGCTGGCCTATTTAGCCGATATTCCAATGCGGGTTGGTTATAATTGGCCTGAATCTCGCTCATTTTTAACTCATTCCTTGTCACTACAAACTGAGAAATTGCCTGGTTTGCCCTACAATTTCGGGCCATTGCCCCAGCATAGCAGCGCAATGGCTTTGTCGCTGGCCCAGTTTGCCCTGCAACAACACCATATTAGCCAGCAATTAAACGAGCAAATTACCCGCCTGAAATTTTATCCGTTGCAAGATGATTTGCGCTATATAAACCTGCATTTATCCGAATGGGGAATTAACCGGGGCGACAAGGTAATTGCGATTCATCCTGGTAGCGGTGCGACTATCAAGTTATGGACGGTAGAAGGCTTTGCGGCGGTTGCCGATGGGCTGGCTCAACGTTATGGGGCAAAAGTAATTTTTACGGGTGGCGAAGGTGAGAAGGTTTTAATTAACAATATTTTTAAATTGTGCAAAACCAAGCCTTTGCGCTGGGAGGCGGGCGGCTGGGGCAAACTAGCCGCTTTGTATACGCGCTGTGATTTGGTGATTGGGCTGGATAGCGGCCCGCCTCATTTAGCGGTAGCAGTAGGCACGCCCAGTATCCATATCTTTGGCCCAACCGACCCAACTATTTTTGGCCCCTGGGGGGATGCCAAGCGTCACCGGGTTATCCGTACCGAACTGGATTTGCCCTGCTGCCCCTGCGGAGTGCTGGATTTTGATCGGGCTTGCTGGCGTGGCGGTTATTGCCTGCGGACAATTAAAGTTGGGCAAGTATTGGAAGTGGCCGAGGAAATGTTGGAAAGCCAGGACAAATAAAATGCAAAGTGCTTCGTCCAAATTACTGTTAGTGCTGGTACGCCACGCTGAACGCGAGTATCTAAACGGTGTGCCTGACCGGGAGCAAGCCCTGAGTTACAAAGGCCAACATTCCTGCCACGCCCTCGGCCCAAAGCTGCAAAAGCAAATTACCAGCGAAGTTAGTAGCGAAAACCCGGTTTCAGTAATCTTTACCAGTCCCTTTCGCCGTTGCCAGCAAACCGCCGCCCTGCTAACGGCCTATCTGCAACCCCGCGCCGGAATGCATCCTGTAGATGCGCTGGCGGTTGGGCAGGACGAAAGCGGACAGGCGGCAGTACGCTGGACGCTTAATCTTTTAGCTTCTAATCTGGAAACAGGCTGCATTGTGCTAGTCGGGCATCAACCCGAATTACTGGCAATCAGCCGAAGTTTGGGCGAAACTGCTCTAGCTTTGAAAAACTGTGAAGCCGCCGGGCTGGAACTGGAAGCAAAAGCGGGGCTGTGGCAAGTCGGCACAGCCCGCCTTTTGTGGAGGATTCGAGGTTAGGTTTAAGATTTCTCCCAATTTAGCTCAAATCTGACAATTGCAGCAACCGCTCTTTTCAGGCTGTTTGAGTTTTCTTTAGCAATGTCTACTTCCCAGGAATTCCGAACAAATCGAATAAGTGGTTCGTTGTAATTTGGCCCTTGCTGTCGGGTACTTCCTTTGGGCGGGACAATATACTGCACAAATTCTCGTTTACGCGATTTTCTGATTAGATTAATCAAAAACTGCTTTAGGTCAATCAGTTCATCTACATTTAGAGGTATATTTTCTTTTGAAACACTAAAAAATTTGGCAAAAGCCTCACGATGCGCCAGTAACCATGCTTCCACCTCCCTCACTGCAATCCGAAAAATAAGATTTGGATGTCTGGGTTCGGGTAGCCAATTTTCTAGTAGTTCCAGTGGGCAAGTGGTCTTGTCCAGATCAGTTAATACAAGAAAAGGTATTCCGGCTTTCGCAGCGTTGTTAAATCCTCGAATTGTTTTTTTAAGGTAATCATTGCCGCCACCATTATAACAACTACCTATCGTAAAAGGTTTTTCTGATTGCTGCAAAATTTTCCGAAGAACTGCCTCGCTTAACGGGTCTTCTACGGCCAGGTTGATTGGAATAACAAAATTCATTGAAAAAGTTCTAGCTGAGTTATTTCTGGTGGGTTAGTTCGGGGGAGAACTGCCTCACCTATGCTCAACCCGCCTTCCAGCAAAGGGCGAATTTCGCTCAAATCTGATGCCAGTTTTACTATTGTGCCTTCCCTGTCAGGCGTTAATAGTAAAACTTCCTCGCCGCCAATACCTTTATCAGAAAGCAAATCAGCACTATGGGTACTTAGAATTACTTGTCGTCTTTTCTGCTTTTGCAACTTATAAATTATAGGGGGCAGTTTGCTGGCAATGGCCGCATTTAAAGACAGTTCTGGCTCTTCCAGTAGCAGCAAAGAGTCACTTTCGAGTAGTGACCAGAATAAACCAATCAAGCGAAGTGTACCATCTGAAAACTGGTCTTCGCGTTGCTTACCGGCACGTGGCCGCCAATGTTCATAAATTGCTTCAAGATGGGTTGCACCTCGCTCGTCTTGCACATCAGTAAGTTGTTTAAGCTGAGGAATAGCGATTCGTAATGCATCTTCAATTTTCTTGAGACGAGAGCGGCGAGTTTTTTCGGGTGTTTTGGCAACACGCTCCAAAAAATTACGTCCAAAAGGGTCGCCCAATATTTCCGGCCCAACAAAAGCTTCTGGCTGGCGAATAAGTTGGGGAACAAGATGCAAATAAAGCACTGACTCGAAGAAACGTGGAATATCCCGGAAAGAAGTATTGGCAATAATTTGCTCAAGATAGGTTTGGGTGAGGCGGATTGAGTCTTCTTTATCTTCCTGATTGGGTCTATCTAAAATCTGCTGCTCGTTATTCCAAACTCGTTCATAAACCAATTGAGCCTGACGATAGCCTCGGTTTTCTTGCCGGATACCTATGGCATACCGCCAGATTGGAATAGTGTCACCTGCCTCCGCTAGATGTACTTCTATCTGAACATCTGGTTCTTGACGGGCAGCCAGACAGCGAATTTTGGAAATACCACCCCGTTCATTTACCGCTTTTTGCAGTCCGCCGCTTCCTGGTTTAGCTATATCTCTTAGGAAGCGAAATACATCCAAGAGATTTGATTTCCCGGATGCATTTGGCCCTACCAAAAACACTCTCTCGCTTAATTTAACATCGATTTCACGAAAGTTACGCCAGTTTTTCAGAATAACGCGAGAAACAATCACTTATTAAGCCCCTCGAAGTAAACATCATAGGTGCAATCGTCGGTGCTAATTTCTTTGGGGAAATTGTTTAAGTCGACCTCAAAATCAAGAGTAGCTCCCGCTCCAATTTCTTTGTCCTTGATATAAGCGGTGCTTACCAGTAAGACGCTTTTGTCAGGGGCAAAAACTACCGCGATAGCCTGAACATTGGTCGCCGCCGCCGTACCATTGTTGGTTACTTTACCCCGCAGGAGAGGATTAGTTGTACCTTGTACAATCCGATAATTATCGGATTTGAAGTTGTAGTCAGGGTAATAAATCTGGGCCAAAGTATCTTCGTCTTCTTTTTTAACCTTGAAATCCCAGGTTATTTTCTTGGCATTAGCCCCTTTTGTGCTAAAGATTAAAAAGGGCGCAGTAGTATTTGCATCAATGATGTGCAGAAAACCGATTGGTACGGTTTCATCCAGCTTAGTGCCGCTACCATCCAGAATAGTTATTTTGGGCAAGGAAACACTAATTGCGCTATCGGTAGTATTTTTCATCAAGCCATAGATGTAGGTAGCGTTGCCTGGGACTTGCCGAATTGTGTAGGCTGAAATAGACACGCCATCTTTGGTAAAAGGCTCTTTGATAACTTCCAGCCCTTTGACTGGCACAGAAGCACCCGGCGTAGTAGTGGCTTTGGTAGTGGGCTTGGCGGTAGTGGCGGCAACGGTAGTTGGACGGGCGGTAGTGGCGGCAACGGTAGTTTTGGCGGCATCGGCTACAACATTAAAGTCAAGAGATTTGCTCAAAACATTGTTAACATATAATTCTACTTTATATTTACCTGTCGGCCAATCGCGCGGCAAAGTAGCAGTGAAATCCAGCACATCTTCTTTGGTCTTAACTTCGTATTCCGGCTCGACAATTACCTGCGGGTCTGTCCCTTGTGCTTCTACTACCGAATAAACGGCCTTTACTTTTGTACCAGCTACCGAATTATCCAGATTAACCACACAGTGAAAAACCCGGTCACTGGGCCTAAAATTGGTGGTAGGGTCTACCGGCTTCAAATCCTTGTAGTCCCGCGCCAGAACCGCGTTACGAATAGTTACGTTGCCACCAACCGCCGAAGTAACTACCGGGGCAGTCGTGGCAACTGCCGCCGTTGTTGCCGGAGCAGCCGTTGTAACGTTTGGAGCGGTGGTTGGACGGGCGGTTGTAACGTTTGCTGCCGTTGTGACATTTGAGACAGTTGTCGCCGTCGCCGGAGCGGTTGTGATAAGCGTGGTGGGCGAAGCCGCCGCGATTACCGTAGCGGTTGGGTTAGTTTTGCTACCCCCGCCGCCGCCAATTATTGCAGCCAGTGCAACCCCCAGCAGCACTACCGCCAGCCCTATTCCAGCAAGAATCTTGTTGCGATTGCTGTTATTAGGGTGGGGAGCGGGCATATTAGGCATTGGTGGTGGAGTGGGGGCAAAACCGCCCGTGCCGCCAGTATTATAGTAATTGGTAGGGGTGGGAGTAGGGACGGGCTGCTGCCAACCCGTGCCGGGCATATTAGGCATGGTGGGCGGAGTTGCATTAGGGCGGGTATAACCCATTTGGTGATAACGTTCCAGCACCCCTGGCACATCCCGGTAATTCGGGTAGCGGTTGTTAAGCTGGTTAAAAGTATCAAACGCGCCGTAAAAATTGTTTTGCTGCTCCTGGGTGCGGGCTTGTTGGTAAAGCCGCTCGCCCTCAGAGTTGGAATTAGTCGGGCTGGCAACCGCCGTATTTTCGCCCGTTCCCCTATTGCTCATAACCTGAGTGGCAACTGCATCAGGAATTTGGCCGGGATTTTGGACAGCCGTAGCAAAAGCCTTTTCAAAAGCACTACAGCCCTCGAAACGTTCGACAGGCTTTTTAGATAATACTTTGTTCAGCACTTGTTCAACCGAAGGAGGAATTTGGGGGTTTAGCTGGCGTACTGAAGGCAAAGGTTTGCTTACATGGCCCATTACGATAGCAATCGGGGTATCGCCGGTAAACGGTACGCGCCCGGTCAGCATCTCATAAACCATCACGCCCAGCGAATATTCGTCACTCCGGGCATCCAGTTCTTCGCCCATCGCTTGTTCGGGACTCATATAATCGGGAGTACCGACCCCCACTCCCGTACCAGTTAGCTGGGTATTGGCCTGCACCATTTTTGCAATCCCGAAATCGGAAAGCACCGCCCGGCCATTTTTGGCAATCAGCACGTTCGAAGGTTTTACATCGCGGTGAATAATGCCCCGGCTATTAGCGTAATCCAGCGCACTGGCAACCTGTGAAAGTACCTGGGTCGTTCGTTCCAGACTAAGCGGCTTGCCGTTTAGCTCTTCTTTCAGGGTTTCGCCTTCGATTAGCTCCATTACAATATATAACACGCCGTTATCTTCGCCCGCGTCATAAACGGTTAAAATATTGGGATGTTGCAAACGAGCAATCGAACGGGCTTCCCGCCGAAACCGCTCTACAAAGGCCGGGTCACTGGCAAACTGTTCGGCCATTACTTTTATCGCTACTTCCCGGTCAAGGTTAGCTTGGTAGGCCCGGTAAACCGAAGCCATCCCGCCCCGACCAAGCGGCCCAATTACTTCATACTGACCTATCTTCATTCCTTTTTCAAGCTGGCCTGGCACGCTATTTCCCTTTCATCTAGTGTCCCACGGGGACAGCCCTTTGCTTTTTCATCACTAATCCTGGCTGGTATGGCCGCTCTTATGAAAGTATACTACCTATGCTATAATACAGGTATACTTGATAAGGACATTATAGCACAGCATTGCGTTATGTCAGTAGTCACAATCCAAAATTTGCTAGAGAGTTGGGCGAGCAGTATGCTTAACATTTTAATGACGGGCGATGTTGTCGGGGAGAGCGGACAGCAAGCAGTTGCTCATTTTTTACCGCGTCTTCGACAAGAGTATAACCTTGATTTAGTGATTGTTAATGCCGAAAATGCCGACGGATTGGGTTTGTACATTAATTCCGCCGAAGAATTGCTGGCCGCTGGTGCCGATGTCTTAACCTTTGGCGACCATATTTACGATAAGCCCGAAATTTATGAGTATCTAGCCCGTAGCCCGCGTATGGTTCGCCCACTAAACTTTAGCTCACACACTCCGGGCCGTGACCGTGTAACCCTTAATATAAACGGTGCAAGGGTTATGGTCGTTTCGGTAATTGGCCTGCTGAAAATCAATATTTACAGCGCACGTTCACCCTTTACGGCTCTTGATGAGCTTTTGGAAGAATTAGAAACTTTGCCCGATGCCGAGCAACCCCACGCGATTCTAGTCGATTTTCACGCTGAGGATATTAAAGAAAAGCACGCTTTGGCCTGGCATCTTGATGGCAGGGTCAGCGCGGTAGTTGGCACGCATACCCACGTCCCCACCCTTGACGCACGTATTTTGCCTAAAGGTACGGGCAAGCTCACCGATATTGGAATGTGCGGCCCGCGTGACGGCAGTCTCGGAATGAGCCTGGAAGCCGCTTTAACCCGTTTTGTGCAGGGTTTGCCCTCAACCTACAAGCTGGCGGCTGGCCCGGTACAGTTCAACAGCGTTTTTTTGCAAATCGACGAACAAAACGGAGCTTGCACTTATATCGAACGGGTAGACCGCTATCTGGACTTAAACCAGCCCGCCCAGCAAGACGATTCGCAGTCTTCCACCGCCAGTCTTGATTCACAGGCTTTATCCTGAGCAAATCTCGCGACCAATCCGCCTTGCCAGGAGTGCCTGAAACCACAAAGACAATTACTCTATTTATTGCATGGTATAAATTCTAAAATTTAGGGATTTTTCGGTAAGAATTCTTGCAAGGCTTCCCAAACCTGAGCAACGCTAATCGCGGCGATACCACCCGCTTCGGCAGAAAGCATTTGATACTCGGCCAGCGGCAATCCGGCGGGGGCGGTCTGGTTGAGTGGCGAAACCGTCTTACCTTTTGTCGTAAATGGCCCGTAAGCTACCGGGCTGCTCGGCCCAAAAATCGCCACTACTGGCGTACCACTGGCGGCGGCCAAATGCATCAACCCGGTATCATTCCCCAAAAACAACCCGGCTCGCTCGAATAACGCTCCGCTTTCGGCAATATCGAACTTTTCGCAAGCGTTAAAAATTGGTTGTCGGTTGTGGGAGGAAACAGAGTTGTTAGTTGTTAGTTGTTGGTTGTTAGAGGGAGCAGAGTTATCAGGGAATGCTTCCGACTTTCTACTTCTGACTTCCGAATTTTCTTTGAAACTTGAAACTTGAAACTTGAAACTTGAAACTTCCTCTGCCAAGTCGCGGTCAGATTTTGCGCCGATTACTACCACCTGCACGCCTGACGCGCCTAGTTTTTGGGCAATTGCGGCGAAGTTGGCGGCGGGCCAGCGTTTCGATAAAACCGTCGTGTCCGGGTTCTGCCCGCCGCCGGGATGAATTACCGCAATAAATTGCCCCAAATCCAGCCCCAATTCTAAAGCTTTTTCCTCAAAGCTGCGTCGGGCCTGTTCGCCTGGATAAAACTCGGCTAAGGACTGAGGACTGCGGACTGAGGACTGAGTGAGGAAAGGTTGCGACTTAGGGGAATTGACGATTAGTAGTTTGGCGACGCTGAGATAAATTTCGGCTTCGTGGCGGATAGGGTCGGTAGCTTCGAGCCGGGAGCGGTGATTAAGGGCGAACCCGCGTCCCCGGCTATCCAACCCAGCCCGAAGCGGTATTCCGGCCAGCCAGGGGAGACAGGCCAGCAAGGGCGAACGGTCTAGCACCAAAGCGGCCTGATATTTCTGGCGGCGCAAACGTATTACTAAATTCAAATACTGGTGCGGGCTAAAGCTCGAACCAGTAAAACCAGTGGGTATAAGGGCCGACAGGCGGGGGTTACTTTCAAGGACGGGTTTGGCCCAATCACTGACCACAAATTCAAGCTTCAAATCGGGGTGGGTCTCGTTTAACAGGCGTACTACCGGCGTGGCTAACACGACATCACCCAAACAGCAGGGCTTTATAATTGCCACTCGCGCCCCGTTTGGCAGTTCTAAAAGAGATTTGGGGATAGCAGCTTTTCGCGCCCGTTCGCCCAAATCAAACAGCCCGCGCAAAACTTCGCAAATGAGGGTAATCAAATTTTCGCGTATTTGGGCTATTGCTTTGCGTTGCATGGAGGTTTCAGGTTTCAGGTTTCAGGATTCAGCTTTCTTTGATGTTCAAAATTGACTTCAGGTTTATTAGATTGTAACAATTGAGCCAGCCGTTTTGTAGGAGGGATTTCCAATCACGATAAGACGGATTTAGGTAAAATCGTGATTGGAAATCCCTCCTACACCTGAACTGTTACATTAGATTAGTGCTAGATTTGCCCCGAAGTTCATTTCAAGGCGATTAAGGGTTAGACGTTTTTCTAATTTTGTTACTTATTATCCAGAAGAACTTGGAACTTGAAACCTGAAACTTATTGCTTCGGGCCAATGGCAAAGGTCATTTCGCCGCGTACTGCCACTTCGCCATTAACGGTAGCGAGGCCGGTAGCTTTACCTACCGGGCCACGTACCTGGATAATCTCGGCTTCAAGGCGCAACACATCGCCCGGTACAACCTGTCGCTTGAACCGCAGATTATCTATACCGCCGAAAAAGGCAATGCGACCTTTGTATTCTTCCTGACCAAGCATGGCAACTGCGCCGACCTGCGCCAGTGCCTCGACCATCAACACGCCGGGCATAACCGGGAAGCCGGGAAAATGGCCCTGAAAGAACCATTCATTAATGGTCACATTCTTGATACCAACCGCCCGCTTGCCCCATTCCACCTCAATGATTTTGTCGATTAGCAAAAAGGGAAAGCGGTGTGGTATGATTTCCTGTATCTGATTAATGTTTAGCTCCATTTTCTCTCCCTTACAGAATGAACTTGCTCAAATCCTCGTCCTCGACCAAATCGCCTATCTTATCGAGTACGTATTTACGGTCAATTTTCACAGTTTGCCCGGTATAGGAGGCGGCATCAAACGAAATATCTTCCAAAACCTTTTCCATAATAGTATGCAGTCGCCGCGCCCCAATATCCTCGGTCTTCATATTAACCTCGGTTGCCATATTCGCGATTTCGTCCAGCCCGCTATCGTCAAAATCCAGCGTAACCTGCTCTGTGCCTAGCAAAGCGGTGTACTGTTTGGTCAGCGAATTTTCGGGCCTGACCAAAATCTCCTTCAAATCCTCTTTTTCTAAACTATCCAGCTCGACCCGCAAGGGGAAGCGGCCTTGTAATTCGGGAATTAATTCGGAAGGTTTGGCAGCGTGAAAAGCTCCGGCAGCGATAAACAAAATATGGTCGGTTTTAACCGGGCCGTAACGGGTCATAACGGTTGAGCCTTCGACGATGGGTAGCAAATCGCGTTGCACCCCTTCGCCCGATACATCCGGGCCGGACTCGTTGCCGTTACCGACAATTTTGTCTATTTCGTCCAGAAAAACCACGCCCAACTGCTCGGTACGTTCTACCGAAGCATCCACTACCGCATCGTAATCTATTAATTTATTGGCTTCTTCGTTGGTCAAAAGGCGGCGAGCCTCCTTGACCGAAACCCGGCGCGAACGACGGCGAGTTAGCGACCCCAAATTTTCCATAATCTCGTGCAAACTATCGTCAGATTCTTCGGTGCTAAGACCCGCCACAAATTCGACCATTCCACTAAACGGCTCATCATTATCAAAATCAATTTCGATAGTTTCTTCTTCGAGCTTGTTCTGACTAAGCATATTGGCTACCCGACGACGGCGACGCTGCAAAAGCCGTACCTCTTCGGCGGAAGGCGTTTTATCCTTGCCCGCTTTGCTATCTCCTGGTTCTGTTTCGCCTTCGGGCTTTTGGCCTTCTTCGTCTTTATCTTCGATTAAAGCCAGCTCTTTTTGTTCCGCTTCGGCTTGTTTGCGGCGGCGGTTTTTCTCTTTGGAATAAAGTTGTTGCACCAAATAAGTAATCAGCTTTTCGGTAGCCGCGCTTTCGGCTTGCTCTCGCACTTCGCGCAATTTTTCGTCATGCACCATTGAAATGCTAACTTCAGCCAAATCGCGGATGATAGACTCCACATCCCGACCAACATAGCCAACTTCAGTAAATTTAGTGGCTTCGACCTTAATAAAGGGCGCGTCAATTAACTTTGCCATTCGCCGGGCGATTTCGGTTTTGCCGACCCCGGTTGGCCCAATCATCATTATATTTTTGGGCGCGATTTCATTCCGCATTTCCTCGCTAAGTTGCTGGCGGCGGTAACGATTACGCAGAGCAATCGCCACCGCCCGTTTAGCTTCACTTTGGCCGACAATATACTTGTCCAGTTCGCTTACTATTTGCGGCGGGGTCAAGTTTGCCAGGTTAGCGATTGGGGCGGCGATAAGTCCTCTATCTTTGCGTTGCTTCAATTCTTTACGTTTCTCAATTTCTCTTACACGAGCTTTTTTGCAAAAGCCTTTCTCTTTAATTTTCCCAATTTTATCAGGCTTTTTAGGGCCTGCTAATTTAATATTATACAACATTGTGCCACTGCTTGTTGTATCAATATTTTTAATATTGACAGAGCCAATCCGAGGTGTATAATACAACTAGGTAAGCAACAACAACCAGTAAACCCGATATGCGTTCAGGGTCGCTTTTTGTTATAATGCAAGCTGAAACTTTGTACTTGAATTTACCAGTAGGAGAATGATGAGTGTCCAAAATTTATAGTTGCGGAGCTTTAAGAATCGAAAACGTCGGGGAGGAAATTACCCTCAAGGGTTGGGTGAACCGACGGCGCGATTTGGGTGGCCTTATTTTTATTGATTTGCGTGACCGAAGCGGTCTGACCCAGGTTACTTTTGACCCGCGCAATAACGAAGAAGCCCATGCTGTTGCCAGCAAGGTACGTTCGGAATACGTCTTGCAAATTAGCGGCAAGGTACAGAAACGCCCCGAAGGAACGGAAAACGCCAATTTAGCTACCGGTCAAATCGAAATTATTGCAACTGGCATCAAAATTTTGAATGCCGCCAAGCCGTTACCGTTTGAAATCAACGACCGGGTAGAAGTAGATGAAATGTTGCGCCTGAAATACCGTTATCTGGATTTGCGCCGTCCTAGTATGCAACGTAATATGATTTTGCGCCATCGAATTGTAAAGTACATGCGGGATTATCTGGATGCCCGCGATTTTCTGGAAATCGAAACGCCAATTTTGATTAAAAGCACGCCGGAAGGGGCGCGAGATTATCTTGTACCCAGCCGGGTACATCCGGGCGAATTTTATGCCTTGCCGCAATCGCCCCAGCAACTAAAACAGCTTTTGATGGTGGCCGGGATGGAACGCTATTTCCAGGTGGCGCGTTGTTTCCGGGATGAAGATTTGCGGGCTGACCGCCAGCCGGAATTTACCCAGCTTGATATTGAAATGAGCTTTATCGAGCAGGAAGATATTTTGCAGCTTACCGAACAGCTTTATATCGAACTAACCGAAAAAATCGCTACCGATAAAAAACTCAAACTCAAACCTTTTCCACGCCTGACCTACGAAGAAAGTATGGCTAAGTATGGTAACGATAAGCCCGACTTGCGCTTCGGAATGGCCCTGACTGATGTTAGCGATTTGGTGAAAGATTCCGAATTCAAGGTCTTTAGCGGGGCAGTAGCGGCAGGCGGACAGGTGAAGGGCTTGTGCCTGAGCAATTGCGCCAATTATACCCGCCGGGAATTGGACAATCTGGTCGAATATGTGAAGCAGTTCGGGGCTAAAGGGATGGCCTGGCTTGCGCTGGATAAAGACGAAAATAACCAGCTAACCAGCAAGTCGCCCAGCGCGAAATTTTTCTCGCCCGAACAACTCAGCGCGATTGCGGCCCGCTTTGAAAATCCTGCCGCCCAACCCGGCGATTTGCTGGTTTTTGTGGCCGATAAGCCGGAAGTAGTGGCAAACTCGTTAGGTCGTTTGCGGGCTGAGATGGGTCGCCGTTTGAAATTGATTGACGCAGACGAAGTAGCTTTTTGTTGGGTGGTGGATTTCCCGTTGGTCGAATGGAACGAGGACGAAAATCGTTGGGATGCCGTTCACCATCCCTTTACCGCGCCCAAGCCCGAAGATGTGCATTTGCTGGATACTGACCCCGGCAAGGCTCGTGCTAACGCCTATGATTTGGTTTGCAACGGCTATGAGGTTGGCGGTGGTTCGATAAGAATTCACCAGCGCGATATTCAGACCAAACTTTTCGCGTTGCTCAATTACAACGAAGAACAGGCTCAGGCTCGGTTTGGTCACTTGCTGGAAGCGTTTGAGTATGGCGCACCGCCGCACGGCGGAATTGCTCCTGGTATTGACCGCATCGTAATGATTTACGCCAGTGAGGATAATATTCGGGAAGTGATGGCTTTCCCCAAGACCCAGAGTGCTACCGACGAAATGACCCAAGCTCCTTCGCCAGTGGACGAAAAGCAATTGCGTGATTTGCATATTGCCCTTGCGCTACCTCCCGAAAAGAAATAAGGGCCGAAACGCAAACTCCCGATGCTCGACAATGGGCATCGGGTTTTTTGCGGCTTTTAGTAGGAGGAGGCGGAAAAATTAAATCCAACCCGCCAGCCGGAACAAGACCAGAAATTGCGTCAGGGTAAACAAGTAGCCAAACAAGCTGCCCGAAACAACTTGTCCCACCGTATGCGCCCTTAAATATACCCGCGCCCAGGCCACTAGCCCAACCAATCCGAATAGCGGCGTGATGGCCCAGCCACTCACCAGCGTGAGAGCCGCCAGTGAACTACCTATGCCCGTTGCGTGTACGCTTATTTTCCAGCGAAAGTTAATTGACATAACGATAAAAGTATTAATGGCGCAGCACAGCAGCATTAAACTGAGCAAACCTGTACCGTTGGTCAGCCAGAGCAATAAGGCCCCTACTGCAAAGCTACTTATTGAAATCAGGAAGGGGAGAGTACGTTGTTCGCGGGCGGCAATGTGGACATCGCCCACTTTTTTCATTAGATACAATACTACTACCGCAATCACCGGCAAGGTTGAGCCGAAAGCCAGCGCGATAGTCAGCCCTCGCCCAAAATCGGCCGTGTGACGCTGCTGGTCTTGCTGGGCCAGCACTACATAGCAGGGAATTGCCAAAAAAGGTGGCGCGGTAATATTGGTAACAATTCGTGCAAATTTTGTCCAGCCATAGCTGGCGGACGGCATTACCGTCGGTTGAGCGGTTTGGTTTAGCATTTTACAAACTCTTTTGCTGATACCTGAAATCGGACAAAAACGAAGGCCAGTATTCTTTCTCTTCCTCTAATAGTTTCAACCTTCTAACCTTTTCAAATCATACTTCTCAAATATAAATGAATGATTAAGATGGTGTTATTATTATGAATAAGGCTGTTAAAGTGATGTTATCGCTCTTAAAAAATTCCATAACATATTAACAACTTTTGGCAAGGGCTAGAAACGCTGGAAGAATCAAAAGTGAAGGCTCAAAAACTCGAATTTGAAGATAAAAGAAATGCTATTGGTGGTAATTGGTTCAGAATGTACTTTGTTAAAGCAAAGTTATCAGGATTAGTGCAAGGAAAGGAGCTTGTTTTATGAGCGAACAGGCGCAAATAGTACCGCAAGCCGAACGATTAGGGTTAGATACCAGCTACGGTTTCGATTCAAACTCGAAGTTTAACTTGTTGGGCTGGGATTGGGTTAGCGAACGAATGGAGCAAGCTCGTAATTACTGGGTAGCGACCACCCGCCCCGACGGAAAGCCCCATGCCGCCCCAGTCTGGGGAATCTGGTTTGACCAAACTTTCTATTTTAGTACGGGCAGCACTTCGCGCAAGGGAAGAAATCTGATTGCTAACCCCGAAATTGTGGTACATCTGGAAAGCGGGGACGAAGTAGTAATTTTTGAAGGTACAATCGAAAGCTTTTCAGATTCAATTTTCTTTGCCCGCTTTGCCGAAATTTACCACAGCAAATATGATTTCAAGCCCGAATTCGACCCAAGCAACCTTTATCTCAAACTTAACCCGCGTCTGGTTATGGCCTGGCTGGAAAGCGATTTCGTTAATTCTGCAACACGCTGGCGTTTCCGCTAAACATTTTTAGCCTTCAGGCAAAATAGTAGTGTCTTGGCTCTAGCTGTCTTGCCTGATAGTTATATTCTACTGGGCTGCAATCTGCCAGAAGGAAGGAGATACAATCTCAAGGTAATGTCTCTCTTGCAAAAATTCGGCTAACTGTATTGGTACTGCTTGAGGAAACTCGCGTTTGAATTCATTATTCAATCTGTTTAGCAACCCGGTTGCGAGTGTAGCGGAATGTTGACCTCTCAAACATCGCTCATACCATTCGACTAATTGGCCTTCTTTAACAATTCCTCGAACTCTGCTCCCCCAGCTTATTTGGTCAACTATGATTTTGATTACTTCTTCATCTGCATCGCGGCAAACTACTATAATATTATCGCTTTCTATTTGGTCAACTATTTTTTTGGCCTGCAAGGGGTTCAAGCTTAAATGCTTGACCTGTATTGCCGGCCCGAAATTAGACTACATATCTAACCCCCGGTCTGCCTGGTTTGTTACGCCAGCCCGGTAGACATGTGCTGTGTTTGTATTTGCGATTTGTCCCGGTAATAGTCCAAGCAGGACGTATCCAAGCTCAGAAAAATCGTTTAGCAATTCTTTTGCTTCTACCGCGATACTTACAGTTACTTTTGCCTGCAAGGCAATTATAAAGGTTTCCAGCAAAGCATAAACTACTACTTCATAAACCTTGTCTACACTTCTGCGGACTTCAAGCTTTTGAAAGTAGGAAAAAAGTTGGGATATTTGAAAACTCTGTGGATTAGCTTCTTCAACCAGTGCCATAATAGCAGCAACCGTACTTTGTTTTTCCTGAAATCTCAAATAAATATATTTTTCCACAGCACCATCGGTGGCTTTATTTTCTTTATCAAGTGCAAGTAACAATCTTGGAGGCATTGCTGATTCGCTCCAAACATCGTCCTGATATTTCGCGCTTGAGGCTGAATTCTTACCGAGTAACCTTGAACTTACTTCATTTCGCCAGTGCTTTGAAACTTTGCGAAAGGTTTCTAGCTGCCCCAAATCCAAATCAAGAGTTGATTGTGTACGTGAATGATACAAAACCTCTGCGATTTGAATTGGTTTGTACATATCTACCCGAGACTTATTAAAGATGAGGTCAAGCTGTTTTTTGGCTTCTTCAAGTAAAAAGAATTCATCAGATTGCATAGTGTTATTAACAAATTATAAAAATACTGTATTCTTAACTAATTAATAGCTCTTCAGGAAAGCTAAACTGAACAGGTTTTGGCTGAAAGAATTGTTGGGTATGGAGCGCAGTTAGAACGGCTTGCACTACTGCCGCAACTACAGGTACAGCTACGGAATTCCCGGTCAATTTTCGCAAAGTGCTATAACCGCCAACGATTTTATAAGAATCGGGAAAACCTTGTAGCCTTAGCATTTCTCGTTCGGTTAAGCGGCGTTCTCCATCTACCAAAAGATAATTATAAGATGCTCCTGCCCTTAGAGCGCAAGAATAGCGGTAGGCACTGATATGTCCGCCTTTGTTTTCGTGCCAGATAGTACGTATTCCTTCTATTTTATCGCGTTTGGCTAGGCGATTAAGCTGAATTTGATTTGAAGCTTTATAAAACTCCGAAACATCCGTCTCCAGTATTTGTTCAAGTGGCAGCATCGGGACACAATCTTTAGGCCATTTAAAATTAGTAGGTTCAAGAAACCCAACTATAAACACTCGCTCCCGTTTTTGTGGTAATCCAAAATTAAGTGCGTTTAGCACTTTATAGTCAGTCTGGTACCCTAAGTAACGCAAAGTTTCTAAAATTCGATTGAGTGTCCGTCCTTTATCGTGACCAACTAATTGCTTTACATTTTCAAGTATAAAAGCTTTTGGTCTTTTAGCTTCTAAAATCCGGGCAATCTCAAAAAAAAGCGTACCTCTTGTGTCTTGAAAACCTTTTCGTGTTCCAATAATACTGAAAGGCTGACAGGGAAATCCAGCAAACAACAAGGAATGGTCAGGTATTTGTTTAGCGTCTATCAAGCAAATATCGCCAAAGGGTTTTTCGCCAAAGTTAGCTTCATAAATCGCTTGAGCATCTAAATCAATATCCGAAGAAAATTCACAGACAGGGGTAACGTTTTGTTTTTTTGCTACACTTTCAAGTGCAACTCGAAAACCACCAATCCCACAAAATAAATCTATGTAACTTAGTTCTTCCAAAAATTTTTCCCGCAAGTAATTGTGTAAAGAATATAACTACTGCTTAAAAATATTATAACTCAAATTAGGAATAAACGCTAACGAAAAAGCCGCCAACCTGACGAGGGAAGCGGCTTTTTCGTTCTGCTAGTTTTTCTTAGCCAAAGCATTTGAAACGTACTTGCGGTTTGCGGGCGGCGGTGGCTTCGTCGAGGCGCAATACCGGGGTAGTATAGGGGGCATTCTTGACCAAGTCGGGTTCTTCTTCGACTTCTTTAGCAATTTTGAGCAAATCGTCCATAAATTTATCGAGGGTAGTTTTGCTTTCGGTTTCGGTTGGCTCAATCATAATCGCTTCTTCCACGATTAGCGGGAAATAAATCGTCGGAGAGTGATAGCCGTAATCGAGCAGGCGTTTGGCAATGTCCAGCGTTTTGACCCCTTTGGCTTTTTGGCGGCGACCACTCAACACAAATTCGTGCATACAAGTGCGGTCATAGGGTAAGTCGAAAGTGCCTTTTAGCTTGTTCATCATATAATTGGCGTTCAGTACCGCGTTTTCGCTAATCGCTCGTAGTCCTGCCGCACCGTGAACCCGAATATAAGTGTAGGCCCGGACGTGCATCCCGAAATTGCCCCAAAACGAGCGCACTTTGCCGACGCTTTCCGGCAATTCCCGAAAGAAGTAGCGGGTCTGACCGTCTTTTTCGTCGCGCTCAACTATTGGGGTGGGCAGATAAGGGGCAAGGCGGTTTTTTACGCAAACCGGGCCACTCCCAGGGCCACCGCCGCCGTGTGGGGTGCTGAAAGTTTTGTGCAAGTTAATGTGCATTACATCAAAGCCCAAATCACCGGGCCGCGCAATGCCTAGTACCGCGTTAAAGTTTGCGCCATCGCCATACATCAGGCCGCCCGCTTTATGCACAATATCGCAAATTTCCATTAAGTTCTCATCGAAAAGACCGAGCGTGTTAGGATTCGTGAGCATCATTCCGGCGGTATCCGGCCCAGCCATCTGACGCAAATGGGCTAAATCTACATTGCCCCGCTTATCGCTCTTGAGCGTAACCACCTGATAGCCGCACATAGCCGCCGTTGCCGGATTAGTCCCGTGGGCTGCGTCTGGCACTAAAATCTTGGTACGTTTGGTATCGCCGCGTGCAACATGATAAGCTCGAATAGTTAATACTCCCACCAATTCACCGTGCGCTCCGGCGGCAGGCTGCAACGTTACCGCATCGAAGCCGGAAATTTCGGCCAAATATTTTTGCAATTCGTACTGGATTTGCAAGGCACCCTGAACGGTTTCTTCGGGTTGCAAGGGATGAACGTCGCTAAAGCCGGGCAAGCGGGCCATATCTTCATTCAATTTGGGGTTATACTTCATCGTACAAGAGCCGAGCGGATAAAAACCAACGTCAATGGCATAGTTCAGGCGCGAAAGATGGGTAAAATGGCGCACTACATCCAGCTCGCTTACTTCGGGCAGACCGATTTTCTCAGGTTCGCGCAACATAGCTGCGTCGGGCATTTCGGCTTGTGGTACATCCAAATCGGGCAAGGAAAAAGAAATGCGTCCCGGCTGACTGATTTCATAAATTAGCGGCTCAAGTTGAACGGTCACGCAAGAAACCTCTTTCTAGCTTTCTGATTAGTCTTGGTCAGGCTATTGTTAGCAGATTTACCAAAAAATTATACTACATCGTGACAAAAAAGACTAATCAAAAAGCGGCAGGATTAACCTACTTTTGAAGGCCGGGCAGACCAAAAGCGAATACTATGATTTCGCGGGGTCGCGCCCGGTCAAGTTCTACCAAAAACAGCCGTTGCCACCGACCCAAAGCCATCTGACCGTGTACTACCGGGATAGTTTCGCTGGTAGATAGCATCAAATGCTGGCAATGGGAATGACCATTAGGCTGCTCGTCAATTGTCATATTAACGGTACGAACTTCAAAATCGTTATGCCGATAATCGTCGTCCACCGGGAACAATTTTGATAATCGTTCGCACATGTCTTCGATTAAGAGCGGCTCGTTCTCATTGAGTTTAATCGCGGCAGTAGTATGGCGCGAGAATACTACCACTGCCCCCATCTCGATATGGCTATGCGCCACAATATCGGCTACCCTGGCCGTAATATCAATAAATTGCGGGGCTGTTTCGGTATGAATATTAAGCTGGGTGCTGGTGCAAACCATTCCCGGCATTACGGCGGGCAAAACGGGCATTGTGCTAGTTCCGTTTCTCAAACTTTGGGCCATCTAACAACCGCTCCTCTCCTAATGACCTGCCACAAAATCAGTTCAATTAGAATATTTATGTTGATAACTAATAATCGTTTTCCGAAGTGTTTGAGTTTCAAACCCACGGATTGTACTATATTTTGCGATAACCTACATAGTATAGTAGCTTGTGATAAAGTTGACAAGTCGATTCTTGCAGGACTCACCAAATGTTCTTCTATTTTTCCTCTTGCCTTTACCGGGCGTTAGTTGAAATATTAGCTTTGAGGCAGGTTTAGCAAACCAAAAATTTTGGCAGGCTGGGCCAAACTGGTTGCATTATACCAGTTTGCTTTCTAAAGAAAAGTAGCATCTATTACAAATTCTGCTTTCAACCCTTATTCTACCCATAACCCTTATTTATTCCAGTTTTTGATTATCGCCGCCGTTATTTATTTTCTGGTAATTTTACCCGTTAATAGGCTAATGGCCCGCTACAAGCTGGAAACCGGGATTGCTCCCGAAACTACCCGCGAATGCCCTTTTTGCATCGGCAAAATCGCTAAGTCGGCTTCGCGCTGTGCTTTCTGTACTTCAGAAGTTCAAGCCGTGCTTGTTTAATTATCTAGTACTCGAACTATTCATAGGGGCAAGAGCTAGTAACTCTTGCCCCTATTTTTGCCAAAAATCTTCTAATCCGATACAATTTTCAGTAAATAAACCTACACTTACACAAAGCGGCTTGTGCCAGTGAAAATTTTGCCAAGCCTTGTTCACACCGCCATAACCATGTCTATAATCGCATCTTTGATATAATAACTTTTGGGCTGATACAATAAATAATACCGTTAGGCTTTTCTATTGAAGAAAAGAGGAGGATAATTGCAATGTTGCATCCCAAGTTGGTAGATGGGTTACTTACTTCGCTGGAAGATTTTACGCCGGGTTCCGTTGTGCCTCTGGCATTTTTGTTTATGGAATACGGTGATGAAAAGGCCAAACAAGCCTACGACGATTTGCTTCTCAATCACCCGGTTGCCAAGCAAATGCTGGAGGAACGCTATCTTGGCCCGGATGCCGATATGGAATACCTGGCTTCGTTGGCAGAAGGAACGCTAGGTTGGACCTATTATCGTTACCTCACCGATAACAATCTTAACCCCGACTTGTTGAGGAAATCCCGCTTTATAGACGTACACCAGGAGCGGGGCGAAGACATCGGTTTTATCACGGAACGGCTGTTTCAACTGCACGATTTATCGCACGTACTTACCGGCTTTGATACTACCCCTATAGGAGAGGTAAAGGTAGTAAGTTTTGGTGTTGCCCAAACTCCAGTCCCTTATCCGGCCTTGATTATCGGAAGTCGCCCGCTTCAGGCTGCCTTGTACAAGCCAGAACGCTTTATTCCTCTTATGGATGCCGTCACAGAGGGTTGGCAACGCGGTAGAAAAGCCAAAACTATTATGAACGTCCATTGGGAAGAGATGTGGGCAGAGTCCTTGCAGGAGCTTCGTCAGGAATACAATTTAATCTAGGTATTTCGTTGTAAATATATTCGCTAAAACCGTTTTTGCACAACGCCGCTAAATTTGGGCGAAATTCAATCTACCCTTTTTTATCCAACAAGAACCCGTAAAAGTGTGCGATTCGAGCTGGCAAACTCTGCTATTCTGGCATATTTTGTGCTTACCCCAAGACTTCGGGTTCTTTTTAGCAAGACAAGTAAATGAATAAAATAAATTTGCTATGTGCGGAAAATAAGGACACTAAAGGAGGAAACTAATGACCTTTGAGGCGACGCAGCCAAAGGCGGCAGGACGAGCGCGGCCTAAAGCAATAATAGCCGGGGGTGGCCTGGCCGGATTAGCCTGTGCCAAACGCTTGACCGATGCCGGGTTTCAGATAGAGTTAGTCGAAGCCGAACCGCAGTTAGGCGGACGGACGGCAGATTGGGTTGACCCCAATGATGGCGAGAAAATCGAAAGCGGGGTGCATACTTTCTTCGGGGTTTACAATCGTTTGATAAGCTTGCTAAACGAAGTAGGGGTGGACGATGACCGAATGGTTAGCTGGGATGATAAGGTAGGGTTTTTGCAACCCGGTGGCGAGATTAGTTTTTTTGCTTTCGACCCTATTCGAGATTTGCCGCGTGTGATTGGCTTGCTGTTGGGTGATAACAAGCTGATTAACCTGGGTGAAAAGCTGATGCTCGGCTTTACCTTTGGGAATGGTTTACTCCGCCGCGAAAGATACGAAGAGCGCACGATTGCCGATTTAGCCAATGATGGTCGGCTGGACAAAACGGCTTACGAACGGCTTTTGCGCCCGCTTTCGCGTGGTCTGGCCTTTTGCGAACCAGAAGAACTATCGGCTTACGTTTTGTTGACTTTGCTAACACACGGGATTACTAACCCCTTTAATCTGCGGGCTGGCACTTTCCGGGGTGGTATGACCGATGTTATGATTAACCCGATTGCGCGGTGGTTGACCAGCCGGGGGGCAGTTCTTCGCACCAATACCGCCCTCAAAGCCATTCATCATAAACCGGGACAGAACGGCGCAGCGGGCCAAATTGATGGCTTTGAACTGGCGAACGGTGAAATTCTCAGAGGTGATGTATACGTTTCGGCTATCCCGCTCGAAGTTATCAAGCAAATAATCCCGCCGACCCTGAGCAACTTTCCTTATTTTCATAAAATCCAGAATATCCCGACTGTTCCAGCCACTGCCACCCAAATCTGGTTTGACCGCAAGGTTATTCGCCGGGAAGAATTTATTTATCTGGCTGGTAGCCCTCTGGTGGTTTTTCAGGATGAATCGCGCCTGACTTTCCCGGATTTTGGTAGCCGTATTTCTTCCCAAATTACTGACCGCTCTACCGATAGCTTTACCGACCAGCAATACATCGATTTAACCTTGCAGGAGTTGCATCGCTACGTACCCGGTAGCGTTCCGGCTCAGGTTCGCAAAGCGGTAGTGGTGCGCCATCAGGCGATTGCCATCAAACCGGGAATTCACTTCCAACGCCCGGTACAGGGTTCGCCCGTCCCGAATCTCTTTTTGGCGGGAGATTACACCCGTCAGGATTGGTTTACTACGATGGAAGGGGCGACCCGTAGCGGCGAAATGGCGGCAAGGGCGGCAGTTTACCGCTACCAGCGCACCTTGCGTTATGCTTCCGAAACTACCCCAATTCAAGCCGCTTGATAAATTCTTCTTCCCTTCCCGGACACTTAACAGAGTTAAATGTCCGGGAGTCTTTTCTCCCCCAAAAGAGGGATTAACCGCAAAGCAACTTGACATATTATTGGCTCTGCTCCATACTTTCACCCGGTAACAGGTAAACTAACAGGCGATATTTGCTAGATTTGCTAGAAAGAAGCTATGCAAGAGCGGGCGACTACCGGGCTGGATGAGCTTTTAGCTGAATTTCGGCGGGCGCGGGCTGAAACACCCCAGTTTTATTATAACGAACTGGCGGAGCGGGCGCGGGCTATCGGACGGTTGCGCCCAATTCTCGAAGATTTTCTGGCAGACCGCCTTAGCCTGACCGAATTCAAAAACGGGGCTACCCAGCAAAGCCGCCGCGAACTTGGGGCAGCCCGTGGCCGGGAAGAAGGCCGTTACTGGCGATTAAACGCGGCGGGCCGCCTTTTCTTGCAAAGCTATTTCAAAGCCGCCGAACGCGCCGGACGTTTGAACGCTGCCGGACGTGCCTTGCAGCAAGCTTTAATTGTTCCTGCCACCCTTGACCGGGCCGGACAGCAGTTTGAGGCGTTTGATTTCTTTTTGGGCGAACTTTTGGCAGCAGGAGTGCAGGTTGGTACGGCTCTAAGTCAGGGGTTTGTTCCTTATGTTTTGAGCTACTTTTGGGCGGTACAAGGCCCGGAATGGCCGATTTACGAGCGAGAGGCACGCGGAGAGCTTACCCGGCTTGGTTTGCTGGCGCGGGATAGCAAAACCCGGCGCACACCCGGCAACCTTTATTCCCAATTTTTTCTGGCCTTTAGCGAATTGACAACTCGTTTGGAACTAAACGGCTGGGAATTGGAAAGTTTTTTACACTGGCTGGCCCGACGCGATTTCAGCCCTTCGCGACTGCTAGTTTTGCCGGAAGGTAAGTTAAAGCCAAACGCTGCCCGGCTGGATAAATTGCGCTTGGCCCTTGAGCCACGCTTGCAAGTTGAACTGGCGGCGGGTTTGCGCGGACAACTTGTTGCCGCTACTCGCCTGATTTTTCAGGAAGATGACCGCCCCTTGCGCCTCGAACTACGTCTTGAACCCGCCCAGGCTTTAGCCGGGATTGGTTTGGATGGCTTTAGCACGGCTATTCTCGCTACCGAAGCGGGAAACAAATTGCTTTCGGAAATAAAGGGCTTCCTAGCCACCCGCCCCGACTACCATTTCTACGATAGCCTGAACTCTTTTGACAAGTCGGAAGTCGGAAGTATAAAGTCGGAAGCACTTACCAATAACCCAAGAATTTCCACCACAGAGGACACAGAGGTTTCACAGTTCCCAACTCAAAACACAAAACTCAAAACACAAAACATTCTTACCGACAACCCTGTTCGTTCTAACAACCAACAACTAACAACTAACAACTTTGTCCCCCCCGACAACCGACAACCGACAACTGACAACCTTTCTTCTGAATTCTGGCTTTTGCGCCCGGTGCAAACTTCGGCCAATCGCAAAAGTGCTGGCCCGGATTTGCTGGATAGCTTGCTGAACGAGTGGCGATGGCTCTACCCTTTCGCCCGTCGTTTAATCGCCCCTTTTGATGATAGCCCGCTTGGGCAAGAAATTTCTAATTCTGACTTACTGGCGGCTGGCTCGGCTGAACCAGGTTCGCCGCTTCCCGATTCTCAACCCTTAGCCACCCGCAAAATTGCTGAAACCGCCGCGCCCTATTTCGTGGGCGAAGCTGCCGAAATTTTAGATGCCGCTCAACCCTTACCTGAATATAGCGATGCCAAACCTGATACACCTGGCTCAGTTTCCGGCCCGCTTCTTTCTGCCAGTCAATCTGCTATTCTGCATTTGCAACCGCCGTCGCTTACTCCTGAACAACTAGACGGCTTGCTGGCTTTTGTGCGGGAACGGTTAATTATTTCCGCCGATAAAATCCGCGAGATTTTGACCCATCTTGAAGCCGGGCGCAATGTCTTGATTTATGGCCCACCCGGTAGCGGCAAAACCCGGCTGGCCCGATTACTGGCTGGGCAGCTTTGTTCGCTTGACCCCGGCTGGACAAGTGAAAGCGCGGCTAACAATTACAGCATTGCCACCGCCAACCCGGAATGGAGCAGTTACGAAGTGATTGGCGGCATCCGGCCCGGTCTGGCGCAGGAAGGCAGCAAGCAGGGTTTGACTTATTATTTTGAGCCGGGCGTGGTATCTCGCGCCGCCCTTGAGTGTGAGCGTAGCCTGAGCCGGAACAGCCGCCCGCATTACCTGATTATTGACGAATTTAACCGGGCCAATCAGGAGCGGGCTTTTGGCGAACTCTTTACCGTACTGGAATACCGTGACCGCCCACTTCTGCCCGGTGCAAGGTTGGGCCGCAACGCCGATTTATATTTACCTGATGCCTTCCGAATTCTTGGAACGATGAACTCGGAAGACCGCAATACTTTGTTTGATTTGGGCCTGGCTTTGCGCCGCCGCTTTGCGTTGGTCGAACTGGATATGCCTGATGCTGACGAAGAGCGCCGCTTTTTGCCCAAAGCTTTACATAATCGTATGCCCGCTATCGCTTTAACCCCTTCTGGGGATTTGGTCGACCCGGTGCTGCGTTCTGCCCTTGCTAAACTACTGACTTTCGCGGCGGCTATTCGGCCTGACCCGGCTAATCCTGCCGCCGGAGGCAAGAAACTGGGGACGGCTCTTTTAATCGAAAGTTTACTTTTTTGTGCGGTGGCCGCCCGTTTTTATACTGAGCCTACCGAAAGTTTGGAGGATGCAATGCTGGCCGATATTCTGCCACAGTTAGAACGCGCACCCCAGGCGGTTGCCCGCGCTTTGCAAAGCGTTTCGCCCGGTGGCACACTGTCCGATTTAACCCGCGTCCGGGCCGCCTTGCAACGAATGAGCGGGACAGGCAGTTATTTTTAATCTACTGCTCTAACCGCTAAAAATAATCTCATAAAGAAAGCAGACTCATGTTAGATTTAGGGGCGTTTTTGCTGACTAATCTGGTGTTTTTGTTTACCTCAGTTATCCAGAGCGTCGTCGGATTTGGCTTTAACATTATTGGTGTGCCTTTCTTGACCGTTCTGGAAGGGTCGCAAGCTGCCGTAGCGATTGTCAGTATTCCCAGCTTTATAAATTGCTTTCTAATTACCTGGCGTATCCGCCAGCAAGGGGCGAATGTGTCTTTGAAAGGAGCTAATATTGGCCCACTTTTAGGAATGGCCGCGCTTGGTTCGGCGTTGGGTACTTATTTACTGGTCGCCCTTGATGCTTCAGTAATACGGATTGCGCTAGGGCTGCTGCTATTGCTATTTGTGGCAACTGACCAGCTACGCAAGAATTGGCGACCTAACCCGCGCCACTTACGCCCGATTGCAATCGGTATCGGGGGAATTACCGGGATATTAAACGGGTTGGCCGGGATTAGTGGCCCTACCCTTGCACCCTATCTCTATGCCCTCAAGCTTGAAAAAGAGCAATTTGTTTATGTGATTAATATTTTGTTTATCGCGTTGGGTGTCTACCAGCTAACTGCTTTTGGTCTGGCCGGTTTCTACACTTCGGAACGAGTGGTTTTTGCGGTAGGGCTTATCCCGGTTTCCTTGTTTGGTGTAGCGTTAGGAGCGCGATTACGGGCGAGAGTAAATCAAACTTTTTTCAATCGGCTTGTTCTGGTAGTTTTGCTAGTTACCGGCTTAGACCTTATGCGGCGTGGGCTACATATCGGCTAATTAACCGAAAATGAATATAAACAAGCCCATTCCTAAATTAGTATGAGAATAGTGTACGAAGCTCAAAAAATGTGTTACAATAAGAATATACAGAGCATAAAGATTTCGTTTGGGTTAAATTCAGTCGGAGTCTAATCAGGGTGAAGGGGAACAGCCCACCTCTTTATTTGTAGAAAAGACTCAACCTTGATTATGTTGGAAGGTTGCAGATGAACAGAAGTTTTGGAAAGGTAAAGAGTTGGAAAACCCAAAAATTTTGATAGTTGATGATGAACAAAATATATTACTTTATTTAAGCGAAGCTCTGGAAGATGAAGGCTACGACATAGTAACCAAAGCGAGTGGCAAGGAAGCGATTAGCGCACTGGAAAACGATAGTTTTGACTTGCTGCTGGTTGACCTTAAGTTACGCGATATAGATGGCCTCGAAGTTATGCGCGAAGCCAAGAAACGCTCACCTGATACGGTAGTAATTATGCTCACCGGGCATGGCTCACTGGAATCGGCAATGGAAGCAATTCGCTATGGAGCATTCGACTATTTGCTCAAGCCTAGCACCGTTCAGGATTTGAGGAACAGTATCAAGCGTGGTTTAGATAAGCGCGAAAGTGATTTGAACCAAAAGCGGCTGGCTACCCAAGCCCGACAATTTGCGCGGGCGGTTATCGAAGGTGGCGAAATGGCAACCGGCCTCGACCCTGCTCCTGTTAATAACAATGCGAACGGGCGAGCGAATACCAAAGCCAAAGACGGTGCCTACGATGAAGAAATCGTGCAGGTCAGTGATGTTGTGGTAGACGTGAAAAAGCACGAAGTCCGGCGCGGGGAAGATTTGCTCAATCTTACTCCTACCGAATTTAACTTGCTGGTAACTTTGATGAACAACTCCGGGCGGGTCTTGAGCTGCAAGTATCTGGTCAAGCAAGTCCACAATTATGATTTGAGCGAATTCGACTCGCGCTCTATGATACGAGTACATATCAAGCACTTGCGTCACAAAATCGAGCGCGACCCCAACAACCCGGAATACATTTTGAACGTGCGCGGTTTGGGTTATAAATTCGGGGCCTAGTAGGGCAAAATTGATTTGTCTTGTATTGATATTATCCCTGCAAAAGGAGTGCAAATAATGCACTCTTTTTGTATTCTTCTTGTTTTCCAAAGTCTTAAAAAGTTTATTAACGCCCGCTTTACCAACTGAGGAAAAGTTGGAACGAATATTGCAAGTAACCAAAGCAAACAACACCATATTGTGAAAACATGCCTAAAACCAGGAACTTATCTCACTTGGGCCGGGATTTTGCAGGATGTTGTTCCGCCAATAGACTAAACCACTACCTATCGGGATAGGCTCAAGGATATAGACTAAAATACAGGTTTTACAATCTGGTTTTTGTGGTATAACTAGTGTATGCTTTTTAACAAAAATTCAGGTAATTTTAGATTAAGTTAGTGAAAAGAAGTACGAATTATGAGACAGATTGATTTTAAGGAGCTTGCCTCGCTGGTTACACAACTTCGACAGCAAAATTCGCAGGGCATGATAATCTGTCGAAAATCTCATAAAGTTTGTGAATTATACTTTAGACAAGGTAGTTTAATTCACGCTTCTGACAATGAAGGTTTGCAGGGCGATGCCAGCTTATACGCCTTGCTAAACTGGCCTACCAATCAAACCAGGCTGGAGTGGCAAGCTGGAGAAGTAGGCGAAACACAGACAATTGATGAGCAGGAAGAAGCCGCCTGGTTGGAAGCTTTGCAATTGCTTCAGGAACGCGGCTTTTTTAATTCGGCTAAAAAATCTGAGCCGGAAGTTAACAAAGTTAGTCCCGAAATGGCAACCGCTTGGGAAAGCTTGCAAAGCCAGCCAATCTACAATAATTTACCGGCCACTTCCGCAAACTACCACAATCTGCTTAAAAGTTTTGTTACCAGCCGACGCAATGGAATTATTCGTTTGGGGCAGGATAACGTCGAATATTTCTGTTTACTTTTTCGGGGTCAGTCATTGGGCCTTTACCGGGCCGAAAGTCGCCCGGCCCGCCTTTACCACTTGCAACAAATTCCGGCTCTGCCAGACGATTTGCTAAATTCACCATCAGCAAAACTGGATGTTTTTCTAAACGCTCCCCAAAATTCGGCTTACGACAAAAATGCTTTGCGGCCCGATGAAATGAACTTGATTGATGATTTGTTCCAGTCGGTTATTCGCTTGCTAAGTGAATTAACTACGCCCCAGCGTGTCGGACAAAATTTAGCCGCAATTATCCAGCGTGGTATTATTAACTATCCAGTCCTAAAAGTTTTAGCGGTTGGACAGAGTAGCGCGGTTGAATTGCCCTGCGTAAAATGGGATAACAGGCTTTTTCGTTACGCCCGTCGCGAAAGTCTGGTTGGGCTGGATTTTGTGCTAAAAGAAGTGCTTGAGCAATATTGCAACTCGATTGGGCCAGCTATTTTTCATACGATGGTAGCTCGTTCAATTAGCCAAACGGCTGCCCGACAATTGCAGCAGATTGGCTTGCAACTCGATTTTCTGGAAGACATAGCCCAATCAGAGGCAACGGTGCAAGCTCAGGAAGCCGACGACTCGAATCCTTACGATTTCTAAGCGTTGTTCTTAACGTTGCTATTTACATAACAAGAAAGGTAACACTCTCATGCCCGCTCTTATCCTGGATACCCGCAGCACTGCCGCAACCATGCGCCAACAAATTAAAACTGATGTAGCCGAATTCAAACAAGCTTATGGCTATGCTCCCAGCCTGGTGATGGTCAGCGTTGGCGAAGACCCGGCCACTTATGATTATATTCGGGTAGTTAGCCGCAATGCCGTTCAGGTCGGTATTCGGGCCTATGCCCAGGTCTTGCCCGCTGATATTTCCGCCGCCGAAATGCGCGAGCATTTGGAAGAGCTTAATCAGGACAAAAAACACCACGCTATCTCGCTTCAAACTCCCTTGCCCGCCCAACTGAATTTACGCGAAGTAGTGCGCTGGCTTGACCCGGCCAAAGATGTCGAAGGTTTGCACCCTTTAAATGTCGGACTTGTGAACGAAGGCACGCCGGTACTTGCCCCTCCTCCGGCTTTGGGAGCGATAAAGCTGCTCTCGCTTTATAATATTAACCCGGCAGGGCGCACGGCTGTTGTGGTAGGGCGTAACCCGGTTATCGGCAGACCAATCGCAGCAATGCTGACAGCCGCTAATGCTACTGTAACACTCTGTCACCGTCAGACCCCTTATTTGAGCCATTTTACTCGCCAGGCTGATATTTTGGTAGTCGGAGTGCAACATTCTGGATTAATTAGCGGCGAAATGATTAAACCCGGTGCAGTAGTAATCGACTTTGGAATTAATTATCAGGGGCAGGGGCAAAAGCGGTTGACAGGAGATGTGGATTTTGAAGGCGCACGCCAAGTAGCTTCCGCAATTACACCAATGCCAGGTGGTACTGGGCCACTAACTGTTATCACCCTTTTGCAAAATGTACTAAGAGCGGCGGCGAGCCAAGTCAACAGCTAACTCCGGTTTAATTCTTTTCGGATTATAAGATGACCCACTAAAAAAGCAATATCATGTAGCGGAACACCAGCAGCATCCAGTAATTTAGTGTTCCGCCACAACTTCGCCCGATAAAACCTTCCAAAATCCTGAGCGACTTGTTTATCCGCATTATTAAACTGGTAATCGGAAAAACGTCTTAAACGTTGCACCAACGGCTTACAAGCGTTTAGTATCTCAACCGCTTCATTCTCTTGCATAAACCCTGCCTAGTCCCACTTAAAGATTAGTCCAATACTGTTCTCTATTTATTATATATGCAACTGAGAATTTTAGCTACTCACTCTTTAGGCGTAGGTCTAAAGTCCTTGTTCGTGTAAATCTAAAGCTCCCAGTAAAAGAGCAATATCATTAATCTCCATTCCCGCCGCCTCTAAAGTACTGTTGGTTAATACCCCGGTTTCCCATGCATCTTGGAGCTGCCGTAAATTTTTCGCTTCGGTTTCTG